>JBPCIQ010000105.1:0-15559 GCA_051006135.1 Pyrinomonadaceae bacterium | reverse complement strand
GAGTTCAGAGTTCAGAGTTCAGAGTTAGCGGTTAATAAGTGGCAAAATTAGGACCCTGCCTTTGGCTCGTTTTCCTCTGGAAAACACGACCGTCCGCTTTCAGATGCGCTCGGGCTCCTCACGCATTGTACTCGCTTCCGGTATTCTAGAGCGTCCGAGAGCACAACTCGAAACCCGAAACTCGGAACTCGGAACTCGAAACTTATGAAGATAGCTGTAGCAATGAGCGGCGGCGTGGATTCTTCGGCAGCCGCGGCAATCTTGAAAGAGCAGGGGCACGACCTCGTCGGCTTCTCGATGCAGTTGTGGAATCAGCGCCGCGGCATCAACGTTGATGAGAACGGCGATCCGCTTCCTTCGCGTTGCTGTTCGCTCGATGATGTTTACGACGCGCGCCGTGTAGCCGAAGAGTTGGGCTTTCCTTTCTACGTGTTGAACCTCGAGCGCGAATTTGAACGCGACGTGGTGCAGCCGTTCGTCACGAGCTATCTTAATGGCGAGACGCCGATTCCTTGCGTTTCGTGCAATAGCCGGTTGAAGTTTGCTTCGCTTGATCAGCTTGCTGCCAGCCTGGGTTGCGAGAAGGTCGCTACCGGACACTATGCGCGCGTTGAATACGATCGGGAGACGAATCGTTACCGTCTTTTCCGAGGACGTAACGTTCAGAAGGACCAGTCGTACTTTCTTTGGGAACTGACGCAGGAGCAATTATCTCGCTCCCTGTTCCCGCTCGGTGAGATGTCGAAGCCGGAAGTTCGCGGCGTAGCGCGGGACCATCATCTGGCAGTGGCGGAGAAAGCCGAGTCGCAGGAGATCTGTTTCGTCCCTGATGGAAACTACGCCGCCTTCATCGACCGTTATCTGGTAGCGGAGAACGAATCGAGGCGACTGCCTGGCCCGGGAGAAATTGTCGATACTGAAGGCGAGATCCTGGGTCAACATACCGGCATCCATCACTTCACGATTGGCCAGCGACGAGGAATCGGCATCGCCGCCGCGCGCCCATTGCACGTACTTGCGATCGATGCGGCGAAGAATCACGTCGTTGTAGGAGGACAGGATCAGTTATTCAGCCAGGAGTTCACCGCCGCTGGCGTTAACTGGATTGCTTTCGACGACCCCACAGCTCCGGTGCGCGCTCACGTGCGCGTACGGTACCGGCATACTGAAGCCCCCGCCAGGATAACGCCCCTTGAGGATAGTCGCGCCCAGGTGATCTTCGATGAACCCCAGCGTGCCATCACACCCGGTCAGGCAACCGTCTTCTATAACGATGAAGAGGTGATTGGCGGCGGGTGGATAGTAAAAGGAAAGCAGGCGTAAACAGGCAGTAGGTAGGAGCACGCAGGAGCACGACATTTTCCATCTTCCATTTGGCATTTCTCACACCCAATCGCCCCATCTCCCCTTCTCCGCGTCCCCGCGTCCCCGTGTCCGCAATCCGTCATCCGGTCTGGCCTCGCGTGCCACTAAACGCGTAGGAGATGTGCATTTTTAGCGACCCATCAGTTATCTCTGCACGCACATCTTTGACCTGGGCTTTCAGAGCGCCGTTACTCGCTTTGACTGGAATCATAAGTTGCAGTTGCGGCGCTCGGATGAGTTCAAGCGGGTTCACTTTCTGGTCAATTGCATTTCGAACAAAGACGGTGACGAAGTTATTGGCCAGGGGATTCACATTCTCAAGATTGACTCCCTCCACGTTCAGTTGTCCATAGACAGTTTGCGCCTCCTGGTCGAAGCGAAGCTGAATACTGGTCTGCGCCCAGCCCTTAAACTGCATGCAGGTTCCCATCAAGTTATAACTTCCACTGAAGGCCAGCGGCGCGGAGATCCGGCCGTCAGCGAATTGAACCTGAGTCTTAATATTGCTCCCTTCCTGCGCCAAAGTGATTGTGTTGTTGCACGCCTGCTGGAAAGTGATTCGCTGCATTGTTGTAGATTCAAATACTGAATCATTGCCGGCGAGCTGAAATGAGGGTGCGCCTAGATCCTGGAAGATAGCCCCGAGCACACCATCGACAAAACTGTTGGGCAGCGTAATGACGACCGTGCTTGCCGGATCGCCACCAGGGTCAGGAGCTTTTACCACCGCTCCAGGAGTGGACTTTGAGCGGGGCGTGCCCAGGAAGAAGACAGTGGCGCCCGCCCCGACGATCAGTCCCAACAGAAGAATGATTAGATATCTCATCAGTGTTCCTTTCTCTTCTCTCCCTTACGGGACTGTTGGAGACGTAGCAGCAGGAGAGGCCGTTGGAGAGGCAGTCGACGCGCCACCGCTCTGAGTAGCCATGCTACCGAGCAGCGATTTTACGATGGCGGCCGCCGCATTTGTCAGAGCATTGATCTGCTGCTTGATCTGCTCTGGTGGAATCTTGCTAAATCCTGATGGCACCTCGAACATGGTGCGGTCAACTGCCGTGGTAATGTTGCGCATCTCCGCAACTATCTTTGCTCCTCTTACTCCCTGTACCTCACCGCTGGCTTCGGTGAACAGCTCCGCGCGCAGTGGGAGGCCGGTCTCTTTGTCCACAAAGACAAAGGCCTCTGCACTGACTTCGCCTGCTTGTGTGCCGGTGGCTCGAGTTGTGGCATAACGATACTTTTCTGCCGTGCGTCCATTTAATGCCTCTTCACCCACCAGCTCCACCCCCTTCAGGGTTTCAAGCCGCGAGACAAGTTGTCCCGGCGTCAGCAACTTGTGTAACTGAAAGCCGGTCGCTTCCGGTGTCAACTCAGCGTACTGCTTGCGGCTTGGGACAATGACCATATGTTTGCCGGCCTGCTCGAGGTAGACAAGATCCGATCCATCCGGCAGTTTGAATGAAACGCGGCGGTCGGCGCCATCGCGAGCTATGTCCGCGGAGAGCGCCGGAATCCCGATGGTTTTCTCGCCGCCTTCCGTTTCGGCTGTGAAGACCAGGGTCGCGCGATACTTATCGGGCTCGCGGGCAGCAATACCTGCTGTCATCGCGGGGGCGACGTTGGCATTGGTGTTTGCCGGAGTTGTATTTGCATTCACAATCAGGTTCGCGTTTGTATTCGTATTGGTGGCAGGTTGACAGGCGCTGCCGACGACGATAAGCGCGGTTACCGCAACTAAACAAATAAATGCTGACGGTCTCACAAACATTTTCATAAAGGATCTCCGGAGAGTAGGGCGCCGCAGCGCAGTTGTTAGAGGGGGGCTTTAGAGGGAAGCCGTAGGATAACACGCACCTAACATGCCGACAACAGGTTGGAATTAGTGATAGGAGCGACAGAATAATCCGACTCGCCGCTCCGTTTGGGTTTATTCTAGTTTCCCGCCTCAGCGAGGGAAGCGACTCGTAAATTTGACTTCAACCGCTGTTTTGGAATAGAAAGCGGACTGCTCTTTCAGTCCTCTCAGTGAGTAAACCATGAAACATATTCCGCTGCTTCTTGTTCTGGGACTTGCCCTATCGCTGTGTAACCTGACCAAAAGACTAACCAGCAAGACCGAGGAATCAAACAAGCCTGCCTCAAGCTCAGGTGCGACTGGCGCTGCCGTCGAACGTCCCGAACCAACCGCTGCGCAGACAGCGGCACTCGCGGGTGGGCAGAGCGTCAATTGGGATAAGCAAGGAATGTCATGGACGTTGCCGCCGAAATGGACGAAGGCCACCGACGAATTGAAAACGTTTAGCTACCTGGCACCGCGTTCCGGGGACACCGTCTCTTTGAATGTCGATATTTCCACTATGGATGAGAGCTTTCCCACTGAGATAAGTCTTAACGCGTTCTACGATCAGGCCAAGACACGTGCGAAGAACGGCGAGGTTGACCAACTAAAGTGGCTGGAGATTGACGGGTTGAAAGGTGTTCAGTTTCGCGAATCAAATCCGGAGAAGCCCGACGGGTTCAGACGATTGCAGTGGCTTGCTTACCGCAAGTATGCCGGCCAGGTGCAGATGGTAAACCTTATGCTTGCGACGACCGGCAAAGAGTTTCCCAAACATCAGGATGCAATGTATGGGATTCTTTACTCAACGAAGATCGTCCACTGATTATTACCCTCAACCTCCACCTTAGTACTCGGCTTTTTTGTAGCAATGCCGCCTTTCCGTGAAGTAGAATCGCGCCCGACCATTCTGACGGAAGTCTTCCGTTCCTATCGGGAAGTCGCAGTTAGACAGTTTTGCCACTCTTCCATCTGAGAAGCGGTTTCGACAACAGAAATCCACACGCGAGATTTGTACTTCATACACTATGCGACCCTCGTGTTCGCCTGTTGCAGTTTATTCTGAGCAGGGCGGGGCAACGTGATGCCGGAAGAAACGATCAGGGAAATCCTTCAACGGCTTGAGTCAGGAAATTCGCAAGAAGCCTGGGCTGAATTCCTGCGCGAGTATTCCCCTCAGATTTTCCAGGTCGTTCGTCATTTCGACCCCGATCCCGACAGAGCCGCGGACTGTTTCCAGTTTGTCTGTAAGAGTCTGGTGGCCAAAAACTTTCACCGCCTGCGAAAATTCAAACCAGGTGGCAGCGCAAAATTCTCAACCTGGCTGCGGGCGGTAGTCCGCAACCTGTGCCTGGACTGGCATCGAAGACAATTTGGCCGCCGTCGATTGTTTCGCTCGATATCCCGACTTCCATTCTTCGACCAGGAAGTGTTTCGGTTGATTCATGAGCGTCGCGCTTCGGCAGAGGAGACTCTGCTCGAGCTCGCGTCTAAGTTTCCCAATGCAACCCCGGAACTACTCGCGCAGAGTAGAGAGCGAATTGAAGAAGGCCTAACAATAAAGCAGCGTTTGGTCCTCGACGCGCGTCATGCGCAGACAACGTTCGGAAGTGGGACACCTTTGCAAGACGGGAATGACCTGGCGAACATTACTGATACCCGGCCTGATCCGGAAGCTCAAGCCATTCTTAATGAGAGAAGGGTAAAGCTCGCGCGTGCTCTCGGGAGAATGCCGGTTCGTGACCGACTCCTGGTTCGGCTCCGCTTTGAGCAGGAATTGACGCTGGAACAATGCGCAAGATTAACGGATCTCGGCAACGCCCAGCGCACTGACCGGCAGATCAAGGACATCCTGGCGCGCTTGCGCCGTGAGTTGAGCTAAATTCGTCGACCTGCGGAAAAGCTGCCCTTGGTGTCCGTGAAACTGAACGGATTGAAAGTGTGACAAAATGGATGAGAAGGATCTCAAGAACTTGCGTTCGGGCGGGCGACGTTCTTTCCAGGCGCCCGGCTGGCGATGTCCCGATGAGGCGCAGCTTGCCGCGTATGTGGATCAACGCCTTGATACCACGGGCAAACAGTCCGTCGAAGCTCACGTCGCTAACTGCGAATGGTGTCTAAACCAGGTGGCTTTTCTGGCGCGGTCTGCCGAATGGGCTGACCCTTCGCCTGTTCCGGTTCAAGTTATTTCGCAAGCAAGGAATTTGGTACCGGCGCCGGAACATTCGAGCGGAATTAACTGGCGCTGGACTGCACCGCTCGCAGCCGCGGCGTGTTTGGTGTTGGCAATAGCTCTCGCTTTAGCCTTCCAGTTTCGACGCTCTTCGCGATCCGGGGACCAGTCACTAGTAGCACAGAGTCAACCCCAGGTGTCTGTTCCTTCCGGCAAATTGCCCCCTGCCGTACAAAGCGATACTTCACCGGTCGGCTCAGCGAAAAGTAGTGTTAGCCCTGCGACAACAAAGCCAAGGCCCACACAATCGCCGACGGCTGTGCGTGGCGCTGACAACCTTAATGCTTTGTCTTTCCGACTCATCACTCCGCGTGAAGGCACTGTCGTGAAAAACAGTCACCTAGCCCTTCGCTGGGTGCCGATTCCGAACGCTGTGTTCTACGAAATCTCTGTTGTGTCAGCCACCGGCGATCCTGTATCTCAGTTAAAAACAGAAGAGACGCACCTCCAATTACCTGCACAGATAAAGCTAACTCCGGGAGCGAAATACTTCGTTTGGGTTAGCGCAAATCTTCGCGAAGGCAAGACTCTAAAATCGAATGTGGTTAGCATTCGCGCACAGTAGAAGCGAGATATATCTAATCAACCAGCAGATGAGAGTGACCCACACCCCGAAGCCAGCTTTGTATCTTCTGACGCTCTTAATGCTCGCGAACTCTGCTAACGCTCAGAGATCTAATCTCTCGCCCGCCAGCGTATCCAATCGTGAAACTCAGCTGCAGAACCCTGCGGAGGTCCTCAGTCGGGCCCGTGCTCTCTATTCTGAAGAAGGACCGAAAGTGGCACTTCCTGAATTCGAGAAGGCCCTGGCGCTCTTTCGCGCTGACAAGGATCGTCTGGGCGAGGCCATTACTCTGGGATTAATTGGCAATTGCTACAAGAGATTCGCCGAGTTTCCCAGGGCGCTCGAGTATTTGCAGCTCGCCCTGACGAAAAAACGGGAATTGGGCGAACGCGCGGAGGAGGGGAAAACGCTCAGTCACCTCGGACTGCTTTACTGGGAGATGGGTCAATACCCACAGGCGATCGAACACTTCACCAGGGCGATCGGTTTGGGGAATCAACTCAACGATCGAATTCTGGAAGCCTCGTCACGAAATAACCTTGGCCTGGTATATGACGAGTTGGGTGAATATCGCAGGTCGCTTGATGAGTACAACAAGGCACTCGAGCTCTACCGCGGGACAAATTTCGAACGCGGCGTCAGCGATACGATCGGGAACATCGGCGGCAAGCACTTGCTATTGGGTGAGTACGGCGAAGCATTACGTTATTACCAGCAAGCCCTTGCCATCGATGAGCGGGGGAACCTTAAGCCTGGAATGAGTCTGGACCTGCAGAACATTGCCCTCTGTTATATCGGGATGGGGCGTTTGCCTGAAGCGCTTGAGAGTTTTGATCGCTCGATCAGACTGGCGAACGAGGCCGGGCTAAAGAAGGAGGAGGCCGACTCGCAAAAAGGAAAAGGCAGTGCGCTGGTCCAGCTTGGCAAATACACCGAAGCTTTAAAACAATATCGCCAGGCCCTGGCGGTCTATGAAAAAGCGGGCCTTAAGCAACAGTTGATTGAAGGTCTGGGAGATCTCGGTAATCTTGAGCTACGGCTCGGAGACGCCGCGTCAGCCGAGAACGAGTTTCGTCGGGCGCTGGACCTCTCGCGCGAGATCAATCATCCACGCGGCGTCACCATCAACCTGATTGCGCTTGGTGATCTCGAGTGGCGACGAAAGCGATATACGGAAGCTGGCGCGCTCTACCGCGACGCGCTCGCCAGAGCAACCGCAGCCGGTGATCAAGCCTCAGTAGCCGCGGCCGGCATTCAACTAGCCCTGGCAGAACGCAGCCTGGGCCATCTCGAAAACGCCGCCCGCGAAGCACAGAAAGCAGCGGAGATAGGACGTGCGACGCAGGCGCGACCAATACAAGGCGAAGCCCTCTTCGCGCTGGGCCAGATAGCACGCGCCGGAGGTCACCATGAAGACGCGCTCAAAAATTTCGCCGCCGCTCGAGAAATTGTCACCCAAACCGGCAACCCCGAACTGAGCTGGCGTCTCGACTTTGGACGCGGCCAGGCACTCGAGAGTCTTAACCAGAACGACGCGGCGCTGGCTGAATATCGATCAGCAATCAAGACGATTGAACAGGTTCGCAACGAACTGCGCGAGGACCGCTTCCGGGGCGGCTACATCGAAGACAAGTATCAGGTTTACGTCGCCCTCGTAGAGTTGTTACTCAAACTCGGCCGCGTCGACGAGGCCTTTCTGTTTGCCGAAAGGCTTCGTGCTCGCAGTTATCTGGACTTACTTGGTCGCGGCCGGGCGCCGATTCGCACTGAGGCGCAGCGCCAAACAGATGCCACACTGCGAAATCGCATTAAGCAGTTGCAACAGAAAATCGAAGAAGAAACTGTCAAACCGGCTCCGGATCAGAAACGCCAGGTCTTTGATCTTTTTTCTGGAGAGCTCGCCGCAGCGGAAAGGGATTATCAGAGCTTTATTGATGACCTGCGCAGTAGCGATCCTGGTTACGCTTCGGTGCGCGCGCTGAAGGTTTCGACGAGCGCTGAAATTGTGCAGCGGCTTAATCGCGGCACAGCACTGATTGAGTATGTACTTGCCGAAAACTCACTGAGCATTTTTGTGGTTCGGCCGGATGGGTTGCGGGCCATGACGATTCCGATCAATGCCGCAAACCTGAGCGCGCGTATTGAGTTGTTGCGTAGCCTGATGACCCGACATCGGACGGAGGAATGGAAGCTACCGGCGGAGAGGCTTTATCAGACTCTGATCGCGCCAGTGGAAGAAGCGGGTTGGCTGCAAGGAATTGAGAGCCTTTATTTGGTGCCCCACGCCATTCTGCATTACATTCCTTTCGCTGCCCTGCGGTTGCCGAGAGATCGTGATCAATTACTGGTCGATAAGTACGTCTTGGCATATTTGCCAGCTGCTGCCGCGTTGCCGCTTGGCGGCAGTTCGACAATAGACAGTAACTCGATGCTGGCGATGGCGCCGTCAAGCGCTCGCCTGCAATTTACGCAGCAGGAATCGCGTAGCGTCTCAACCTTTTTTCCGAAACGACACACGTTACTGCTGGGCGCGCGCGCTACGGAAAGCTCGTTCAAGAGTCTCGCCGGGCGTTACGACGTCATACATCTCGCCACGCATGGCTATTTCAACAAGCTCAATCCGCTGCTGTCAGGCTTGCTGCTGGAAGCCGACGCTACGGACGATGGACGACTGGAAGTGCACGAGATCTTCGAGCTGCAACTTCAAGCGCAGCTGGTAACGCTTAGTGCGTGTGACACAGCGTTAGGGAGCGGATACTTCGCCGAGGTGCCGGCTGGCGATGATATCGTCGGTCTCACGCGAGCCTTTCTTTTCGCCGGCAGTCCATCAGTTCTCGCGACGCTTTGGGAAGTAAACGATCAGTCGGCCGTGGCGTCTCATGCGAGGCTTCTACAGCAAGGTGGGCAAAAGCGACAAAGCTGCGGCGCTGGCAAAAGTGCAACGAGAAATGCGTCTGCGTGGCCGCTATCGCCATCCGTATTACTGGGCAGCATTCGTTATGGTCGGCAGCATGAAATGAAGGCGCAGGCAATCTGCCGGAGCGGCCTACCGAACCGGAAGCGGTTGAGTGGGCAAGCTCTTCACTGGGAGCGCGTGCGTCTCGCCCGCCGTGAGTACCGTAGGGCGCGACTGATCTTGTCTGGAATTCGCTTGTCCGACGTCTTGCTCGCGCTTCGCGCTCGCGGCGGGCGAGACGCCCGCGATCCCAGTGAAGAGCTTGAATGGTCTCTAGTGAAAATGAAAGGCGAGACTCTTACGCCCGTTGGCTTAAAACCGGGACGTCACCCTATTTTCATAAGTCTCAGTAGCGAACGGATCCTATACTCAACTTGAGTGGTCGCTTCCAGTCGCTACCGCTCGAGGCGGTTCCTGTAACACACGGGCAGCAGTCCGACCGTGACGGGCTTTGTCAGTACCGCCTGCGGTAGCGGGCGGGTCGGGTCTTTTAAGTAGCCGGTCACGAAAGAAGATTTCCAGCGGAAAATTTCCGCGAGTGTCCGTGTAACAGAAACAAAGTCGCCATCATTTGATATTTCGTAGCACCGTTCCATTCCCGCCCGGAAGAAGGAGAGACAGAATGAAGCCCAGACACGAGACAACCCCCATCTCTTTACTCATTGTCTTAGCATTTCTGCTGGTAACCGGCGCCGCCGGCACCGCTCAGGCGCAGCAAGTCCAGGTCACGGCTGCCGTCCCATCGTCAACCGCACAAGGCACAATCAACCTGAACGTCAAAGTCACGGGCAAGGGCTTCAAAAATGGGGCGAAGGCGAAATGGTTCGTAACTGGAAGCACGGATCCGGGCGGAGTTCAGGTGAACTCCACAACATTCGTCAGCAGCACTGAAGTAACGGCCAATATCACCGTTGCCGATACCGCCGTCACCGCCAACTTCGATATACAGGTGTTGAATTCCGACGGTCGCGGCGGAAAGGGCACGGAGCTGTTTGCGGTAACCGCGAAGGGTGGTGGTAATGCAACTTGCCCGGCGCTGCAACCGGCGCCGACGAGCGACACAAAGTGCTACGCCGCCTTGCCCGGATGTCTGGATTCGACGTTCGGCGGTGTTGGCTTTGTGCATACGGATGCCACTTCCGCCTACGTTTCATCGGCCGATCAAGCCAAAGGAGTCGCAGTGCAACCCGACGGCAAGATCGTTGTCACCGGACAAGTGAGGATTTCTTCGACCGATATAGATTTCGCAGTGATCCGATACAACATCGATGGGTCTCCAGACACCTCATTCGGCGACCCGGTCCCATTGAATCCACCTTTGCGGCGTGGCTATACGTTGACGCCGATCACGACGGGCTTTGACTACGCCTACGCTCTGGCTCTGCAGCCCGACGGCAGGATTGTCGTTACAGGAGCGGCCGACGGCGGTAGGGACAGCGTAGTCGTGCGCTACAACCTCGACGGCACACTCGATTCCACGTTCGCCAGCGGCGGAATAGCGCATTTTGGCGGCAGCGCTCCCCGAAGCGATGTCGCCTTGCAGGAGGATGGAAAGATCGTCGTCGCCGGCCAGGGGGGGTTCGGCTTAATGCGTTTGAATTCGAACGGTTCACTTGATTCGGGCTTCGGCTCGGGCGGTATGGTGAGCGTAAATGCCAGCGGGTCAAGAAAAGGATCGAGTTTAGCGTTGGCTCTTGCCATTCAGCGAGTGCCCGCTATTACCGGCGAGGAACGAGTAGTCGTCGTAGGCTGGTCAAGATTGTCCTCAACTTCCAACCAGGAGTGGACTCTGATGCGCTTCAGATCTAATGGCGCGACAGATGCGAGCTTCGGAGGCGGAGGTATCGTTAGGACCTACTTTTCTGGATTCGGCGATCAGGCTCGAAGGGTGCGGATCGATTCAAGCAACCGAATTGCCGTAGCTGGACTCGTTCGCACGTATAGCGACAGTTGTGGCAGCTATATCATTGATTCTGGTGTTGTGCGTTACAACCAGGACGGCACTCTCGACGGCACCTTCGGGGGCGGCAAACAGATCGTCGACGTTTACGGTGGCGACGACAGTTTGTACGGATTGGCCTTACAACCCGACGGCAAGATACTCATTTCTGAAGTTGCCCGCAGCAGTGACAACGCGGCAACGTATTTTGGGCTCATACGATTCAATCCTGATGGGACTCTCGATCCAACTTTCGGGCCGATGGCGAATGGAGTAGTTACGACAGACTTGTACGGGACAGAGAGTTGGGCTTTCGGCGGGGTCGCGGTGCAACCGACAGATGGAAAGATAGTCGTCGCGGGCAGTGCGTACTTAGGGCCCAATTTCACCGACAGCCAGATCGTCGTGGCGCGCTACTGGCCGTGAGCGTTTGAACCTGAAATGCTTTGCTGTTGTGTGGCATTAGTAATGAAGACGTGAACTTCATCGAGCAACCATTACTGAAGTAGAGGAAGTAGACCAGCTTTGCGAGGACAAGCCCATGAACAACGGCAAAGTATTTGCCGAGCGCGCGAAGCCGACCACCACAGATAAAAGTTTGCCTGACAAGGCGCTCCATCCAGCATGGCGTGAGTTCGTTCGTTACTGCGCTGAGCTGAAACATGGAGAGATCGAACTGCTGAAGATTCAGGATGGTTTGCCAGTGCTGGCAGAAGTTACTAGGAAGAAGGTCAAGGTCGCACCTTAGAGCTGAAGATTCAGGATGGTTTGCCAGTGCTGGCAGAAGTTACTAGGAAGAAGGTCAAGTTCGCACCTTAGAGCGCATCTGATTCGCTAAACCATTTCGGCTGACCGAAGCACTCGGAGGCCGTCGTCACGGACATCGCGTCCGAGGCGGCGGCCATTGATTTTGAGAGCACGATGGGTTTCACGAAACATCTCAAAACAATTGCGGCGAAAGTCATTTTTTGAATGGCGGTGGAATCCCCGGTCGGCGCCGATAAAGTCCAGGGTTCGTCTGTTGTGACCCCGCGCTTAGTAAAAACGCGCACGCTGTTTTCGCACAGTTAGCTTTGAACGCTCAGTCAGATGTGAAGAAGGTAGTAAACAGTTCCGGCAGTAGGCTGTCGTTCTAATAACTCTTAACTAAGGAGATTAAAATGTCCCCCAGGCCGCGCATAAAGAAGTTTCTTACTCTTTCTCGGAAAAGCACATCCACCCTGTTTCGTAGCCCAGGCGTCCGTCCCCTACTTTCAGTCTCAATGATCGCAACTGTGATATTAGGTTGTTTATGAAATCAAGCTTCCGCATTAGCCACCGAGTGTGGCGCTCTCAGCTTTCAGACTGCACGGAACTTTGATGTTGGCTCTATCCCCGGTCGAGTTGCGGTAGATGATTTCAACCGAGATGGCAAGCCGGATATGGCGGTGACAAGCCCCGATTCCAGATATCTCGCAGTGTTCTTAGGAGACGGAACCGGGAATTTCGGCACACCAAGTATTCTCCCGACAGGTATTTTTTCCGTTCCCGTTGCAACAGGTGACTTTAATGGAGACGGCAATCCTGATTTAGCGGTAGGCATTAGTGATACTTCGGCGTTGCACGTTTCACGCAGGATGGCAGTCTGGATCTGACCTTCGGTGGCGGCAAGCAGGACAATCTTTTCGGACTCGTACTCCAGCTCGATGAAAGGATTGTACTGGCAGGAACCGCCCGTGGCACGGATAACATAGTCAGAGATTTTGCGTTAGTTCGATTCAACACAGATGGCGGCCGGGATGCTTCGTTCGGGCCTTCGGGTAGCGGAATAGTTACGACTGACTTTCATGGATTAGACGACTGGGGACTTGCGGTCACCCAGCAGTCGACTGATGTCAAGATACTAGTCGCCGGAACCGTAGAAGTAACGTCGACCGCAAATGTTGGCGTAGCGCGCTATTGGCCATGATGGTCACTGTCATAGAAATGTTTTTTCAGAATGCCCATTACATGACAGCCGCCTTCAATCGCCAAACATCGAGAAGCCGCTCACTGAGTAACGGACTGAGTTACGGCTAGAATGCATGCTGCCAGAAGGACGATCGATGAAGAACGTACATGTTTTGAATAAGTTTGCGGGGACAGCAGATCTCGTGGATAAGTCTCTCCATCCAGCTTGGAGTGCATTCATCAGATACTGTGCGGAGCTCGAACACAGTGAGATTGAGTTGCTGAAGATTCAGGAAATTAGTAGATCGGCAAGCTTTCTGAATAAAAAGCCTCAGCCACCGGGTGGAAGAATAAGGAAGACCAGAACGACGAGCTCAAGCGAAACTGATACGCAGGGCGAGCTATGTCTAACGAGGCAATTGTTCCCTCTTCACTGGAGATCTACTTGCTTGGGACGTTCCGGGTCGTTGTTGATGGTGCCCTGCTCGAGAAGCGCGCGTGGCCACGTCAGAAGCCAAAGCTCCTGATCAAGACCCTCGCGCTCCAGCCGCTCCATCGCCTTCACCAGGAGCAACTAATGGAGCTGCTGTGGCCTGAACAGGATTCGGAAACGGCGGTGAGAAACATATACAGAGCAATTCATATTGCGCGCCGTGTTCTGGAGCCTCAGTTCGGGTCAGGCAATAAGTCTCATTTTATTCTTACAGACAGCCAACAGGTGCTGTTGAGCGCGCCCAAAAAGCTTTGGATTGACGTGGATGCTTTTGAACAACAAGCGAAGCAAGCTATCAAGTGTGCGGAAACGGAGGCTTACGAGTCGGCGCTCGCGCTTTACGAGGACGATCTGCTAATCGAAGACATCTACCAGGATTGGACTGCGAGGCGACGCGAGCGGTTATGCGCAACGCACCGAGACCTGTTGTCAAAGGTTGCTCAGTGTTTTGAAACGCAGGGCCAGTATCAACGAAGCATCGAGCGCCTCAAAGAACTGCTGGCATCTGATCCACCTAACGAAGATGCGCACCGGCGGCTGATGCGGCTATACGCGCTCACGGGCAGCAAGTTTCAGGCCTTAGAACAGTACAGACATTGCTGCGAGGTGATACGCAAAGAGCTTGATGCTGAGCCAGACCGGGAGACAGTGGAGCTTCACAAACAGATCCTCTCGAGGAGATTAAACTTACCGGAGAAGCGTGAGGAGAAAAGTGGGAGATTTTGAGGAGACCTGATGAATACTATCTCAACCTTTCGACGCTCACGACCATTCTGTAGGGGGTATTCCATTGAAATCCTACAGCTCATTTCTTCTTCGCTGTTGGACGATTCAAGACTCTGCGCAAGACGAGCGATGTGTGATCGACATCGAACACTTTCAAACAGGGGAGCACATGAGAGTCGCGAATCTCGCTGACGCCCAGGAGTGGATCGAGTCTGTAAGCCACCAGAAACGACCCGAACACGAAATAGATGCCGAAACTCGAAGCGACACGCTGGGTGTTTCTCTCAGGATGACGGGTACTAATCCGACGTAATCGCCCCGAACCTTCTTAGCAGCTGCCGCCCCAGTCTGATCACGACACATGAATAGCGTTTTTGTTACTGAAGAAAATAGAGGCTGGTTCTCCCGACTTGTGTCCGCGTACCTCTTGCAGTCAAGAGGTATCTCTGCACACAAGACTTCGAAAACCCCCGCACTGTGCCCAATCACAGTGCTTTACACACAAAGGAGCCCCCAATGTCTGGCAGACACAATCGAAGCGACGATGTTCAGTCTTTCCTTAGTTTCTCATTTGCGATCTGGACACAGGTAAAGAAGCGCCACATCTGCGGTATCGTATTGCTCGGATTATTAGGCTGCGGCGCCGGATACGCACAAACTCCCGTACCATCTCCAAGTCCAGCCCCCGCACCGATAACAAAAACGGGTAGCATTTTAGTGAATAACCCTTCAACTGTTGGCAGCCTCACCAAATGGATAGGTGCAAGTAACAATGGCATTGGGACTATTGGTGACTCCGTGATTACTGAATCGTCCATTGGAACTATTGGCATTGGCACGAATCCTTTCAGTGATTTCAAGCTGGCAGTCGATGGAGGCAGCATAGGGGGACTGTTTGGGCGCAGTACCGGATCAGGTATAGGCGTGCGTGGAGAAAGCAATTCCGGTCCGGGTTCCGGTCCGGGTGTTGCTGGATTCGGTTTCAGAGGTGTCTTTGGAAATGGCACCGGCGCTGGTGTCGAAGGATATAGCAGCGCCGGAATCGGTGTCCGTGGAGGCACTACTACCGGCTGGGCTGGTTACTTTGATGGTAACGCAAATGTGACAGGTACTCTGTCGACAGGCCACATGTTTCTAAACTCTGGCGGCACGCTCAAATTCGCTGACGGAACTATCCAGACCACGGCCTTTACAGGGCAGATCTCCCAATCCCAAGTTACGAATCTGCTCGCCGACCTTTCGTCGAAGGCGAACGACGTGGGCGTGGTGCATCTCACAGGAACCGAGACCATCACCGGTGCGAAGACCTTCAGCGGTTTTCAGTTGTTCAGTGGGAATGTCGGAATCGGCATGCATGGTCCCACTACGGATACACTACTTAATGTCGGGGGAAACACGGGTGTTGTGGCTGGGACCTTTATTAACAATCACAATACCAGCGTGAACGATGCGCTCTACGCCGTCCACACAGGTCGGGGCAACGCCTTCCACGCGCTGAATACACAAGTAATCGGCC
>JBPCIQ010000104.1:0-10376 GCA_051006135.1 Pyrinomonadaceae bacterium | reverse complement strand
GAGAAGCTACCGAAGAACATCGTGCTGGTCCGCTCGTGGCCCCGACCTCTTATGATGATGCAAGGCATTGATGAGAGTTTCGCCGGAGTGATCTTTCTCGGCTATCACACTGGGACGACTAACCCTCAGGGAGTGCGGGCTCACACAATGTCCAGCGCGCGGCTCGCTGATGTTCGATTGAAAGGCGTCTCTGTTTCCGAGGCGGGCATCAACGCCGCGATCGCAGGTCATTTCAACGTGCCGGTAATTATGGTCTCCGGCGATGACGCAGTGGTGAAAGAGACAACCGCGCTGCTGGGAGATGTCGAAGGAGCGGTCGTCAAGTGGGCCTCAGGTTTTCACTCAGCGAAGAGCTTAATGCCCGAAGCCGCTTACCAACTGATTCGCGAGAAGGTCAAAAAGGCGATTGGACGGATCAAAGACTTCAAGCCATACAAACTAGCAGCCCCAATTCACGTAGACGTGCGTTTCAAAAACTACCGTCCGTCGGAAGTCCTAAGCTACTTAAGCATCGTGGAACGCACCGATGCGCACAGCATCAGATTCACAGGCAGGGACATGATCGAAGTGTCGAAGTTCTTGGAGTTTATTATGACTTACGAGCCATCATTGGAGCCTTAATCTTGCTGTCATCAGACGTCTGAGTGTTCGCAACCGGCGTACTGATCGGCCCATTCTAAAGAAGTGAACGTATGTGTGAAGACGCAGGAGACGGTCCCGCCGGCGTCGACCCAGACGCCGTTTGCGCGGTCCACTTCTACTCCATCGGCGTATAGGATTAGGTCGGCCGTGGCGCCGACATCGCCTTTGAGTTCCCTCACCACTACCGAGATACTAATACGGGTACATCGTTACGCCGACTACGCCCCTGCCACGTTTACCCCTGCATTTTCATCGGACTTTTCTCTCCTGCTGCTTTCGCCTCAAGGTCTCCCGCACGAGCTGCCGCTTGCTCAATAATGGTGTTGACCTCGCCGCCGATGAGGATCGTCACGCCAGTCAAGTAAAACCACAGCAACAGAATGATGACCGCTCCCAGTGAGCCATAGATGACGCTGTAGGTGTTAAAGAAGTTGAGATATGAGCCGAACAGAAAAGAGACGAGCAGCCACAGGATGACGCCGACCGCCGCTCCCGGTGTCAGCCAGCGTAGTTGCTTTTCGCGCAGGTCGGGCGCAAAGTAATAAATTAGCACAAAGGCAAGAAAGACGAAGCCGAGCACGAAAAGCCATCGCAAGACCGTCCACACTGCGGTAAAGGCTGCGCCGAAACCGTAGCGGTTCGCGATCCCTTCGGCAATCCGGCTACCGTAGAACATCAACGCCAGTGCGGTAACAATCAGCACGGCGAGCGCAATCGTCAGCACGATGGCGAGCAGAGTTCTTTTCCACCACGCGCGCGTCTCCTTCACGTCGTAGGCGATGTTCAACCCTTCGATGAGCGCACCCATCCCGGAGGAAGCGAACCACAGTGATGTCACCAGCCCGAACGATAGTTTGCCGCCGCCGCTTTCTTGACTGATCTCGTCAACCGTCGTATTGATGAGGTCCGAGGCGGAGACTGGCACAATCGCTCGCAGATACGTGAGCAGATTGTGACGCAACTCCGTTCCCGTGTCGGCGAAGGAACCCAGGAGAGCCGTGAGGAACAGGAGCAGTGGGAAAAGCGCTAGCAGGAAGTAGAAGGAAAGAATTGCGGCCCGGTTGAGCACGTCGTCCGTGTTTACTTTCGTCCAGAGAAGCCTACCAAAAGTCTTCCATCGCCACCCTCGGATTCTCCAACCTCGTGCCGTGAACATCATGCTCTCTCACCCGATTTGCGGATTCCCTGCCCGCGATGCCCGCGAATCCTTAGCTTGGATTCTCCATGGCGATTGGATCGTCATCCTTCTTATCCGGCGCGAGAAGTTCATCCCCGCTCTCAGAGCCGATCTGTTCAGCAAGCACAGTTTCGGCAGCGTCAGCCAGACGTTCCTCGAGAACCGCACTCGGGGCTTCGGCAGCGCTGATGTCTCCGGCGTGATAAAAATGTGAGCCCGTGTAGAGTTCTCGAATAAATTTCAAGAAGACTTTGGCGATGGCAATGGTGGGCACGGCAAGGATGATCCCGAGTAGACCGAAGAGATTACCCCCGATGAGTAGGCCAAGAAAAACAGACATCGGATGTAAGCTCAGACGCCGACCGAGAATGCGCGGCGTCAGAATGTAGCCTTCTATACTTTGGACTACCACAAATACTCCCAGGATGCCTCCGAGACGCCAAAGCCCGCCTCCATCGGCCAGTGTAAAAGCGCTGGCGAGCCCTAAACCCAAAATAGTGCCGACGTAAGGAATCGCGTTCAGCAGTCCCGCTAAAGCTGCGAGACCGGCCCATGCCGGTACTCCGAAAGCGCCAAAGCCGATGGCGTACAAAACGGCCATACAAAGGGCGATGAGTAGCTGGCCACGGACGTAGGCTGCGAGGATGCGCCCAACCTCATCAAAGAGCCGACTGAAGGTGTCGCGAAAGCGAGGCGGAATTAGGTCTTCCATCGAATCACGCCACGTACCGAAATCTATCAAGATGTAAAAAACGAAGAAGGGGACGATAAGCAGGTCCAGGGAAGCGACGGCCGTCGAGAGGAAACCTGAAAGACCACCTGCCGCAAGAAGAGCGGGAGAGCCTATCGCCTGGGCCGGGTTGCGCAGGAACTGTTCGATCCGGCCACCGGCCATGCGATCGAGCGCGGGCGAATAACGTCGTAATGTTTCACGCTGCCGAGCGGCGTTTTCCGGCGTGAAATTACCCAAGATCCTCTGAACGGCGTTAGTGGTTTGCTCCCAGAGATCTGGAATGACAAACGCAAGAAAAGCGACTACCGCGAGCGTCACAAGCACCAGGGCGAGGGCGGTCGCGATGGGACGCGAAAGCCCAAGACTCTCTCCCTGGCTAACGACGGGGTTTAGTAGGTAGGCCAGTGCGAAAGACGCGAGTACGGGTACGAGGGCGACGCTCCCGACAACGTACAAAAAATAAAGGACGATTAGAGTGAGTACGACGGTCGGAATCCACCCCAGCCACCAAATTGCAGACCGGGATTCGGGCGGTTCAGGGGTGAAAGGTTTGCCTTTCATCGAAATTCGCCGTTCCTCTTGTGTAGCCAATTTGTCGACAGAATTCTGAGAACGCACCTGTCTCTGCAGTTGGACGCGACCACATTCAAGGAAGTTCTGATCAAGTGTTTTCGACGCGTAGCGTCGCTATGAACGTAGCCCGGTCTTTCAAGGCCGGGGGAAAAGTCAACGAGATATACGCGTCGCGTAGCGACGCTTGAAACTGAAGATCGATTCAATCGTCGCTATGCGACGAGAACAGGGAATAACCTGATCCCGGCGTTGAAACGCCGGGCTAAATTCATGCCGACGCTACGCGTCGAAGGCACTTGATCAGAGGTTCCTCAACCCCTGAAGAGTCGCAGTAGTAGCACCAGGACAACCTACATAAATGCAGTCAACCTCTTCAATCATTGCCTCTTGCTGCAAAAGGACATTCACCGATTGTTCAAACTCTGCCAAGAAGAGATTGTGAAAGACTATTACCCGCGCGATCGCGACAGAACCCCGGCAGCGTCCCGGAGGTCTTCCTCAGCCTCCGGATGCAGCGAGTAGTTCATTGAAACTCTGCTTTCAGCTGAGCGAGGCTTTCTGGACCGGGCAGTAAAGAACCCGCTCGATACTCGATCTCAGCCTGCCGCCGCTCGACTTCCGCAGCCCAAGCTTCCTCGACCTCCTGATCAGCATCAAGGCTGGCTATGAGCCTCTCGACTAGTCTCGCGCGCTCGCCGGGTGGCAGATGCAACGCTGCAGCCTCCAACGTTTCTACTGTCTCCACTTCTAACGGCATTTCTATCCTCCGCATCTTAGCGTCAGTTTACCATTTTGATCGGCTCTGGTTGCAGTGCGCCTCTGGCATTGACGGCATTGAGTTCGCTACGACGCGTCTTGCGGTTTCGACGTTCGCGTCGACGTCGCGATAGTTGTATTCGTTTGAGTATGGACCCGGGCGCGGCCTATTTCGGAAACTCGGAGGCATCTTTGAGTACTTTCGTGGGAATGTCGTACAGGGCGACAAGGTCTCGATCCAACATCACCTTCTCGCCGCGAATAAACAAAATTGCCTTTTCAACGCGCTCGACGGGAAGGGTTACAAGTGTTCTGTTCATTGTGAGGCTCCTGTTCTTAGCGAGGGTAGTTTCATACCCATGGCTAGTCCCATCAAATCCGATTTCTAGTCGAACTTCACGATTTCTCTCTGGAAAGACGTGCCACAATCTGCACACTGCCAGTCCGGATCGTTCTCGCCTATAAGACAGCCTCCCAAAACTACCTTTCCCAGTTCGAGGTCTCGCTCAAGTTCATCAGAGAAGCCGGGCATTCCATACATGATGTTTGCGATTCTCTTAGAACCGCAGTTTGAACACTTTCTTGGTTTTCGATTTCGTCTCATCCTGGCTATCAAGAATAGGGCCTTAGCTGACTCTTTAGCAGGCCGTAGTGATCGAGCTACACAGGAGGAAAACTCAATCGTGGTACCGCTTCTCACCGACCGGAAGAGGAATGGGCAAGCGATTTCGGGCTGGCGGCAGCGGGCAAGTAGCATAGGGTGTGTATGCGCAGGGAGGGTTCTCGAGGCGGTTGAAGTCGAGGACAAGCTTGCCGGGCTGCGCGAGACCTCTGTCGGGGAAGCCCGTGTATAGAAAACGGCAAGCTCCATACGTAGTCGACTTGCTGGTCGTATCGCGAAGAATGAAAAAGAGTTTCGCCTCAGCGGGGTCTTCCAGAACTGGCTCGAGGCGGTACGTCTTTCCGGCTAGCATAAACTCCGCTGCGCCGGGCACCTGCTGCGAGTAGCTTGTGCCAATGAGAGTCGAGAGAGTAGTGGGCCTGGGCGGCACATACGGGATCCAGCGGGCTGTGACACGGTACTTCGCGTTCGGTGGAAACCACTTAAGCCCGTGGAAGCGGGTGAGCGCGGCGGACTTCGAGTCCCTGATGCGCAGCCCGTACCGGTCGCCGCGATGAATGACGTACATGCTCAGCGAGCCCATGGTAAGGCGCGGATTGTTCTTGTCGCTGTCGGGATCGGTAGCAAGAGTCTGCGGTTCGGCCGGCTTGCCATCGATGAGGAATCCATCGGGGAAGCCGCCGGGTGGAGGACGAAGTGTGATGGTCATGCCCCCGAGACTAAGAATGTCAAGACGAAGAATGCCAAGGTGAGGTGGTGCCCCAGCGGGGAGATGAATCTGATTGTCTGGTGCGGAGCCAAAACTGTTGTCACCCGGCTGCAGCCATTCCAGGCCCACGAGGGCGAACCAGCCATCCGGCTTCTGGAGGTCGACTGCCTGCTGTGCGCGCCAATCGGAGAGCTCGTTTTGCCACGCGGCGTCCTGCGCGCTGATGGTCGCGCCGAGCAACGCGCATATCAGGCATGGAAGCAAGACTATTCCAAAGAGGTGGTAGAGCCGCATCCGGAAAGTATAGAGTAAAAGTATTCAAACGTCAGAGAGCCAAAATTGAGTCAACGGAACAGCGTCGGCGTTCTTCCGCCGATAGCACCAAGCCTTCCTATTCGGAGTGCATATCTTCCGCTCACACTCGCGTCATCGTTATCCATGCTAGTTCTCGCCCAGATTAAGTTATCATTAACCTAAAGGTTAGAGATCGGGTGCACGGCTAGGTTCGCCGGTTGACGTCGTGCCGTTGACCGCGCATCGGGCGCACTAATCCTACTCATTCGCCTTTAGTCAGTTATAAATAGCCCGCCGATTTCAGGTTCTCCAGTGCTATTGTTCGCTTTCATCCATTCTTGTTCGGAAGCGCGACATTCGGAACAAGCCAGATCTTCAAAGTGCGAACCAATCGCTCCCAACGTGCACCCACCGAGCACATGGCTCCTCGCGTTTGGGAACAGCATTGCCCTCGCCTTGATAAGCGTCTCGAAAGAATTGTCAAGCACGGGAAGACCGTAGATCACCGGAACTTGCATGGGTTGAAGGACTACGCCGTGAACCTGACATCTTTTACCCTTCTTGGAACTCTTTCTACGTTCTCGCATCATTGCTCTTTTTCCAGCAGTGAGCACTCATAGGATATTGAGTGTAATCGACAGCACGGTTTCAGTGAGAGGCGCGAGCGCGAGGCCGCCGAGGTGACAATGCTCGACAGGCTCAGGATAGGTAATCGGTTTTGCCGTCAGGGCCGCCTGGAATTCACGTCTTACCTTGCGGAAGAAAGCGAGGTAATGTTGCACTTGAAACTCTTCCGCTTTCGCTCCTCCACCCTCTTCCGATCCACCTAAGACGACATACATCCGCCGTGGCTCTAGACCTTGAATCCGCGCCACCAGGTCGGAGTAAAAGCAAAGCCGAATAATCGCGCGTGCTTTGGTTGATTTGGCGAGCTTGGTCTCAACCACCTCATACGACCACGGTTCAAGCTCACTCTGTGTCTCCACCCGCAAGAGAAAATCCGCCCTCCCACCCACAGAATGCGGGATGAGCTTTTAGCGGTCGAGGGTGGTTACGGCGAACAGGTGGCTCTGTATCATCAGAACCATCCATGAACGTCCCCTGGTAGATCGCCTCTGCACCCGCCGCCATCGCCTCCCGCGTCGCAGCCGCAGCCTCCGACCATACACCATTCGTCGGTATCTCAACCACCTTGAGACCTTTGGTCTCAACCAACTCCCTCAAGTACTTCTGCTCATGCTCCAGCCCCAACTTCCTTAGCAACTCCGCCCCCGGATCAGCGTAATGTCTCCTCCTGATCTCTCCCGCCGCCTCCGCCAGCTCAAGCGCCGCGATATGTTGGCAGGCTAGAAAATCTGCGATGTCAGTTGCGAAAAACATGAGGTCTCATTGTGTACTCCGGCGCCTTCGAGCCAATAGTCGTTCCACTTCCACTCAGTCATTGACTCCTGCTAATCGGTAGCTTATCGGCAGTGACTGGAGTTTTGAGAAGGGTGGCTTTTCAAGACCGCTTGCATTTGCTGGTCTACTTTGATCATTTCGGGTTCAATGTATGCTGATTTAGATTACTCTTTAATGTCGTAAAACCTTCCCTCTCTATATTGAGTAGTGGGTCAGTTTCGTCTGGAGTGTTCGACAAACTTCAGTTTGTCGTGACGCAACGACAAGCTGAAAAGCATGTCGGACATCAAACTGACCCACTACCAAGTTGAGCAGATCAATCGACTGCCTCCCTGGGAGCCAGCGACCGGGCGAATCCAAGCAGTTGCTCGAAGTCTTCAGCATAGAACTCTGACGGAAAGCGTTGTCTCAGCAAAGGGTCCGCAAGAGCGTCGCCGCCCAGGACGATAGCGCTATGTGATTTTCTGGCTGCCTTAAGCACTTGAGCATAGTCGCGCGCGAGGCGGTCTGGATCGGTCATCAGCTTAGCTGAAACGCATAGTAGTTGCGGACGATGTTTCGCCAGCGCTTCAACCTGGGCGAAAAAAGGTGTATTGGGGCCCAGGTTGATCACCCCCCAGCCATCAGCCTCCAGCAATGCATGGGAAAGGTGGATCGGCAACTCATGAAGGTCTCCCTCGACTCCGCAAATCAGCGCCTTGCTTTCGCTGGGAGGCGCCACCTGGATCACGCTGCGCAACTTCTGTAGCGCAGCCATTGCTGTTTGGGTGGCAAGGTGTTCGTCGGCGATGGTAAGTTCTCCGCGATGCCACAGGTCACCGATCTGACGCATGGCCGGTGTGACCACTCGATCAAACAGTGACGCCAAACTCTCGCCGTGCAGATAAGCATTTATCAGCAGGTCTCCCGTTTCATCTTCCTGTCCATCCACAAGATGCCGAAACAGAAGGCCGATCGAAACTTTTTCCCGGAACGCCGCCTTCCTCGCCCCGTGTGCTGCACTTGGCTGCGATAGGTCTGCGCCCCGGTCCCGCTGAAAACGCGCGACCCCCGCCAAGCCAAAACGCCGATGTCCCCCTACCGTCTTCTCCGATTGGATAATGCCATCGTCAGCCCACCGTTTTATTGTCGCTTCGCTGACATTTAAAAGCCTGGCTACCTCTTTCGTGGTCAGTGCAGTTCCAGCCATTCGTTCTTCTCCGCAAACATCGTTTCGTCAGTGCTTCCTGTCACCGACTCCAGCATACCATAATTCGCTTATAACGCTCGCAGTAATTAACAATGCCTTTGTTACTTGACAGACATGTGGTCATGTCGTATTGTGCATTCGCTCAAACCGCTCATCCAGCAATGCGGTAATTAGAGCGTAGTTTTGAATGCAGACCAAGAAACCTGGCTCCTACGGGAGCCGCAACCAAGGAGATAATGTAATGAAACCGATTAAATCGGCACTGAACCAGGCGGCCAATTTCGCGGCCGTTGTGTCTCTACTCTTTGTCGTCGGAGCGGCAGCAAATATTACCGCGTCCGCAAAAGACACGACTCCAGACAGCGCAATCACGGCTCGTTCGGCCGACATCGTGGACACGGCTGTAGCAGCCGGAAGTTTTACCACACTGGCCAAGGCGCTTGAAGCTGCCGGCCTCATCGATGCTTTGAAGGCAGACGGGCCCTTCACAGTGTTTGCGCCAACCGATGCGGCATTTGCCAAGCTTCCAGCCGGCACGATCGCCTCGTTGCTCAAGCCGGAGAACAAGGAACAGTTGAAGGCGATCCTTCTCTATCACGTGGTCTCTGGCAAGGTCACGGCAACGGACGTCATGAAACTCAATGGCAAATCAGTCAAGACACTACAGGGCGGAATGTTCAAGGTGAGCACGAAACATGGCGTGCGAGTGGACAAAGCCAGCGTAACGCAGACCGATATCGACGCTTCGAACGGAATCATTCACGTGATCGATACGGTGTTGATGCCAGAATCCTCGAATGCGAAGGTTAAGAAGAACAGATGAATGATGTAACCGCGCCACGGAGCTGTCAGTTGGCAGACTGCGGCCACCGTCGAGCAGGCAATCCTAAACAATCAGAAGGAGAATCATGGAACAGAAATTCGATATCGTTGACACAGCAATTCAAGCAGGGAAGTTTTCCACCTTAGCCACTGCTCTGACGGCCGCTGGGCTCGTCGAGACGTTGAAAGGTGATGGTCCTTTCACGGTTTTTGCGCCGACAGACGAGGCTTTCGCTAAGGTGCCACAGGAGACTCTGCGCGAACTGCTGAAACCCGAAAACAAGGACAAGCTGACAGCCGTGCTCACCGACCACGTCGTCGCCGGCAAGATTATGGCGCGCGATGTGGTGAACGTGAATACGGCCACAACCGTGCAAGGTCAGTCGATTAAGATTGATGCAAAAGATGGCGTCAAGATCGACAGCGCGAAGGTCATTACTGCTGACATCGAGGCCACCAATGGCGTTATACATGTGATAGACGCTGTGTTGATGCCGTCGAAGGCGGTAGCAGCCTAACGAGTAACGAGCAAGGGGGGGGCAAGGGAAAGGCCGCGGCGACTTACGGGGAAGAAGGCGCCGCGCCTTCCTTTAGTCAAACTACTGAGCGGAATCAAATGAGGCATGCACCTCTGATCAACCAAGTAGTAAAAGCGCCGTTCTCGGCGGCCGCAGCAAACACTGAAGGGATACCTGGAAACGTGATATTCATTAAACTAACAATGATCGTGCTGATTTCGTTATTCATGGGCTGGAGTACAAACGTGGACAAGGAAAAACAAGCGCTCCCTGTGGTGCCGTCAGTGGACCTCAATAAGTATGCCGGGCAGTGGTATGAGATCGCGAGATTGCCGAACCGCTTCGAGAAAGAATGTGTCAGTTCCGTGACTGCTACCTACTCATTGCGTGCCGACGGAAAAATAGATGTGATCAATCGATGTAAGAAGGCGTCGGGAGAAATGGAGACGGCGAAGGGAAAGGCGAAAGTCGTTGATAAGAAGACCAATGCCAAATTGAAGGTTACATTCTTTTGGCCTTTCTACGGGGATTATTGGATTCTTGATCTGGGAGCCAAATACGAATACGCGGTGGTGGGTGACGCGAGTCGCAGATATCTTTGGATACTCAGCCGGACGCCGCAGCTTGACGACGCTGTTTATCAGGGGTTACTTGCTAAAATGGCGGGCCAGGGTTTTGATACCAGCCGAGTGATTAAGACACTGCAGCCCTAAGTCGAGTTCAACCCGCGCACCTTAGATCACACGCGAAGAGCTGGTAGGTCGTAGGAGAACCAACCTCCCATTAAGGCCGGCGACTCGGATTAATCTGAAGGCTCACGCTCTATGAGAATGTACATTGAATAACCACTCTATTCTGCTTACAGGAGCCACAGGTTACGTTGGAGGTCGACTGCTGAAGGTGCTTGAGGCCCAGGGTCGCACCCTGCACTGTATTGCAC
>JBPCIQ010000103.1:0-11674 GCA_051006135.1 Pyrinomonadaceae bacterium | reverse complement strand
CTTGACCGCGCCTACCTCACCGCGAACGATCGCGGTGACCAGGCCGGCGTCGATTTTTTCGTAACCGACCAGTTCGACGTTCGCAGACTTCACCATCGCATCAGCCGCCTCGATCATCGCCACGAGGCCTCTACATTCCACCATACCAAGAGCTTCTTCCATTTCAATTCCTCAATGAGTGAATGGGCGCGGGAATCCGTCCACCACGCTGGATAAACCCTGCTGAGGAGAAGGCGTTAACGGGCATAATAGGCGCACTCCCCAGAAGACCACCAAACTCTACGATCTCACCAACCTCGCGCCCGGGCACGGGAATAATTCGCACCGCAGTCGTTTTATTATTCATTACTCCTACAGCCATCTCATCGGCAATGATCGCCGAGATAGTTTCAGCGGTTGTAGAGCCCGGTACCGCAACCATGTCGATACCAACGGAGCAGACGCTGGTCCAGGCCTCGAGTTTGTCGAGCGACAACGCACCCACGCGCACGGCTTCAATCATTCCGGCATCTTCTGAAACAGGAATGAACGCGCCACTCATGCCGCCTACCGCTCCGCTGGCCATTGCCCCGCCCTTTTTTACCGCATCGGTGAGCAAGGCGAGCGCGGCTGTCGTGCCGTGCGTGCCGGCACGCTCGAATCCCCTGGCTTCGATAATATTCGCCACCGAATCGCCTGGCACCGGCGTGGGTGCAAGCGAAAGGTCGATAATCCCGAATGGAATACCCAT
Organism: Pyrinomonadaceae bacterium; assembly: GCA_051006135.1. Taxonomy (GTDB): domain Bacteria; phylum Acidobacteriota; class Blastocatellia; order Pyrinomonadales; family Pyrinomonadaceae; genus PSRF01. The sequence continues at coordinate 10,944 of JBPCIQ010000103.1, read as the reverse complement.
TCTACGCGCCGCTTCTCTTCCCACCAGCTCGCCACCTCGCGAGAGCTTGAACGAAAGTTTTTTGATGATTTCGGCCAATTCCTGCAGTGGCAGGTCGGAAGCAGCCTTTCTGATAGCATAGTTAACTACGCCTGGACCAGAAACCCCTACGTTGATGACTGCCTCGGGCTCACCGACGCCATGAAAAGCTCCGGCCATGAAAGGATTGTCTTCTACGGAGTTGGCAAAACAGACGAACTTTGCGCAGGCGATTCCCCCTTGATCGCGCGTTCGCTCGGCCGCGTCTTTGATTATTTGGCCCACCTGCCGCACTGCATCCATGTTGATGCCGGCACGCGTGGTTGCTACGTTAACCGACGAGCACAAACGCTCAGTAGTTGCCAGGGCTTCGGGAATAGAATGCAGAAAATTGTTTTCCGAACGCGTCGCTCCCTTATGCACCAACGCGGAATAACCACCGATGAAATCCACCCCCACGGTTCCTGCTGCATCGTCAATCGCGCGAGCAAGTTCGGTGACATCGCCACTCGCGCCTTCCGTGATCATCGAGACGGGGGTGACTGCGATTCTCTTATTGGCGATGCGTATGCCAAACTCGTCTCCAATCTCGTCAACTGTGGCGACGAGTCGCTCGGCTACGCGTCGGATTTTCTCACTTGCTCGCTCAGCCGTCCGTGGAATCGATTCGCTGGCACAATCTCGCAGACTTAAACCGAGCGTGACCGTGCGCACATCGAGGTGCTCCATCTCGGTCATCGCCACCGTCTGCAGGATTTCGGCTTGGCTATATTCCATCTTCAGTTTCGAGTTTCGAGTCAGAGAGCAGAAGTCAATCCCGTAGGGATGTAATGTTTATAGACCATTGGTATAGGATCTCGTAGCTCCGGAGGAGCGAAATGTATCGCTTCCGTCACACATCGGTAAGAACATCTCGCTCCGCTGGAGCTGGCGCTATACTCGAGCCAAATGGTCCTTAAACATTCCATCCCTGCCGGATTTTCACGTAATCATCTCGCTGGCCACCAATAGCACAAGAAACAGCACAAATAAGACCGCGGCAACAAGCACGAAGCGCAAACTCGGATCGTAAGCAGCTTCGTCCAGCACAACGCTGGAAATATGACGCAACTTTTCCACACCCTGGAACCGATCCTCTTCACTCAGATCACGGGCTGCCACCCTGGCGCGGTTGACCGTTTCGCGCGGACCCGGTCTGCCTTGGTTGCGGGGCGCTTCTGAGGCAGGCTCGGCTGAAACACTTTTGACTTCCTCACTCGAGGAACCTTCTGATCTGCCTCCTTTCAACTTTCCTATTCGACCTTTCTTATCCGGAACCTGGTCTGAGGGACCATTAGCGGAATCCGTCTGAAATTCAGGCAGCGTCTCGCCGCAATGTGGGCAAAAGAGTGCGCGCACACGAATGGACGCACCACATGATGGACAACGATGGGCAATCTGCGGTTCAGACATAGCAGGAATGTCGAATTGCGGATTTCGAATTGCGGATTTGCAAATCCTCGTTTTTCTAGTCTTTGAAAATTCGAAATCCTAAATTCGAAATCCTAAATTCTCAGACTCGGTGCATCGCATTGAAGAGGTCTTCGCGCTGCGCGTAGATGCGCACGCCCAGCTTTTCGCCTTCCCGTCTCAACCGTTCCTTCAATTCACCCGCGCTCTCCCTTGCGCGCGTCATATCCGCTATGATCACCATCGCAAATTTCCCCTGCACCACGGTTTGGTTTATGTCGACGATGCTGCACTCCGCCGCCGCCAGTATTTGTGCAACTCCCGCCACAATGCCAGGGTGGTCTACGCCGAAGACCGAAATAATCATTCGGTTCGAAGCGCCGCCTTGTGCCTCAGTATTAATGCTGCCACTGGTGGGAAAGGACTGCGGAGGCTGGTAAGACGTGCCGTTGTTCCGCAGGAAGGGTTCGACTTCCCGATAGATCTCTGTAACCAGTTGCTCGACCGTCTGCTCTTCCGCACCCGTGCCTAAACGTCCATATACTGTGCGGGTGATTCGGTAAATCAGTTCCTCGTTAGTCATCGGCTGAATTTTGAATTTTTGATTGCCGATTTGCGATTTAGCCGCAGATTAACGCGGATGGACGCGGATCCGAACAAATCAAGTTGTTACTCCAGAAATGTTGCTGTGATGTTCTCACAATCGTCTATTTAACTGAGGAAGGTTCCTTGCCTTTTTCAGATCCGCGTTTATCCGCGTAAATCTGCGGCAAATGCGCTTATCCCTCAATCAAAGATCGGCAATCTAGAATCAAAAATCTCTCAGGCTGTGCCATTGTCGCGAGCTAATTCTCGGGCAGCGTCGCGCATCTCCTCAGAGACTGGTTCGTGAAGATCCACTCGATCGACTATGCCGACGACGGCCGCTTCAATGGCCATATCCTGATTTCCAATCGCCGTGCGGGCGGCTTTGCCATAGGCGCACATCACCATCTCGCCTGTTCCTGCTCCTAACCTATCCGCTACGACCACGATGTTGCGAGTAGGCTCTTTGTCGAGATCGTAAGGATGCACAACAAGGAAACGGACGCCTTCCAGATCGGGCGATTTCTTGGTGGACCAAACTGTGCCGACAACTCTGGCTAGAAACATAAGGGTCAGTGGTCAGTAGTCCGTTGTTCGTAGTCAGTTGCTACTGACCACTGACAACTGACCACTGACGATTTCTCAAACTTTCGCGAAAACTTCAGCCGGCTCCCCAATGTCGCGCGCGGCCGGCGTGATGATTGTTTTGGCGTTGATATATATCTTCTCGCCCTTCTGAATTGCCCGGCGCACATCATCTTCACTGACAAAATCCACGATCTTGCGTCCGTTAGTGGCTGATGGCGGGGCAGCGGTGGAACTCGGGAGCCTCACCGCGCCCTGGCTTCCTGCCGCTGGGCGATCGGCTGAGTGCGGACTGGGCCGGGAATACATGCTTCCAGCTTCGGTTTCCGGGGAAGTCTGCGCGGTGGCAGGCGACGACTCTGCTGCGTCGGACGGAAGCCGGCCTGCCAGGAATCTGTCGACGATTGCAGCGATTTCTTCGCGATTAACCTTGCCTCCGCTTGAAGCAACCGCTGGTTGCTGTCTGCCGGGAACACGGGCGCCGGCAGGTTGCGGGGCTGCGTTCATGGGTTGGGCCGAGGCAGCGGGCCGAGCGCTTCTAACCGGTCTGGTTTCAAAAGCGACGCGCTTAATGTCCATCAGATGAAGTGGCGACACGTTATCTGAAGTGACGTTGCCACCCCAGGAACCGCACCCCAGCGTCATGGATGGTGGCAGCGCCGTTGAAAATCCGATCGCACCGTGGGTGGTGGGTGTGTTCACTGTTATGCGGGAAGCCGGTAGCTCGCCGCCAATCCGTACTGCGGCTTCGCGCGAACGAGTATGCACGCCAGCCGTATGGCCCATACCTCCGTAGCTTAAAACCTCGCGACAACGCTCTGTACCGCGCTCGATTCCATCGGCAACGTAGAAGGCAAGAATCGGTGAAAGCTTCTCCATCGACAGCGGAAAGTCGCGACCCACGCCGCCCACATCAGCAATCAGGCAGCGAGTGCCTGGAGGGACGTTGATCCCAGCCATTTTGGCAATCACTTCGACCGACCTTCCTACGATCCCCGGATTCAACGAACGCTGCGGCGTGGCGACGACACGCCCCACTTGATCAGCTTCTGATGAGGAAAGGAAATAAGCGCCCTGGGCCTTAAACTGTTCGCGCACTGCCTTCTCGATTGGCGCATCACAGACCACTGCCTGCTCCGAGGCACAGATGGTTCCATTGTCAAAACACTTTCCTGTCAGGATATCCTGTACCGCCTTCGGAACATCAGCTGTACGCTCAATGAACGAAGGAACATTTCCTGGGCCGACGCCGAAAGCCGGTTTGCCGGAAGAATAGGCCGCACGCACCAGCCCGATACCGCCGGTAGCGAGAATCACCGCGGTCTGCTTGTGCTTCATCAGGGTTTCAGTGCCTTCAATCGTCGCGGTAGTCATGCAGCCGATCGCATCACCAGGTAACCCTTCCTTAATGGCAGCTTCCCGCATCACGCGCACAGTTTCGTTGATACAACGCGCGGCGGAAGGGTGCGGCGAAAGCACAATGGCATTTCTCGATTTGATCGCGATCAGAGTTTTGAATATCGCGGTGGAGGTTGGATTGGTCGACGGAATGATCCCGGCCACCACTCCGCGCGGGCTGGCAATTTCCACAACATCCTTCGATTCAGACACAACGCCGACAGTGCGTAGAGCCCGGAAGTAGTTCCATACGTCTTCGGCTGCGAAACGGTTTTTCTCCTGCTTATCAGCGGCCACTCCGTAGCCTGTTTCCTCGACCGCCATGGCGCCTAACCGAGCCGACTCACGAAGTGCGGCATTCGCCATAGCCTCACAGACGCGATCGATCTTGGTTTGGTCGAAGCGCGCCACTGCACTCTGCGCCTTAAACGCAGCTTCGACGAGATCTCTTGCCTGTTGCACCGAGACAAGATCTTTGTCTGCCGACATAACCAACCTCCAGAAGCATTGCCAATTGCGGATTGCCGATTGCCGATTTAAGCATGAGTGCCCAGCTTCAATCGGCAATTGACAATTGAAATCGGCAATTACCTGGCTCTCTCCTTGCTTCCTTCGCGGGCGCCAGCCTGAAGTGACCGTTCGCCCTGACCCAATTGGCCACGGGCGCCACCTTGAAGGGAACGTTCATCAGGGCTCAAACCCGTCCGGCCATCAACCGGCAGAACGCGTTCCACCTCCGCGTGGGGACGCGGGATTACGTGTACGCTGATTAGCTCGCCCACTCGCCGAGCTGCCGCCGCGCCGGCATCCGTTGCTGCTTTTACCGCACCCACGTCTCCGCGAACGAAGATCGTAACGTAGCCGGCGCCGATATACTCTTTTCCCAGGAGTTGAACATTGGCCGCTTTGACCATTGCGTCCGCAGCTTCTACAGCACCAACGAAACCCTTGGTTTCGACCATTCCGAGTGCTTCTAAGGCCATCTCCGGTAACCTCACTTTTTCTATTGTAGAAATTAAAGCCGATTGATTGTTGTCGCTTGCGTCAACCTATCACCGCGCGCAAGAAGAATCAAGAGACGCCGATCTTTTGTAGTGGTCGTTTGATGTCCGATAAGCTTGCTTGTCGTTCCGAGCGACAAACTGAAGTTTTGTCGGACATTCGCGAAAACTGACCCACTGCCGATCTTTTGAGCGACGAGGTTTGACAGCGTTTCACAACGCAAGCTATATTGCGGATAAGGGTTATTTGGTCACGGCCATTGCTTAAGGACTCCTCCGACGTTGGCAAAGTAAGCAATAGTCTATTTGCCAGGTCGCCATGACAAAGGTTTACAAACTAATTGAAATCGCACTTGCTGACGCGGATTGGTAATGGCAGCTAATATCGGTGAACAGTTGCGACTAGCCCGCGAAGAGCGGGGCATTCCTCTACGAGAAGTCTCTAACGAAACTCGCATCTCTATCCGCTATCTCTAAGCCATCGAATCAAACGATTACAAGCACCTGCCGGGTGGCATTTTCAACCGTAGTTTTGTCAAGGCCTATGCGCGCTCCGTTGGTTTTGACGAAAAAGAGGCTGTTGAGGCTTACACGCGTTACATGCGCGAGCAGAGCGAAGCCGGCGATGACGTTGTGACTACGCCGTATCATGCAAAGGTTTATACTGACGCCCCCGCGACACGTTCCCCAATTTTGACGGTGATCCTCGCAATTGTAATTCTCGCTATTCTAACGCTTGGCGCATTAGCAGCGCTCCACTGGTTTCAGCGGCGTTCGGCAACATCAAATGAGGCGTCGCAACGGTTATTGGTAGTCCGGGTAGGTTTGCCGGGTAACCCTCGGACCGGTGTTGCAGAGTTGGTTGTTTGGAAAACTGATTACGAAGAAGTTCTGCAATAGTAGCAGCATTAAACGTTGGTTGTGCCGCGAGGCGCTGCGCAGAACCTGTGCGTGGTGCGCCAGGAAGGAAAGGTGACTGCCCGCTCCAGAGTAGCGGGCAGTGTTGTTTTATCGGTCCCGTCTTCAAGCCCCGACTGTTAAGAGACTATCAAGGAGTAGTTCATCATTATGATTTCATCTCAGATTCCCGAGGGCCTTACATTCGACGATGTCCTGCTGATTCCCGCTCGTTCTGACGTGCTTCCGTCTGAAACAGATACTTCAACTCAACTCACGCGCAATATCAGACTGCAGATTCCGCTCTGCTCCGCCGCAATGGATACCGTAACTGAAGCGGCGCTGGCGATCGCCCTTGCGCAGCAGGGCGGTATAGGCGTCATTCATAAGAACATGAGTATTGAGCGGCAGGCTGAAGAGGTCGATAAGGTGAAACGATCCGAATCGGGCATGATCGTAGATCCGGTCACTATTCGGCCCGACCGCCCGGTGCGTGAGGCGCTGCAGGTGATGGAGACTTACCACATCAGCGGAGTGCCCGTGGTTGATGAAGACGGGCACCTGGTCGGCATCATTACGAACCGCGACTTGCGGTTTGAGACAAGGTTCGATATTCCCGTTTCTGAAGTGATGACCAAACAACCGCTCGTCACCGTGCCCGTAGGCACAACTCTCGAGCAAGCCAAGGCGGTGTTGCAGAAGCATCGTATTGAGAAGCTGCTCGTCGTTGATCAAGATAAGCGCATCAAGGGTTTGATTACCGTCAAAGACATTCAAAAGGCGATTAGGTATCCGACCGCGGCCAAGGACCAGCTTGGCCGTTTGCGAGTGGCGGCAGCGATCGGTGCTACGGGCGATTTCCGCGAACGCGCGGACGAGCTGGTCAAAGCACGTGTTGACTGCCTGGTGATCGATACTGCACACGGGCATTCAACGCGCGTAGTCGAAGCGGTCCGCGAGATCAAAAAGCGTCATTCTGAGACCGACTTAATCGCCGGTAATGTCGGTACCACTGAAGGAGCGCGGGAATTGATCGACGCCGGCGTTGACGCAATCAAGGTCGGCATTGGGCCAGGCTCCATCTGCACCACGCGTGTGGTTACGGGCGCCGGCGTGCCTCAGATAACTGCAATTCAGTCATGTGTAAAAGCCACGCAAAACAGTGGGATTCCATTGATCTCGGATGGCGGAGTAAAGTTTTCGGGCGATGTGGCCAAGGCGATTGCCGCGGGAGCCGACATTGTGATGATTGGATCTCTTTTCGCGGGAACGGAGGAAGCGCCAGGCGAACTCATCCTCTTTCAGGGGCGTTCATTCAAGACTTACCGGGGCATGGGCTCAATTGGAGCGATGCGCGAAGGCTCGCGCGACCGATACGCGCAGGAAATGGCTGAGAATGAATCCAAGCTGGTGCCCGAAGGAATTGAGGGCCGCGTACCTTACAAAGGAACAATGGCCGATATGGTTACTCAACTTGTCGGCGGGCTTCGTTCCGGAATGGGCTACACAGGGTGCCAAACCATCCCTGAGTTTCAAGCAAAGAGCCAGTTTATCCGCATCACTTCCGCCGGGTTGCGTGAATCACATGTTCACGATGTGATCATCACCAAAGAAGCGCCGAATTACCGTCTGGAATAAAGGGGGAAAAACAGGAAGTACCTTGGTTGTAAAGCTAAACGACGTACTCGCTTCAAGATCGGAAGGTCCAAAAGAATGCAGGCACCAGTTTATCCTCAAAGTTCTTTGGCACTTCTTTGGTAGGTGGACGCGCCTAGCGCGGGTCGTGTGGAATCGCCCGGCCGAACCTTGTTTCGCACGCTCATCTGAAATCGCTGATCAGGACAACGTTGCGAGTTGTCGTGCCACGCCAGAGGGCAAGCTGCTTGCCGTCCCGTGACCAGTCGAACATGCGTATCTGATCGGACTTGAAGTCGGTTATCCGTCGCGGTGCTCCCCCTTCCAGTGGCTGGCTCAAGACGTTGGAGACGCCGTCCCGGGTGCCCGCGTAGGTCAGGGCGCGACCGTCCGGGGTCCAGCGCACAGGGATCTCGAGATTAGCAGTGGCTGGGAGATCAAAGGTCCCGACGGGGTCTCCGCCGTCGAAAGGGATGACCAGGATTTTGGCAGGAGAGCCCGCCCGCTCATCCCGGTCCACGTAAGCAACGAACTTCCCGTCCGGCGAGATGCTCGGCGCATCGGGGACTCCAGCCCTCGTCAGCTGAACCGGGGCGCCGCCGTCAATAGACACCTTCCAGAGATAAGACTTACCAGAAAGATTAGAGGTATAAACCACCCATAGGCCGTCAGGTGAGCAAGTCGGCCAGGTGTCGAGTTCGCCGCCAGTCAATCGCACAGGGTTACTGCCGTCGATGTCGACCCTCCAGATGTTACGCGGGCCTGCTAAGTCGGAGACGAAGACGATGTGTCGGCCGTCCGGCGAGACGCTCGGCCGCACATTTATCGGGTTCGTGAAAGTGGTCAGTTGTTTCTGCTCTGTCCCGTCCGGGTTCGCTACCCAGAGATTAAAACTGTCGTTCGCCATCGCGGTGTAGACTATTCTGCCATCCGGCGTCCAGGAAGGACCTTCCCCAGTCAGTCTCGTGCTAATGATCTTTTTAGCGCGGCCGGTCTCCTCACCCGGAGCCGTAACCCACAGGTGTTGTGTAGGCGCTTCCATTTGTACAGTCACGAGGGAACTGGCATCCGCGTTCAAACTAACCCCGTCATAGATATTCAAATCGTTAGTGATCCTGCTTATTTCGCCCACCGGGTAAGAGAGGCGCCAGAGTTGGGTCGATAACCTCTGATCCATCGCCATCATCACCAAACCGCTGCCGTCCGGGAACCATGAAAGCTGCCCTACAAACTGCCAACTTTTGGAGCCGAGCGACTTCTCCGACCCGTCCACGGCGGACACCGCGACGACCTGCTGCCGTGCGAAGCGTCCGACGCCACAGGCGATCACCTTCCCGTCGGGCGACCAGGCCGGGCCGCTGCCAAACCGCCCCTTAATCAAAAAAACGTCGGGCGGCGGGCGGGCGGCGAGTCTCTGCTCCCCGCTACCGTCGGCGTTAGCTATCATGAGGGCCGTCTCACCTCGATCCGGGTCGGCGCGCACGAATGCGAACCTCTTCCCGTCGGGGGAGAAGGTGACGGCCCCGTCTACGTCGTTTACGAGCCTTCGCAAAGCGCCCCCCAGGACAGGCACTTGGTAGAGGGTGCCCGAGTTTTCAGATTCGGAGCGTATGATCGATGCATTGCCTTCCTGTGTTGTGACGTAGTAAACGTAGTCGCCGTCGGGCGAGAAGGTCAGCCCGATGCAGACGGCCTCCGCCGGACGCACGACCTGTAGGTCGCTCGAAGTCGCCACCTGCCGCACCCTGAGGGTTTCCCGCCCCGCGCTTCTCAACACGTAGGCCACATACCTGCCGTCGGGCGAGATGGCCGCCATCCTCGCTGTGCCCTCGCTGGTCAGCCGCGTAATCTTCATCGCCTCGAAAGGGGCGGCACGTTTCGCCTCGTTCCGAGTGAGGAGCCAGTACAAGCCGTAGCCGCCGCCCACCAGAGCTGCGATGAAGAGCACGACGGCCAGCCCTGCACCCGCCTTGTGTCGCCTGATTTCGGTAACTGCGAATTCGAGGCTTGAAGTCGGTGCGGCTGCTCCGACATAGCCGGTTGGCGTGGCGCCTCGCTCCCGCTCCGACGACGCTAAGGCTTCAGTGCCTCTCGCTGTCGCCGCATCGCGCCCCGCTTCCGGCGGCACCGAGCGTTCGATCTCAGCGTCGACCTCCATTCTGCGCCTGAACCGCCGCAGGTCGATCGCCATGTCTTTAACGGTTTGATATCGCTCCTCCACGTTCTTCGTGAGTGCCTTCGTCACGATCCTCTCAAGCTCCGCCGCTTCCATTGGGTGGCGCGCGAGCGGCGCCGGCTCTCTTTCCAGAATCGATACGATCACGTCAGTGCGTGTCGCACCCCCAAAAGGCCGACGGCCTGCAATCACTTCGTAAAGGACCACGCCGAGACTCCACACGTCGGTGCGCGCGTCCACGGGGAAGCCACGCGCCTGCTCCGGCGACATGTAGTCGGGCGTGCCCATTACTACGCCGGGGTTCGTCCTCACGTCCGGTATGGTCAGGGCGTCGACGCCGTTGGGTCGAAGTGATGAAAGGTTCTCCGTCAACTTGGCGAGGCCGAAGTCCAGCACCTTCACATATCCGTCGGCCCGCAGCATGACGTTCTCCGGCTTAACGTCGCGATGGACAATCCCCGCCTGGTGTGCGGCGACCAGCGCGTCAGCGACTTGCACCGCCACGTCTAATGCTTCGCGTACACTGATGCGGACATGCGCGAGCCGGTCGCGCAGCGTCTCGCCCTCGACGTACTCAGTGGCGATGAACTCGGTGCCATCGACTTGCCCGACCTCGTAGACGGTTAGGATATTGGGATGGTTCAGGGCTGAGGCGGCGCGGGCCTCCTGACGAAAGCGCTGCACCTGATTTTTGTCATTCGTGAAATACTCCGGCAGGAACTTCAAGGCCACACGGCGGCCAAGCTGAGTGTCCTCAGCCAAGTAGACCCGCCCCATCCCACCAGCGCCGATCAGCGAAAGGATTTTATAGTGAGAGACCGTTCGTCCGCTCAGTGCGTCGGCTTCTCCGTCGGCGAACAATTCCGCAGCGACTGCCATCGCCGGGGCTACGATGAAGTCCGCAGCCTGCTCGTGCGAACTGACGAGCGACTCCACCTCGTGACGCAACCCTTCATCGTCGGCACAGGCGCGTTCGAGGAAGGCAGCGCGGTCCTCCCCATCAAGCTCCAGGGCGGCGTGATATAACTCACCGATTTGTCGGTAGCGTTCAGGCGTCATAAAAGCAGTAATGAGTCCTGAGTGATGAGTACGGAGTGATGAGTACGGAGTGATGAGTGATGAGTACTGAGCACTGAGTACTGAGTGGCGAGCAGCGATAAATTGTTTTTACTCATCACTCATCACTCATCACTCATCACT
>JBPCIQ010000102.1:0-15916 GCA_051006135.1 Pyrinomonadaceae bacterium | reverse complement strand
TTAGTCCCAATCACCGATTTTTCAGCAGCCTGCTAGGCCCGAGCCAGGTCCCATTGTTTTGAACGCCCGCCTCAGGACCACCCCTCAGACACCTTCTGGTACTATCTACAATGCTGTGCCTAAGTCCGCCGTCAATCCAATTGTGCTCTACGATGGCATTTGTGGACTCTGCAACCGGCTAATTCAGTTCTTGCTTAAACGGGACGTTCGCGACCGCTTTCGTTTTGCCTCGTTGCAGAGCGACTTTGCTGACTCACTACTACGACGCCATGGAATTGATGCAATAGACCTCGACACAGTCTACGTAGTTGTTGACCATGGGCGAGAGAGTGAGCGATTGCTGGCACGGTCAGATGCCGTGCTTCATGTTTTGGGCGAGCTAGGTGGCGTTTGGAGTGTTTCGCGATTAGGGAAAATGGTGCCCAGGCTGATTCGAAATCGAATCTACGATCTGGTGGCGGGCAATCGGTATCGCATCTTTGGGAAGTACGATACTTGCATGCTGCCGGATAAACAACACCAGCACAAATTCCTTGACCTCACAGCCTCCCCCAAGGTGCTGTAGTGAGTCAGTTGAGAATTAGCCGCGGATTAACGCGAATGAACCGAATCTGAAAGAGTGCAAGAGAAAGTAGATCCGTGTGATGGGTTTCTGATCGCCCTGCTAAACATGAGTTTCTCCGTTTTCCTTCCTATTTCAGATTCGCGGTCATTCGCGTTAGCCCGCGGCTGATTTCACTGTTTCTCTACTGACTTCAAAATTCCCGATGGCGCCGGTGCCACATCGTATTCATTGCAGTTAAGCAAAACGCCAGCCAAGCCAAACCCTCTCCGATGGCTCCCAGCACATCGCTCAGATAGTGAGCACCGAGATAGATCCGACTGAAGCCGACCAGCATTATCATCAGCCCAGCGATAGCCACCGCTGCCAGACGCCAACGCCAGGCCTTAAATTTCCAGACCGCGAATACTGCCAACGCTCAATAGAGGCAGGTGGCCGCCATCGTATGCCCACTCGAAAACCCATAACTTGTGAGCGTGACTGACTACCAGCATAACGATGGTTAACTTCGGGTTGGCGTGAGCGTGCAGCCAGGCGCTGAACCGGGCATCCACCAGAGTTAAGGGGTCGCCCTCCATCACGTCTTCGGCCAGGCTGACGAAAAACCATGTGGCGCTGATTAGTACCAGGGCGCCGATCGTAAGTTGCAGTCCGAGATAACCCTTTGGTGAGAAGCGGGCCTGAAGGAAAGCAACCTGTCTGGGAAATCGATCACGCAGTGCGCGCATTCGCTTTGATCCAAAACAAAGCGGTCCGATAGGGCATGAGGGCCGTGTCATTGGCGCGGACGGGATCTACGCGCGCACCCAGCCGTCTGGGGTGTGGTTAAAGTGTTCAGTCGTAGCCAGAGTAAATACCGCTTTTTCGGTTTGCCATACGAACCGTTCGACTGCGATGTGCGGGTGCTCCAAACGAATCACGTTGAAGGAATTTGCTTCACCCCGGTTGCGTGTTGAAGAGGCCGTTCCTGCTTGCACAACCAAAGCGGAGTGCCCCTCAATCTTATAGCGGGTCGCAGTGTGGCTTGAATGACTGACGTGGAGATGGCCTGCGAGGAAGAGGTCAGCGCCGCAGCTTGCCAGACCTTCCATCGCCATTCGCGCGCGTCCCACCAGGTCGCGGTCGTGGTAACCTTCAGGCAAATCGAAAGGGTGATGAGTGACTACTACCTTAGCTATTTGTTCTCCATAAGCGCAGAGCTTTGTGCGCATCCACTCTAGTTGCTCTTCATTAATGCGACCCCCTTTGATGGTAAGAGAGCGGGCGGTGTTCACCCCTACCACGACCATTTCATCATCCGCGTAGAAGGGCATGAGGTCATTGGTGATGTAACGCCTGTACTTCTCCAGCGGGCTTAGGAAACGAGAGAACACATTGTGGAGCGGGACGTCGTGATTGCCCGGCACTACGATCTGTGGCTGCGGCAACGCATCAAGAAACGCCCGCGCTTCGAGAAACTGGGAGGAGCGTGCGCGTTGCGTAAGGTCACCCGAGACCGCCACCAGGTCTGGTTTAATTTCACCGACCGCCGCAATTAAAGGTCTTATGACCGTCGGATCGACACGGCCAAAATGTAGATCCGAAAGATGGACGATAGAACGCATCAGACTCTCAATCTCACTCAGAGAGCGGGGCTGGGACAAATACGCGCAAGGCGGCTGGGCGAACCCGGTAATGAAGAGGTGGTTCCATCAGGGTGACCTCGCCGTCCGCGGCCACTCGGAGGCGCCTCTTCCTGCTTTGTATCGACACTTCTCGCGTAGTCATTGCCATGAAGTCTCTCTCGTTACGTAGAGTTCCGCACAATGCACGCAAGGCTAGTCGGAGTAATCCAAGTCGGCCGGTGCGGTGTGTGATGTAGAGGCTCAACTCCCCGGCGCTTAAACCTCGACGCCCCCCGATTTTCAAGCCTTCCATCTCGTACTGATTGTTGCCGACAAAAACAAAAGGAGTCCGACTGGCAAACTCTTTGCCATCTACGCTTAGCTTTACGTTAAGAAACGGATAGCGGCGTAATACAGCTATTGCAGCCCATAGGAAAGCAGGCCACTTCCCAAATCCCAACCGCTGCTGCTTCCGCCGTTCACGAACAAGACTGGGATAAAGACCGAGACTGGAATTGTTGAGAAAGGGGTATCCGTTTACTTCACCGACATCTACGCTGAGTGTACGGCCTCCGCTGATTACATTGACCGCACCTTCAAGGTCGATGGGAATATGAAGGTCTTTAGCGAAGTGGTTTAGCGTTCCAAGCGGCAGCACACCCAAGATCTTGGAAGTACCCACTAACTCCGCTGCGATGGAACTAACTGTGCCATCTCCACCCCCCGCTACAACTGTCTGACTGTCACCTTGTGCTGCTCGACGCGCAAGATCGACAATCTGACCGCCGCTTTTCGCCAGTGAGATGTGCGCTCTCAGACCACTCGCCTCAAAGAGATCATTAAGTCGGCGCAAGACTTCGCTCTCGTCGTTTGTGCCCGAGCGGCAATTGATGATGACCTCAAGAGAAGTTTCTGGTGGCATAGATTGCAACCGAACGCTAGCCCGGATCAATCGTCAAACCTTCACTAATTGTTTACCCAGATTCTCTCCTTTAAAAAGACCAAGGAAAGCACGAGGCGCATTTTCAAAGCCTTCGACGATGTTTTCAGCATACTTCAACTTGCCCTCAGCCTTCCACCGGACTAACTGAGTAATTCCTTCGGAGAAGCGAGGCGCATAATCCGTGATTATGAAACCCTGCATCAAGGCTCTCTTTACCAACAGATATGGCTGCACGCGTGGGCCGACATCAAGTTTTTGAAGATTGTACAGTGAGATTTGCCCGCAAATAGGAATTCGTGCTCCCTTGTTGATCAATGGCATCACGGCGTCTGACACCTCGCCGCCAACATTGTCGAAATAGACATCGACGCCTTCCGAACAGGCGTCCTTAAGGGCAGGCCTGATATCGCCAGCTTTGTAGTTGATGGTTGCGTCCACCCACAGTTCGTGTTCGAGATATTGGTTTTTCTCGTCGCTCCCGGCGATAGCCACGACTCGGCAGCCTTTGATCTTGGCAATCTGGCAGACTGTCATGCCGACTGCGCCTGCGGCGCCTGAGACGACAACAGTTTCACCTTCTTTTGGCCGACCGATCTCGAGCAGCCCAAAATAAGCAGTCAAACCAGGCATGCCCAACATTCCCAGGGCAGTGGTCACGGGCGCAAGCTTTGGATCGACTTTCATTAACGCCTGGGCTGGTGCCACTGAGTAAAGCTGCCACGCAAGCATGCCGGTCACAAATTCGCCGGGTTGAAATGCAGGGGAGTGCGATTCAATGACTTCACCAATGCCGCCACCTGTTATGACCTCGTTCACCGCAAACGGAGCGACATAGGACTTACGGTCGTCCATGCGCCCGCGCATGTAAGGATCGACCGAAAGGTAAAGCGTCCGAATCAGAACTTCACCATCTTTTGGTTGCGGCATTTCTGTATCAATAATGCGGAAGTTGCCTTCCGTCGGCTCCCCAGTCGGCCGGCTGGCAAGTAGAATCTGTTTATTTTTCATGAGTACTATCATACACCGAGTGCTGGAGGCTTGCCCGTCAGCCGTCCCCGCTTTGGAATGCGGCCGAATTTGCCGTAAGGGACCCAAGTCTTCTGCCGGGGACTCGCGGAAAAGTAGCTACCACTACCAATCTTGAACTTGTTCAAAAACTGCGGGCCGAGCTGCCTTACCTGCTCTGGCTTTACCACATGGGCATCATTCTTTTCTGGATTCACGATTCCTCGCGAAAACGTGCGCGAACTTATCGACTTATAGACCACACAGTTGACCTGGTAGACAGACTTGTTTCCCTGGCCAGCAATCCGCTGATGCGCCCCCTGCGCAAGAAAGCATTAAGCCTTATTGACGACGTTCGCGAAGGTATCCCAGACGACCTGGCAAATCATGTGTTGAAGTGGGAAGGAGAGAAAAAGAATTGAGAATCGCAATTACCGGTGGAACCGGTTTCATAGGGAAGCATCTAGCTCAGCGTCTGGCAGTCGATGGCCACGAGGTCGTCCTTTTAGCTCGGGGAAAGGAGCGCGGCGAAGAGATCGCAGGTGGAATGCCGATGATGACCTATGTGCCAAGTGATCGCGCTGACCAAAGAGTGCTAGCTGAGGCGTTCGTGGGTTGCCATTCCGTAGCTCACTGTGCCGGCATCAATCGGGAGTTAGGAAATCAAACTTTCCACAAGTACATGTCGAAGCGACAAAGAATGTCGTCGAAGCTGCCCAACATGCCGGAGTTAAAAAGATAGTACTAATGAGTTTTCTGCGAGCCCGAGCCGATTGTGGTTCGCCCTATCACGAATCGAAATGGTCTGCCGAACAGATCGTTGTTAACTCCGCTTGATTACACGGTTATCAAAGCCGGGATGGTCTATGGCCTTGGCGATCATATGCTTAACCACTTAAGCCACGCACTGCACACCTTCCCGGTTTTCGCTTTGGTGGGGTTTAAGGAAAAGGGAATTCGGCCGCTGGCTATTGAAGATCTAGTTGAGGTGTTGCAGGGTGCTTTGGTGAAAGGGAGGTTGACTAAGAAAAGTGTGGCACTGACGGGCGCTGAGGAACTTCACCTGAGTGAAGCTGTGCGTCGCGTGGAGCGGGTAACCGGCCACAATATCCACTTCATGCCCGCGCCCGTTTCGTTCCATTATGTTCTAGCTCGTCTCTGGGAATTGACTATGAAAGTCCCTTTGGTTGCCAGAACTCAAGTGCGGATTCTCTCAGAAGGTGTTGTGGAACCGGCGCTGCCCTGCGATCCGCTACCATGGGGCCTAGTGCCTATCCGGAGGTTCACTGACGATCAAATACGGAAAGGCCTGCCAAGGCCTGGCCCCTTCACTCTGAGCGATTTGAGATGCTGTGAGTGAACTTGTTTTCAAGTTTGATGAGTTCGACGGGCCGAAGGAAATCCGCGTCCCTTCCAGACCCCGTAAGCCTCACAATCGAATACGGCAAGGCCCTATTATCTTGCCGGCGGTTAGAAATCTTCCTCGAATTAGTGTGGCCATTCACGGAATTCTCCATTAGTGAGAAAATTTGACATGGTTGTTTGACCCACCTATATTCCTTAATACTGACCAATAATTGGAACTTAGGGAAAGGAACAATGGTTAGATGGAGAACACGACTCGTGCCACGGTAATGATCGTAGACGACTACGATGACGTCCGAAATATCCTGAAGCTTTGGCTTGAGAAACACGGATGCCGGGTTGTAGAGGCGACTGGAGGTAACGAGGCTGTGGCGATCGCAGAACGGGAGCGTCCTGATCTCATTTTGATGGATCTTTCCATGCCTGAGATTGATGGCTTTGCGGCGGCTTTTCGGATCCGCCAACTTGAAGACTTAAAAGATGTCCCGATAATCGCCATTTCCGCTTACGGGGAGCTGGGGATTGACGTTCAACTACAGATTGATCCGCGAGCTGCCGGTTTCAACGCGTACTTAGCCAAACCGTTTGCCCCTGAAAAGCTCTTCACCCTCGTAGACCAGTATTTATCTAAAATCAGCGGAGCAACCAGCGAGTAGTGATGGGCGGTAACGTGCGGCAAAACGTTAATCATCCAGGACCCACATCGGGCAAAATGAGTCCCATCTTTCATTTGCCGCCAACGATGGCGGACATTTGCTCTGGCCGTTTCGACCCGCACGGTGCATGCCAAGCGGAATCTCTCCAGCTGGCGACGTCGCTCGTCAGGGTAATCCTGCCTGGAGAGTTGTTTACAACATATTACGCCGGCTGAATGATGCGCAGCATCGAACGTGATGTCCTTAGTTCTTACTGACTGGACAGTTTCAATGCTGACTTGACAAATCCATTAACTGTAACTACACTTGTTACAAACCAAGTGGCGATAAAATGATACGTTAACAAAATGATACGTTAACCCTTTTATGTCGACCAGTAGCCGATTCGCAGTTGCGGTACACGTCTTAACCTTGATGGCTTGGTTTGATGATGAGCCGCTCAAGTCAGAACAGGTCGGGGAAAGCGTTAACACGAATCCCGTGGTGATCAGGCGGATCTTGTGTGAGTTAGCACAAGCGAAGCTGGTAGTTTCCCAAACGGGTTCAACGGGTGGTTCTCGACTGGCACGCAAGCCGGACGAGATTAGCTTGCTGGATGTCCATGCGGCGGTCGAACGGCGTGGTGTTTTTTCATTGCATCGTCAGCCGCCAAGTCGCAGTTGTCCGGTCGGTCTGAACATCGAAACAGTATTGGGACAAGTGCTCGAAGAGGTCGACTCTGCGGTTGAGCATGCACTCGCGAAGATTACCATTAGGGACGTGGTTGGGCGTTTGAAGCCATTATCAGGTAAAGCGGAAGTAGCTGAGCAGTTGCTGGCAGGCAGGAACGAGCAGAACATTGGTTAGCGATTAGATGCTGCGAGATGCTCTCGAAAAGACTGAATAAGATCTCGCGCGAAACGGAGGTTCTAATTGACTAGGCGGATTGTTAAGGAACAAGGCGAGGTGGGGTTGATGGATCCAGTTAAGAATACGTTTGTGAGCTTAAACGGTGAGCACCTGGAAGATCCTGTAGCAACCGAAGATATTGACGATGTCCTGCAAAGACTTGAGAGATCAAGTAGCGGGACGGAAACCGACGAGCCTATGATGGAACAGGACTCATCTTCGGCTTCAGCGGATGATGAAGTGGACGAAGATGTAGAGCTGAATCTCTCGGCGGGTGAGTTGGATAAAACTTCCGACCCAGTTCGCGTCTATATGCGTGAAATGGGTGGTGTCCCTCTTCTCACGCGCGAAAAGGAAGTAGCAATCGCCAAAAGGATCGAGCGGGGACAAAAACGGGCTCAGAAAGCAATCACTCGGTCTCCAGTTGCCGTGGTTGAGCTCCTGACGATCGGGGATGGGCTGGCGGCAGGTTCGCTTGGCATTCGCGACGTTGTTACTTTCTCCGATCAGACCGAGACGGAGGAGCAGGAGGACAAGGCGGAAGAGTACCTGCGCTGGACGATTGAAGGTATTGAGAATATTCGCAAACTCTACAAGAGAGGGCTCAAGGAATTGGATAAACTGCGGGCGCAGCAGAAGCTCGTTCGTGGAAAAGGGTCAAGGAAGCTGATCAAGCTAGGGCGTAAGCTTGCCCGCACGCGTCTGGAGATTGCCCAGGAGATTGCAAATCTTCATCTGAAGGAGTCTACCCGGCAGCGTTTGATTGAAGCAGTCAGCTCAGTGCACAAAGAAACCCGCGTAATCGAAAGGGAAGTTGACACTTACACACAGAAGCTGGCGAGGAAACGTATCAAGGCGGAAGAGATAAAGGAACTCAAACGCCACATTTCCGCCGCCAAGCGCAGCCTCAAGGAGATCGAGGCCAAGCACTATGCTTCACCTCTGGAGATCAAGCGCTCCTATCAGATGATTGTGGCGGGTGAAGCCCAGACTGCCAGTGCCAAACATGAGCTCACCGAGGCCAACTTGCGCCTGGTGGTTTCCATCGCCAAGAAGTATCAGAATCGTGGGCTACAGTTTCTCGATCTAATACAGGAGGGGAACCTCGGCCTAATGAAAGGCGTCGACAAGTTTGACTGGCGCCGAGGCTACAAGTTCTCGACGTATGCGACGTGGTGGATCCGGCAGGCAATCACTCGGGCCATTGCGGACCAAGCGCGCACCATTCGTATTCCCGTTCACATGATCGAGGTCATCAATAAGTTAAGGAACACTTCGCGCGAGCTGGTGCGGGATCTGGGCCGTGAACCAACTACCGAGGAGATCGCTAAAAGGATGGCTACCTCGGTGGATAAGGTGAGCAAAGCGCTCAAACTCTTGCAACAGCCGGTGTCGTTAGAAACACCGATCGGCGAGAATGGAGATTCTCAGCTGGGAGACTTAATAGAAGACCGATCTACCGAGAGTCCAGCCGAGCGAGTAATCACTTCGAACCTGCGCGAAATTACAGGCGATGTGCTTCAAACCCTGAGCCCGCGCGAGGAAACAGTCATTCGCCTGCGGTTTGGGCTAGACAATGGTGGGCACGAGCGCACATTGGAAGAGGTGGGCCAGGGCTTTAATGTTACCCGCGAGCGCATTCGCCAAATAGAGGCCAAGGCGCTTAGAAAACTACGACACCCTTCGCGAGCGCGGGTGTTGAAGAGTTTCATTGACGGGCAACGGCAATAAGACAGATACGACTTAACGACCACTTAAGAACGGGGTGAAGACGATGGGTGAGAGAGTCAGGGAAGTAAGCGACACTTCATTCGAAAAGGACGTTCTGCAATCAGTAAAACCTGTACTGGTTGATTTTTGGGCCGAATGGTGCGCACCATGCCGCATGCTGGCACCGACTCTTGATACAGTCGCCGAACTGTACCGAGAGAGCACCAGCGTTGTGAAGCTAAATGTGGATCAGAATCCGTCTACCACCGAGGCCTACGGCATTAAGGGAATTCCCGCTCTGGTCCTCTTCATAGATGGAAAGGAAGTGGAGCGCGTGGTCGGCGCGACCAGCAAAGAGTCGATCTCACGCATAATTGATAAGCACAGCAGTCTCACAAGCGCGTAACATTAAATGCATGCTGGTCCCTCACGTCGCGAGTACGCTTCTCATGGCAAGGACGATTGAGGGCTAATCAACTTCGCCGGACGACCTGCCTTCCTCAGCCGTTCGGGCCTAACCTTACCGCTATTAGATCCGGCTCAGCATTTTCGAAACCTCGCATGGATTACGGCTTCCCCAGCAGCCCCCCCCTAAACCTTTTGACTCTGCTACCGTGGCGCGAAAGGTGAGAGAAGTGTTGATTCACCGATTGACGAGGACATGCCACATTCTTAACATCTAAGGGTGGCCAGGAAACTAGCGTCCGGGCCACTCGCCACAATATACAGAAAATGGAATTAGATAAAAGCGAAAAGCCAAGAATACTCATCATCGATGATGATGAACAGATCCGACAGTTATTGTTGGACATCCTTAGCGCAATCTATGACTGCCGCGAGGTTAGCTCGGCCGAAGATGCTCTGGGGGTGCTGGGTCGTGAGAGTTTTGACCTTGTGATTAGCGACATTAACATGGGTGGAATGAGCGGGTTGGAACTTGTACCTCATGTGCACGCTATCTCTCCGGATAGCATCGTCCTGATGATTAGCGGACAAAGTAACATTGAGACCGCGATTGAAGCGATGCACGCCGGCGCATTCGACTATGTCATGAAGCCGCTTGAAATCCGGCAAGTCGAAGCTGCGGTGGAACGAGCGCTGAAGCAATGCCTGTTGTTGAGAGAAAAAAAAAGTTACAAGGACCAACTGGAGAACCTCCTAAAGCAGCGCACTGCGGAGGTCAACCGTCTCGCCTATTACGATACTTTGACGGAACTGCCAAACCGCACGCTTTATGAGGATCGGCTTGCCCAGGCACTAGCCTTAGCGCAGCGCACCGGTAAGACGCTCGCCGTTCTTTTCATCTCATTTGATCAATTGAAAAAAGTGAATGATACCCTGGGACATGCCTTGGGGGATCATCTGCTGAAGGAAGTAGCGGCTCGGGTAAGGGCCTGCGTCAGCGAGAGCGATACGGTAGCGCGCTTTGGTGGTGATCTGGCTGTTATGTTGTCTCAGATCGAAGGAGCAGAGGATGTCGTAGAAATCATTGGCTGCATCCGCGAAAACATGAACCGCTCACTTAGGCTGGACGGACAGGAACTCTTTGCGACCGCCAGTGTTGGGGTCAGTATGTTTCCTGATGACGGCCAGGAAAGTAATAGTCTGATAAAGAATGCTGGCGCTGCTCTTTACCTGGCCAAGAAATCGGGCGGGAACGCCTATCAGTTCTACACGCCTGACATGCATGCCCTGGCGTCAAAGCGCTTTGCGCTTGAAACCAGTCTTCGGCATGCAGTAGACAATGAAGAGTTTTTGATTCACTACCAGCCTCGCGTGGCGATTGATTCTCTGCAGATCGTCGGCGTAGAAGCACTGGTGCGCTGGCAGCATCCAGAATTGGGTCTCGTATCGCCCGCTGAGTTTATTCCCCTCGCTGAAGAGACAGGCTTGATCCTGCCACTTGGCGAATGGGTTTTACGTACAGCCTGCAAGCAGAATCGAAAATGGCAGGACAAGGGTTTTCCAGCGATGAGTGTTGGAGTAAACATCTCCGCACGGCAATTTCAACAGCAACATTTGGCGGAAACGGTGATACGTATCCTGGACGAAGTTGGACTTGCGCCTCGTTTCCTGGAATTGGAACTGACTGAGAGCTCGATCATGAGTAACGTCGCCGTCGACGTGCTCACCGGCCTCAAGCGACAGGGTGTCACGGTTTCGGTGGATGATTTCGGCACCGGCTTCTCGTCACTCTCTTACCTGAAGCGCTTGCCCATTAACGCGTTGAAAATCGACCAGTCTTTTGTCCGGGATCTGACTACGGATCCCGACGATGCTGCCCTCGTGATGGCGATTGTCACACTTGCGCACAACTTGAGACTGCGGGTGGTAGCCGAAGGCGTCGAGACAGAGGAGCAGTTGCGGTTTCTGCGTCTGCTCAGATGTGATGAAATTCAAGGCTATTTGATCAGCAAACCATTACCTGTAGAAGCGTTGGAAAAACTGCTTCAAGTGGATGCCGGACAACCTTTGGGGAGCGCATCGCTCTCCTGAGTGGCCTGCTGGGTCGTCTCGGATCTATGTGAGAATTAAATGGAGAAACATATGCAAGCACTAGTAATCGATGACGAGCCACAGGTAAGGAAGCTTGTAGGAACCGTGCTTAAGGATGACGGCTGGGAAATAAGCGAAGCCGCTTCAGCCGAGCATGCCTTCGAGATGCTGCGGGAGCGCGATTGGTCTGTCGTGTTCTGCGACGTCATGCTGGGCGGCGCCGACGGTTTTAGTGTGTTGCGACGTTTCAAGGAGGAACTGCCGGAAACAAAGGTGGTGCTGATGACCGGGCACGGCAGCGCCGCAGGAGCGCTTGATGCTACAGCCTTCGGAGCATACGACTATTTATTGAAACCGTTCGGCATCGAGGAGTTGCAGTCCTTGTCCCGCGCCATTTTGGAGCGCGTGGCAGCGGGGCCAGCGCATCGTGTGGTTTCACGCGATGGGGGAACCTCACTCTATGGATCGGATATACATCTGGTTGGCCGCAGCGCAGCTTTCATCGAAGTGATGAAACAGGTGGGACGCGTTGCCTCGACAAATCTGCCGATCCTTTTAACCGGAGAATCGGGCACTGGCAAAGAGGTCGTAGCCTCAGCCCTGCACTTGCGCAGCCAACGTTCGGAAAAGCGTTTTGTGGGCGTCAATTGCGGCGCGATTCCGGCGGAGTTAATCGAGTCGGAGTTGTTTGGCCACGTGAAAGGCAGTTTCACTGGAGCGGATCGCGATCGGCGAGGTCTCTGGGAAGAGGCCGACGGCGGTACGGTGTTCTTGGACGAGATTACAGAAACCACGCCGGCATTTCAGGTGAAACTGCTGCGTGCATTGCAGGAGAGCGAGATTCGGCGCGTGGGCTCCAATCATACTCAGAAGGTTGATGTGCGCGTGATTGCTGCGAGTAACCGCGATGTAGAAGAAGAAATTAAAGCTGGAAGATTTCGCAAGGACCTCTTCTATCGCCTAAACGCGGTCGCAATTGTATTGCCTCCACTGAGAGAGCGAAGAGAGGACATTCTGCCGTTGGCGAAGAGTTTTGTCGAACGCGTTTACGCCCTGAATCCGAGTGTAGCGCTTGCGCCCGAGGCACTGGATCTGCTGGATCGATATGCCTGGCCGGGAAACATCCGTGAATTGGAGAATGCCGTAGTCCGTGCGGCGGCAATGTGTGATGGCACTATTAGGGCACAAGACTTGCCGGAGCGGATCAGGAGCTATCGAGGGGAAACGGTAAGCCAGGGCGCTAACGTCGAAGCCTCGCTCGCGACGCCGCCAGAAGAGTGGCCCTCGCTCGCTGAGATGGAAGGACGTTACGTCACGCGCGTGCTGGCCCATACAAAGGGAAACAAGCAAGCAGCGGCACGACTGCTTGGCATTGACCGCAAGACACTTGAGCGCAAGGTCAAGCGTCACAAGATCCAGGCACCAAGAGCTGGGCGTTTTCCCTCACGCGCCGCATGAGGGTTCAAAGGGTTTTAGACAGAGCGTTCAGCTGTGAGTTATAAGCAATAGCTTCCAAAACTTTGTTCAGCAGCCTGCTAGAGAACAGGATCCAGCTTCTGTTCAATAGTGCTTTGAATACAAGTGTGGATGTGGAACAGATCGTTGCGACTCAGGCCCAAACTGTAAAGTTGATCGTTGTCGATAATTTCGACCGCAGCCACTTTGTATGGGTTGTCTGCATGCGCTATCGAGTTCGCTAAATGCAGCATCAGGGCCACGGACGAGTTGATACGTGCTACGTCATGGTGCGCTTGCACAGCAGCTGCCAGTTTTGTTGGAAACCCGCACGACTCAAGAACCCATTGCCCGATCTGGGCATGGTCCACACCGAATTCCACCAGTTCCTGCTCGCTCCGATCGCTGTCTGAGGAGACCTGTATCTCACTCATCTTAACCGGGAAGAGCTGAAAGAGAAGTGCTTCTCCGACGTCGTGTAAGAGTCCGAGCGCGTAGGCCTCGTCAGGATTGATTATCCCTGCCTTTTCCGCGAGCAGCCGCATCGCCTCAGCGGTGCGGAGCGAGTGCTCCCACAATCGGGCGCCGGCAGCATCGCGTTCAAAGGACGAGCTGGAGAGCGCCGAAATCTCGCGCACACGACTTTCACCCAATCGCACGAATGCCACGTCGAGGCTGGCTGTCGGTGGGCCATCCGCCTCGTTATTAGCCGCGCGTAACACCGAGGCGGCGATTAAAGGCTCAGTTTCGATTTCGGCGATCAGCTCTCCAAAAGTGGTTTCGCTTGAAGCGGACGCGAGCCAAAAAGGCGAGAGTCGCATATTCTCCGGACCTTCCACTACCGCCATGCGGATACGCTGCAGCGCTTCAATCCCGGTAAAGAGGCGTACCACTTCGGGATCAAATTGCGATCCAGCCGCCTTTTCAAGTTGCTCAATGGCCTCAATGTGAGCGCATGCTGCGCGGAAGGGCCGCGGGCTCGTCAGCGCGTCATAGGCATCTGCCACGAGGATAATGCGCGACAAGATCGGAATCTGATCGCCCCGCAAGAGGTTAGGGTAGCCTGTGCCGTCAAAGTGTTCGTGGTGATGTAAGACAGCATCTGCAACCCTTTCCATATCGGCAATTCCGGTAAGCATGCGTGCGCCGCGCCTCGGATGAAGTCGCATAACCGCGTGTTCCTCGCTGGTCAGAGAACCCGGTTTCAATAGGATTTGTTCGGGCGTACCGATCTTTCCGACGTCATGCAGGAAGGCGGCGAGGCGCAACTGCTCGAGCGAGATTTCGTCGAGCCCCATGCGGCGACCGATGGCGACAGCATAGCCCCCGACCCGGCGCGAATGGCCGTGGATGTATTCGTCTTTCGCTTCCAGTGCATCGGCAACGGAGCGCACGAAACTTCGTGTCATAGCCTTCATCTGAGAGACGAGTCGCTCATTCACATGCGCGAGCTCATGACGTGACCGGTTAGTATCGTAATGCTGGAGGGCGCGCTCGACGGTGAGCCTCAATTCGTCGTTATTCCAGGGTTTAGTGACGTACTTGTAGATCTGACCGCAGTTGATAGCCTCCACCAGTGCACCCACATCAATAAAGCCGGTAAGGATAATGCGTACCATGTGCGGTCTGAGACTCGCTGTGCGCTTTAAGAGTTCGATCCCGGACATCCCGGGCATCCGTTGGTCGGTGATGATTAGAGCGACATCATGCTGTTCCAGCAGGCGCATTGCATCCATACCGCTCGCGGCCGAGATGACATTGTAATCGCGCCGGAACAACCTCTCGAGCAGTCGCAGGTTGGGTAGCTCGTCATCAACAATCAAAATTTTATGGGACATGGCATATTTTCAACGGTCCTGTTTGGAAGGCGAAGCCTATAGCGGAATGCGCTCTGTGCCGCTGCGTTCTCAGGCCGGCACGGGGACTTCTTGTGACCGGTTTGGTTGGAGCAGCGTTTGAATACTGTGATGCCAGAATCCAGAAACTGCTGAGACAGCGCGCGGTAGGTACGTGATAGTCGAACCTGCGAGCGACAGCGAGCACGTAATTCTAAGCCGTCGACACCTCTCTGACGGATTGTTAGCCGGTCTCGCATCGTTGAAGAATTTTAGGCTGGATGACCTTGATAAGTATCGTGGGCTTTTGTTGGGAATGGAATTGCCTTCAATCACTCAGAGCAGCCCACACCCATGGTAGCAATTGTTGTACCAGTTCCCCCTGGAAGCCTTTAACTTCATTGGCGGGTTTAAGGCTCTGGACTGCTTAGCAGTAGCGGGGATTCGCTCAGAATTCTATTAAGCTGCAAACTATACGCGACGCTCTTTATCTGGGAGAAAAAGGACAGATAGGGAAGATGAGACAGGGAGAAACGCCAATTCCGAGTCAGGGCTAAGGTGCCGCAAAGTTATTTCCCCGGTTAATGCAGGCAGGTTTATTACACGCGCCTGATAACTTTAAGGTGCGCCAGGATTCCGGGTCTTTACAATCTTGATCGTTCATCTTAGATTCTCCCGTACAACTTTCTTATGCATGCTATGTGTCGTGCGTTTACACTTGGTCAGCAATTCCCCAGCTAACTTGAGCGTTGTAGCTCAACTAGCCGATGAGATGATAATAGTTGATACTGTGTTTTCGTCTATCTCGCTCGCGGGCAAACTATGAGAGAGTCTCCAGTCACTGACATCCACTCTACATCAGCCGGGGCGCATATCGCCCGCGTTACGCCACGCGGGCGTTATCTCTTTGTGCTCTCACTTGCTGCCCTCGGCGTCGTCTATGGCGATATCGGTACCAGCCCACTCTACGCCCTGCGCGAATGCTTTCATGGACCACATTCGATTGCCCCTACCCCGGCTAACATCCTGGGCGTCCTTTCGCTGATCTTCTGGTCGCTCATCATTGTCATTTCGGTCAAGTACCTCGTCTTCGTGTTGCGCGCAGACAATCGCGGCGAAGGCGGCATTCTCTCACTTACCGCGCTTGCGACCCCGATCAAACCTTCGGGGAGAAGCGAACGATGGGTGCTAATCGCGATGGGCATTTTCGGCGCCGCTCTCCTTTGCGGCGAAGGAGTCATCACACCGGCAATCTCAATACTTAGTGCGATGGAGGGGTTGACGGTGGCGACGCCTCTCTTCAACTCTTACATCGTGCCGATCACGATTGCGATTATCGTCGCATTGTTCCTCGTTCAAAGTCGCGGAACCGCAGGCATCGGCAAGGTGTTTGGGCC
>JBPCIQ010000101.1:0-16837 GCA_051006135.1 Pyrinomonadaceae bacterium | reverse complement strand
GCACTCAATGTGTCCTGGAGTTCTCTCGTGAGCATATCTTGTTAACCATCCTCGGCTTCTTCGATCGTGCAAAGCAGGGGAAACTCATTGACCTGGGCGAGGTTTGTTACTTTAGCAACCTTCATCTCTGCGATCTCATAGGGATAGAGTCCCGCGATGCCCACACCGTCGTTGTGGACATTCAGCATGAGTTGGATGGCTTCGCTTTCACTTCGCCCAAAAACAGTCTGCAGGACAAAAACCACAAATTCCATCGAGGTGAAGTCATCGTTGTGAATCAAGACTTTGTATAACGGAGGCTTTCGTAGCTCCGTGTCGCTTTCGACCTCTGCTATCGCCAGCCCATCTTGTTCAAAATCATCCGTCGGCATAGGAGGCCACCCTTGATAAATGCTCGCTATTTCCCGGGATCTATATTATCACCCTGCTTGGCCGCTGTCAGAGAGATCGCTTCGCTGACGTCCGCACGGTTTAGACTGGCACTATTGACTTTTAGTCGCATTCTAATAGAGTCCCGCATAAGATGTTGGCGCCGGTACCGGGACTAGCGATATGCCGCCATCTGCCAATACTCGCCTCGGCCGTTACACTATCCGCTCTCTTCTTGGGAAAGGCGGAATGGGTGAAGTTTATCTTGCTCAGGACACGACGCTCAAACGACTCGTTGCACTCAAACTGTTGCCTGCGAACTTCACCGAAGACCGAGTACGGCTGCGCCGTTTCGAGCGCGAGGCGTATGCCGCTTCAAGTCTGAACCACCCTAACATTCTGACGATCTACGAAATCGGCGAAGCTGAGGGCTATCGCTTCATAGTGTCGGAGTACGTTGAAGGCGAGAGCTTGCGCCAGCACATGGCCCGCCGGCGCATGGGGTTGAAAGAAATATTGGATACAACCATACAAGTGGCTTCGGCTTTGGCCGCGGCAGACCATGAAGGGATCGTGCACCGCGACATCAAGCCTGAGAACATCATGCTCCGCAAAGACGGCTACGTAAAAGTCTTAGACTTCGGGCTGGCAAAGCTGGCTGAAAAAGCGCCGGCGGGACATTGGGGGGAAGCTGACAGAGAAGCGCCGACCTTTACTATGACCAACACCTCTCCGGGCGTTGTGATGGGAACTATTGCTTACATGTCGCCAGAGCAGACGCGCGGCCTGGACGTTGACGGCCGCAGCGACATTTGGAGTTTAGGGGTTGTTTTGTACGAGATGATCGCTGGCAGCATGCCTTTTAGCGGCGAGACTTCGAACGACGTGGTCGCGGCAATTCTAAAGACAGATCCGTCGCCGCTGACCCAGATCACGGCAAGCTCACCGCCTGAATTGAATGACGTCGTGAGCAAGATGCTGCACAAGGACCAGGCAGAGCGCTATCAAACCAGCAAGGACTTGCTGAAAGACCTTGAGAATCTCAAGCAGGAATTGGATTTCGCAGCCAAACTTGAACGCCCTACCTCGCAGGGATTGCGCGATAAAGTTGGAGTCGACGACGACGGGCGGATCGTGTCTAATTCCGTGCACCCTGCCACGTCAATAAATAAGGAGACAGTCACTCGCGGCGTATCTCGGCTGGACTGGTTCGTCAGCGGAATCAAACGCCACAAGGTGGGCACGCTCCTCCTCGCTGCGATCGGCACAGCACTCGTCGCTGCTGCGTACTTACGGGATCCCTTTCCCCGTGCCGAAGCGATTAAGTCTGTAGCGGTATTACCGTTCGTTAACGGGAGCGGAGATCAGAACCTGGACTATCTATCTGACGGAATGAGCGAGAACCTGATCGATCGCCTGTCGCAGGTGCCGCAGCTGAAGGTGATCGCGCGCAGTTCCAGTTTCAAATTCAGAAGCGCTGACACCGATCCGAAGGAGGTGGCGAATGCCCTAGGTGTGCAGGCGCTGGTAATGGGTCGAGTGGGAAAACGGGGGGATGACTTACAAGTGAGAGTCGAATTGGTAGATGGCCGCGACAAGACACAAATATGGGGCGGACAGTACAGCAGCAGTGAGGCCGACATTCAAAACATCCAGGCTGAGATCACGAATAAAATATCTGACAAATTACGTCCACAGCTGAGCGGTGAAGAGCCGAAGCGGATGCCTACCAGCTCTACGGATGATAAGGCGGCGTATCAGTCTTATCTCAGAGGACGCTTCTACGGGAACAAGCTAACTGAAAACGATCTAAAGAAAAGCATTGAGTATTTCAACGAGGCAATTAACAGAGATCCTGGGTACGCCCTAGCTTACGCAGGCCTGGCCAATTCCTACCTCGTCCTGGGGGCCAACTACCTCTCGCCAAGGGAGACGTATCCCAAGGCCAAGAGCTTCGCGCAGAAGGCCCTTGAACTCGATGGAGCGCTCGCTGAGGCTCACTATGCCATGGCAGCAACGAATTACTACTATGATTGGCGCTTTCCTGAAGCTGAGACGGAGTTGAGCCGTACTCTGGAGCTGAATCCAAATTATGCCCTGGCCTACAGTCTGCGGAGTAACATGCGTCTGGCAAAGGGGCAAACTCCTGAAGCAATCGCGCAGATCAGAAGGGCCCTGGATCTCGACCCTTTTTCGCTGCTCTTCAACAATAAGTTATCTTCAGCCTACTACTACTCGCGTGATTACAAGCGAGCGCTCGATCAGATCAAGAAGACCCTCGAGCTCGAGCCAAATGCCTCGTTTCTCTATAGCGACATGGGATTCGTGTATGCCCAGATGGGAATGTATGAAGAGGCCCTCGCCGCTTGTCAAAAGGGGATTATCCTACAGAAAGATAATCCGGCCGCGCTGACATCGCTTGGTATCACATATGCTTTGTGGGGTAAAAATACTGAAGCGCGGGAGGTGTTAGACAGTCTGAATCATTTGGCCGAGACGAGGTATGTTCAGCCGTATTCCGTAGCATCGATCTATGCGGCCCTGGGAGAAAACGATAAAGCGATTAACTGGCTGGATAGAGCCAACAGTGAACGCTCATTCATGATCTACCTTGGTATCGACCCCATTTTCGACAAACTCCGCTCAGACCCGCGGTATAAAGTCCTGATCGAACGCGTGCACCTTTAATAGGATAGGTTCAGCGACGCTGGGGGTCTGGACAAGGAATGTCAACACCACTCCACCTGCAAAACCAGAAAGAGACCAGATGTCCACCGCTTCCGAAGTCGTTCTGATCAGCATGCCCTTTGGCAACCTTCTGTCGCCGTCGATAGGCCTCGGTCTCTTGAAGGGTGCTTTGACGCGAGCCCTCATACCGTCGAAGATTTTCCATTTCGAATTTCAATTCGCCAAGCTAATCGGCGAGCAAAACTATGAGCGAGTATATTGCAAAACTCACACCGAGCATCTTGCGGGAGAATTCATCTTCGCACCTTCTCTGTTTGGTCAAGAGTGGGCCGTCGACGTCAAGCAGTATATAAACGAGATCCTGAGTCGTGCCAGAAGTTCTTCAGACCACGCGCTTTACCCAGAGCCGCTGCTTGCGAAGCTGAACAACATACTTGTCGATGGGAGAGCAAAGGCGGAGGGCTTTCTGGAAGAGAGCTCAGACACTGTCGTTTTCCATCAGCCCAGGGTTGTGGGCTTTACCAGCTTATTCCAACAGCACGTCGCTTCACTCTCGCTCGCCAAACTGATCAAGGCGCGGCTTCCAGGCACTTTTATTGTCTTTGGCGGAGCGAATTGCGAAGGGCCAATGGGCTACGAAACGCTCCGCCAATTTGAATTTGTGGATGCGGTTGTTTCAGGTGAAGGCGAGTTCGTCTTCCCGGAAATTGTGCGACGAGTCTTAGACGCAAAACCCGTCACGAACATGGAGGGAGTGTTTTGTCGTCAGCGCTCGGAGCTGCGAGTCGTTCAGCAGGGATTTCGGAACACTCCGACGGTCGAGAATTTAGACACTCTTCCCCTTCCGGACTACGACGACTATTTTGCCCAACAGGATGACAACTCTCTTGACTCGACGAGGAAACCGAGTTTGTTGTTTGAAACATCTCGAGGTTGTTGGTGGGGCGAAAAGCACCACTGCACCTTCTGCGGGCTGAATGGTGAGACCATGGCTTATCGGAGCAAGTCTGCGGCCAGGGCAATCAGTGAATTCGTCTACCTAACTGAAAAGTACCCCGTCCGCAACGTCAATGCCGTAGACAACATCTTAGACATGAACTACTTCAAGGACTTCATTCCCCTACTGGCAGAGCGAAAACACGGACTCAACCTGTTCTACGAAGTCAAAGCCAACCTAAGAAAAGACCAGCTTCGGCTTCTACGCGAGGCTGGCGTTTGGGAGATCCAACCCGGGATAGAAAGCCTGAGTGACAATGTGCTTCGCATCATGCGGAAAGGAGTAAGCGCGCTTCAGAACATCCAACTAATCAATTGGTGCAAGGAGTTGGGACTCAACGCTTATTACAATTTGATTTGGGGCTTTCCAGGTGAACGAGCGGACGACTACCTTCAAATGGCCAGCCTCATCCCACTCATCACGCACCTGCGGCCTCCGGTAGGTGAGGGCAAAATTAGAATCGATCGCTTTAGCCCGAATTTTGAACAAGGCGAGGCACTCGGTTTCAGGAATCTGTCGCCTCATCCTGCTTACCAATACGTTTACCCTTTCGGGCCTGAACAGTTATTCAACCTCGCCTACTTTTTTACGTCTGAGAACAACCAGCCCGGTAGGATCGCCGACTGCGTGAAAACGCTGGCCGATGAAGTGAAACTCTGGAAGGATTGTCATAGCCGGAGTGATCTATTTTGGATTGATAAGGGAACAACTTTACTCATCTGGGATTTTCGGCCCGTGGCCCGAGAAAGACTAACGGTCCTCACGGGCTACGAACGATTTTCTTATATCGTATGCGATCAAATAAGGACATCCAGACAAATCGTCGACTTGTGGCGCAAATACTCGCCAGATACCCTGATCAATGAGGCCAAGGTCACCGACACTCTGGACTCTTTTACTGACCGAGGGTTGATGGTCAAGCGAGACGAGTCATATCTGGCCCTGGCCTACGCAAAATCTATGGTAGGACCGGACGCGGCGATTCCGTCAAAGGCGAGTTAGGCCGCCGTCGAGCCCTCCAAAGGGCCGACTGGGTTTATTCCCGGCTGTACAGGAGGATCGATAATGCTGCCATGAGCTAGCTTGTCCTTAATCGAAATCAGTTGATCGACCTCGGTTTCATGCAGGTCCTCTATTGCTCTATATTGTTCGTCAGTTAGAGTTGTTTTGGGTTCGAGTATTCCGGCGTTTTCTAATCTTTCTCGGTTTGACATGCTGATGGCCTCCAAACAAGAAGGATTCTGAGCGGGTGGTCGCAGGTGCGGGCGGGACTATATTGAACGTCTCGGTAAGTGTCAAGCAGATGATCTGACAGCCGATGATCCGAACGCCACCAGCATTCTAGCGCCCGACCACATGCCGAATGGTTGATAATGTGAGGTAACTATCCCAGTTGCGGTCTGCAGGAGTGATTGTGCTGTAGCATTGGCGACGGCGACAATGGGTTTCTCGAAGTGTTCGTCGCTGAAACCGACCGCACGCAGGATGGCGCGATTGGGTGCGCGCTCGCTCTCATGCGTTATGATTTGGTTCTGGGGTTGGTGCTCATTTCAGACCGCCCAGAGCGATTGGTCTGGATCAGAATGAAGCGGTCTATCGTCTCCGCTAAGCCAATCGGACCGAGCGGGTGCGCAGATGTCCAACGCAACAATGTCTGAAAGAGCTTCCGATGAATGTTCGACCCCTGACGGGATGGTGAGCACCTGGTTGGCTGACACCGTTACCGCACCACTCGGCAGATCAAAGCGCCAAGTGCCCTGGAGCACCACGATCATCTCTTCGTTGTCATGGTGATGTAAATTGGTAATGGCGCCTTCTTTGACTTCCACTCTCGCTACAGAAATGTTTTCACCAACGGCGACTTTCCTCAGGTAGGAATCCGTGACCTCTTCCGCAGGAATCGTATCCCAATCGTAAAACTCCATTTTGCACCTTCCTTATTCTAATTATTGACCTTATCGACGAGTCGGGCGTCAGCAACGCATGCGTCCATTAAGATGCTCTTTCTTCTGGTTCGCGCCTGACTTTACCCACACATGATCAATTCGCACCCACTGTTTCATCAGCGACCGCTATCGCTTCGCCGTTTGACAAACGACTGATGGCAATGCGCCCCGTGCGTGTGATCTCATGGATACCAAGGGGTCGGAGCAATTCAATAAAGGCTTCGACCTTCTCCTTGTTACCTGAAGCTTCCACGATCATCTGCGTCCGCGAGATGTCAACGACTTTGGCGCGAAAGACCGCGATCAGGCTCAGGACCTCCTGGCGCTGCACACCGGCCTCCGCGTTGACGGTAATCAGAGCCATCTCGCGTTCAATGTGTGGTCTCGTCGTGACATCCAGCACCTCCCTAACCCGAGCCAGTCGCGAGCACTGCTTGACGATCTGCTCAATGGTGCGGTCGTCTCCGCTCGTCACGATCGTGACCCGTGCCCACTGCGGATCGAGCGTGGCGCCGACTGAAATCGTCTCGATGTTGAAGCCGCGTGCACTGAATAGGCCGACAATGCGCGAGAGCTCTCCAGGTTGATCAGCTACGAGAATGGAAAGGGTGTGATTCATTGTTGATTGTTGTCAGTGCCGATTAATGATCTTGCCGATTGCCAACTGGAAGTAGCGCTTGCTGGAATGGCATGAGTAATTGCTTCAATCCAATGTCCCCTCAAGTGATAAAACAAAAGCCACCAACTGTTTCAGTTGATGGCCTCTAAAAGGTGTTAGGTTGCGGCATCAGGCCATCAAGTGCCGTCCTCAACTCGGAGAACAAACGAAATCGTAATAACGACATCGGCCGGTCCAACAAAGCTCAAAGCCAGCGAGCGAGTCGGCGGCCCGGGAGTGGTTAGAAGCATGTTTAGAAGCTGCGGCAGATTCGTCATAAACCTTTGCGTGGGCACCGCGGCGCGCAGTCACAGCGCAACCAAAAATAAACCATGTCGCAACTCCAATCTACATTTTTCTTCGAGTTCTGTATAGTTTAAAGTTTTTTGGGGCTCATAAATGAGGGGCAGCTCAGAAGTCAGAGGTCTATGCTAGTATCCGAGCGGGGAGATGTGGCTAGTCATCAATGGAGCTAACTCAGCTTGAGTTCTTCATAAAAGTGGTCGAGGAAGGAAGTTTCTCGAAGGCTGCTGAGCGCGTTTACCGCACGCAACCGGCGGTGAGTATCGCGATCAAGCGACTGCAAGAGGAAATCGGTGCGCCCCTTTTCGAGCGTTCGCAAAAGACGCCGGAGCTTACTGAGCTCGGCGAGCTGGTTTATGACTACGCGAAGCGGATTCTTATGCTACGGGACCAGACGCTCGAGGCGGTAGCGGAGCTAAAGTCGCTTGAACGCGGGCGTGTCCGCATTGGCGCTAACGAAAGCACCTCGCTCTATCTTCTGCCCCATCTCATTCTTGCTTATAGAGCGCTTCACCCGAACATCCGGGTTGAGATCTTTCGGCATACGTCTGACCGGCTGCCACGAGAGGTGCTGGACCGCAATGTCGATTTCGCTCTACTGGCTTTCGAACCGGTCGACAGCGATCTGGAATCTTTCCCGGTTCTCAGGGACGAACTCGTGCTAATCATGCATCCGGATCACGCACTCTCAAAACGCGATTCGGTCAGCGTCAAGGAGCTCGGCGCGGAATCATTTCTCGCGCATAACGTCAAAACGGGCTCGCGCCATAAAGTCATGGAGACATTCGCACTTCAGCACACACCTCTTAACATCACGCTGGAACTCGCGACCGTCGAAACCATCAAACGATTTGTGCAGTTGAAGATCGGCATCTCGTTTGTCCCGCGCATGTGCGTGGCTGATGAATTGGCGCGCGGCACACTCGTGGGTGTTCCCGTACAAGACCTTACCTACGCCCGCACGATTTGGGTCACACATCGACGTGAGATGACCTTCTCGCACGCCGCCGCGGCATTTCTCGAAGTGCTGCGCGAGCACTGCAAGGCTCACCTTGACGCAGCGTAATCGTGAAGTAATGCGAGGAAAAGAGTATCTGGTGGCGATATTTTTCGACCGCGGCATTCTGCGCGCCGAAACAATGCGTTTTCCCGACGAGATACGCTCAGCCAGCGACATTGGTTTACCTGAAAAAACAAAAGTTCCGCCCGCTGCGATCCGCAAGTTTGAGACGTTGATCACAAAGAAATCGAAAAAGGAGTTCTCGCCTACCAGGGGGTGGAGGAAAGAATCAAATTGCGGGAGGGCAGATCTATTTTGGCGGTGGTGTGCCTTTGTATGACTCAACCGGACAAATCATCGGCGGATTTGGTGCAAGTGGAGACACTTCATGCGCTGACCATGAGATCGCCAAACGAGTACGAAATCTGGCAGGACTCAACCCGCCGGGCGGTCCTCTTGTGGATGACATCGTTTACTCCCCCCCCAGACGCTCCTTCCGTGTTCGCCCACCCTAAATGCCTGAACACTTTCCGGAACGGCGTTTTCATTGGCGAAGAAACGCCAGCCAGTTATTAATGCAAGACAACACGCGAGCTACCTTAAAGCGAAAGGCCCCGACCAGCGGGGCCTTTTCAACTGAGTCCACACCCAAGTGGTGGTAAGGCGCCGCACTGCAAAAGTCGGACCGGATACGCGGCTAATTGAGGTTATCCAACTGCAGTCCGATGGGGTTTGCGCCGGCGCCCTTAATTCCATCAATCACCTTTGCCACGTCGCCGTAGGCGATTGAGCGCGGAGCCTTAATGAATACCGTCTTCTCAATGCGAAGAGACTCAGGCAAGTCAATGCGTCTAAGCATTTCATCCCGGTAAACGTGATTCTTTTCTCGCTTGTAAAAAAGATCCGTCAGCGTCTCACAAAGCTTTCGCGGGTCATCTATGGTTCCCAAGCCGGTCAGAGCATTTAGCTTCAGAGTGCGATCAGCTTCAATTGTTACTACCAAAGTATGTATATGTGGCGGGAGTACTCGATCGTCGGGTTGGGAAGGAAGCCTGGCTGCGAAGCGACTCGGCTTCAGCGGCACGGTCACCATGAATATGATCAGCAAGACCAGCAACACGTCTATTAATGGAGTAACGTTGATCTGCGGCTTATTCTCCACTGCAGCGATAGTTGACATTGGTCTCCTCCGCTCGGTGCCCTCAGTTAGTTAGACACGCGCAGATACGAAATGTTCCAGTCGCCGAAATAGTGGCGGAACACAGTACTGGACCGGGAGCGTATCGACCGGATGAAAACTCAGGAATACCACCCACGGGAGTGGGTGGACTCACAGGAGCGCCTCCTTGTAGGCTTAAATTGAAAACTCCACCAACCTCCGTGGGTGGTATTCCTTAAGGCTATAGCTTGCTGTTCTTGGTTAAGACGGATTATGTTCTTTCAGAATTGGGATTTGGCAGACATTTTTCACTAACAGATTTATGTTCGAACGACTTGTAGGCAAACAAGATGATCACATCTTCGCCATCGCAAATTCAGACCGGCGAATGGGTCAGTCAAGATGCTAAGGAGACATTCAGCCTCGGTCAGAAGCTCGGCAAACAACTTGCCGGGGGCGAGATCTTATTGCTGAGTGGACCGCTGGGCGCCGGCAAGACAATCTTCGTCAAGGGAATCGCTGCTGCGCTTGGCGTCGACCCCGACGAAGTAACCAGTCCGTCGTTCACGCTCGTTAATCCTTATGCCGCGCGCCTGTCACTTTTTCACATTGACCTTTACCGCCTGGACGAAGGCGCCTATGCGGCGCATGCGGTAGATTTGGACGAATTGCTGAGAGACGAGCACGCTGTGATTGTCATCGAGTGGGCTGAACGACTGGGGCGCTATCCGCTGCCCGGCAATGTCTGGCGAGTCGCGATTTCCGGGGACGGCGACGATCCGAGGACGATCTCCATTGATTCCGCCTGAAGCACAGCGGTTTGGCCCGTGGTTTCGCCGGACATGGTACAATCGAGCTGGAATTAAATAGACAGGAGAAACAGACATGCCATATCCGGAAATCATGATTAGACCGATGCGCGAAGACCTCACTCGTTTGGGTTTCGAAGAATTGAAGACGTCTGAGCAGGTAGATGAGACACTGCAAAATGCAAAAGGCACCTTGATGGTAGTGGTGAACTCAATCTGCGGCTGTGCGGCAGGCAAGGCGCGTCCCGGCATCGCACTAGCACTTCAGCACAGCGTACGTCCAGACAAAATTGCCACTGTGTTTGCCGGAGCTGATATCGAAGCTACCGAAAGAGCGCGAAACTATTTCACAGGTTATCCACCTTCGTCCCCTTCGATTGCGCTGCTAAAAGATGGCAAGCTCGTCTATATGTTGGAGCGTCATCAAATTGAGGGCAGAGGTCCATCACAGATTGCGCAAGAACTCACACAGGCTTTCGACCAGTATTGCGCGCAACCCGAATTAGCTAATAGATGAGGGTACTCATCGCTCCTTCTGATCGGCTGGCAGATTGGCTGGTTTGGCTGGCCCAAGCAGTTTGATGGCTTCTGCATGCGCCAGCACTACGTCGGGAGAATGCTGCAACGAGTCGAAGTACTTCCGCTGAAACTGTCCTCCAGTCTCCGAGGGAGCCAGCAGGAGCCGCGCTTGATCCCTGACTGCCGTGGCGGCGCTTTCCACTGCCGGTTCTTCGGCAGCCAGCATTTCATCTATTTGCACGACAAGTTCTGACAAGTGGTGGAGCCAGCCGAACCACGGGTCGTGCATTACCAGCCGGAGAAACTCGTAGCTCGTCTCAACTCGTCCATGGGCTCGCTCGTAATTTTCTCGCTCCCAATGCAGAAGCTCCTTGTGCAAGCGCAATAGAGATTGCCGCACATCACGCAACCGCTGCAGCATTAATTCCAAAATCCCAGGTTCAGATCCCATCGTGATTCGTGTCCTTTCCCGCTAAGCCCAGTCAAGTTTCAGACAACCTGTACTGCAGGTGTTACTCTGCCGGGTCCTTTGCTTCCGCCAGTTCGTGGATGACTTTGTCCGCATCCAAATGTCTTTTGTGAAAAACAGTAGCAGGAGCTTTCAGGTTGTAGAGCTTAATGCGACTGTTGAGTTCAGCGACCAAAACGCGAAACTCAGTGACATTCCTTAGCCAGGCTGCATCATCTGGAGTGACGCCGCCCGGCTTATAAATAGCATAGCCGCGCGCGAGTGTTTCGCGGGCATGTGCGAATGTCGCCTCGATGTCTTTGCGCTCCTCGATCCAGGCTGGGGCAAAGCCTGCATCTCGCAGAAGTTTATGGACCATGCGCAAGTCAGGATCTTCAAACGGGTTCTCTTTTAGATCCAGCGGCTGACCCTTACCTGGCAAGTTATCAAACTCACCTGCTTCGATTGCTTCTCGAATACTCTTCTCAATAAATGATTCGAAGCGATCCATACTGAACCTCGATAAAAATGTTTAGCTGCTTGACTGCCGGCCTCTGAAGGTTAACGTAAACCACGCCACTTTGTTTCTCAAGGTCAACGTCAAGATCTGTAACTTCCTGAGAGGGGACTTAACTTAGAGAGGTTGATTTGCTGCTGACTGGTTTTCAGCTATGATCCGGTTCGATGCCCGAGCCCATCACCCTCGACACTCGCATTGAAGAACTCTACCAGTACAAGATT
The DNA here is from genome assembly GCA_051006135.1 of Pyrinomonadaceae bacterium. Lineage (GTDB taxonomy): Bacteria > Acidobacteriota > Blastocatellia > Pyrinomonadales > Pyrinomonadaceae > PSRF01. The sequence continues at coordinate 5,200 of JBPCIQ010000101.1, read as the reverse complement.
GCGCGTTTAGGCGAGACGCTTTCCCGCAAGCTTGCCCAGGCACTGGCTAGTTACGCCGGCAAAAAGAATGCAGGCGACGCTAGCGTCGAAGACCTCCTCAGTTATCTGCCTATGCGCTACGAGGACCGCTCCAATCTCGCACGCATCCGCGACCTGCAGGAGGGAATGGAGGCGTCGCTCGAACTCTACGCAAAGCTTTCCGGCGGTTATCAGGTGGGGAAGAAACGCGCATACGGTCAGCCAAAACTATTTATTTTTGAAGTCACGGCAACTGATAAGGACAAGACCGGACGCCCGGTTGTTGTCTGGTGGTTTGTTTCTGGCGCCCATGCTCACGACATCGTCAGCTATTACACTAAGAGACTCAGTCGAGGTGCCCGCTTTATTACGTTCGGCAGGTGGGAGTGGGATGATCGCCGGGGAACCTACGCCTTGCGTCTTAACAAACCTGGCGACGAACTGGAACTGTTGCCCATGCCTGGAACGGGGGAACCGGGGAGAGTAGGAGATGGGGAGATGGGGAGAGCAGGAGAAGGGCAGAAAACGGATGACGAGTGGTCCGACGATCCTGCTTTCGCGGCGGTTCATGCCGGTCGTCGCGTTCCAGTTTATCGCAAGCTGGGGGGTTTTTCCTCGAAACGACTACGCGAGATCATTCATGCGGTGCTTGGAATAGTCTCCGACGAGGATATCGAAGAAACTCTGCCGGCCGAGCTGAGGCAACGGCAACGCCTTATTCCCCGGTCTAACGCTTTTCGCCAAATCCACTTCCCTGCTGAAGATGCCTCGCTTGATCAGTACGAACAAGCGCGGAGCCCCGCTCACCTGAGACTTATATTCGAAGACTTCTTCTGGCTTGCGTTGGGAATTGGGCTCAAACGCGGGCAGAGAATCAAAGAGCATAAGGGAGCGAAGATCACGATCGACGCCTCCGTCAAAGAATCGATCAGTTCTCTTTTGCCATTCAAGCTCACGAACGCCCAACGAGGAGTAGTCCGACAGATATTCGCAGACATGAAGTCAGACGCACCGATGAATCGCCTGCTGCAGGGAGACGTCGGTAGCGGTAAGACCATCGTCGCGCTAATTGCCATGCTCGCGGCAATGGAAAATGGATACCAAACTGCTTTAATGGCGCCGACCGAAATTCTCGCCGAACAACACTCCCGCAACATCAAACGGTTGCTCGCGAAGACCCCGCATCGTGTCGAACTATTGACTGGCTCGCTGCGCGCCGCGGAGAAGCGCAGGCTGCAAGCCGATCTTGCGGCGGGAGATATTGGCGCGTGCATTGGCACTCATGCTTTGGTCCAGGAGTCGGTCTCGTTTAGTAAACTGGGGCTTGTGGTTATTGACGAGCAGCATCGCTTTGGCGTCATGCAACGAGCAGAGCTGCGCGCACGCGGCTTTAATCCCGATGTCCTGGTTATGACGGCCACGCCAATTCCCCGCTCGCTCGCGATGACTGTTTACGGCGATCTCGACGTGTCAGTAATCGATGAAATGCCACCGGGGCGGACGCCCGTCGAGACCCTGGTGTTTGGCGAGGATCAGCGACAAGAGGTAAAGAAATTAATTGGCCGCGAAGTGCGCGCCGGCCGGCAGGTTTATGTTGTTTACCCGCTGGTCGAGGAATCGGAGAAGACCGATCTGCGAGACGCCACGCAAAGGTATGAGTATCTCCGAGATGTTGTCTTCCCAACATTTACGGTGGGTTTGGTACACGGGAGAATGAAGCCCGCGGAGAAGGATGAGGTGATGCGTCGCTTTATCGCCTGTGAGGCACAAATACTGGTCTCAACCACAGTAATAGAAGTTGGCGTCGATGTGCCTAATGCGTCACTAATGATCGTGGAGCACGCCGAGCGCTTCGGACTTTCCCAACTCCATCAACTGCGTGGTCGGGTTGGGCGTGGGGCTGAAAAGAGTTATTGCGTGCTGTTAACTTCCGACAAGAAAACCAGTGTCGCGGCAGAGCGACTGGGAATCATGGCGCAAACCAGCGATGGTTTTGTGATTGCCGAAAAAGATCTTGAGCTGCGCGGCGCGGGAGAACTGCTGGGAACGAGGCAATCGGGGCTCCCCGAGTTTCGCATCGGCAATCTCGTTCGGGATCAACAGATCCTTGAACAGGCCCGCAAGGAAGTTGATCTTTATCTGACCACGCGCGCAAAGTCAGTCGACACCGCGAAAATGATTAAACGAGTGAAGGCAGAAGCCAGATTCGGCCTGGCCGCTATTGGCTGAGAACTTCGCGAGCTCGTCCTGTAGGAAATTAGGCGGAGAAAACTTGGAGGTCACGGCAATAAAGATGGCTCTCAGGCATAAACACTCCTGCCATACCCGGAATACGAATCAAAGACGTGCTGGTACACAACGTCACACTTTCCGACATAGACATCCTTAGCAAAAGCGCGAGGCAGCAAGTCGAGAGTTTCTTCAATAGCCAATCTCACCGCAGCTCGGGATTGTGTCATAGGTTGTGCCACAGATTGTTGAACTCCTGTGAATGGATTTTCTCACAGCGTCTTGGCGTGGCATAGTCTCAGAGAAATATCCAGCGCCAGGTTAGATTGGCGAGACGTTGTTGAGAGCTTGAGTCAATCGAAAACCGGGGGCGCCCACGGAGTTGCGCCCCTACAAGTATTTCGTTAAGTATCGTTCTGGCTTAGATACAGCTGAACCCAACCTCGGTCAAATACTCAAACGTCGGATCGTAGAACTCGGGCTTGCGGGTTGGATCGTCGGAGTCGCCGGGAGGGACGACTATGACCATTCCTTGACGGGCGCGGGTCAGGAGAACGCGATAGGCGTTCTTGAGATAGATTTGCCGCTCTGGCTTGCGGATGTGGTTCCAACGATCGCCGGTGAAGGACCAATGTTGCCAACCTCCGTCAGCGTGGCGGAAATCGGCGTCCCAGGTTATGCAGGCCCAGTCGAGTTCGAGGCCTTGCACGTGAAATTCAGTGGCCACGTCCTCGAGATAGTATGACGAGCGAACATCTTCCTTCCCATCGAGAAACCAGTGAATGGGATCCATTGGTGACTTCACGTCGATCGCGTGCGGCTTTAGTCGTTCCGCTTGCGAGGAAACGACGATACCGTAACGCTCGGACCCACGTGCCTGGCTCTTCAGCCATTGCTTGGCTCTCGAAAGATCGCGTGTGAGCACAATGGGATACTTTTCTCGGACGCTTTCCAAAGTGTCTCGGGCGCTAAGCCCATCAAGGTCCAGCAGTTGTTTCACCAACTGCGACACATTCTCAGCGCGGAAGGAACGCATCGATACCGACAGATGGAGTTCGTCTTTAGTAACGACTGGATGGTTAACGCGAAAGTCCCGCAGGCCCCGGTCGCTACCGCTCCCGGTTCTGACAAGCGCGGCGCCATACTCGCTGTCACTAAGCCGCGATGAGATGTAGATGTGCCAATTTGGAAACGATCGCTCAAGCGAGTCGATCCATTCGGTGATTCCAGCTTCGCCGGTATTAATCTCTTGACCGCCACCCACCAAACAAACAACCACAGCCCAATCTGGATGACGATCAAGACAAGAAATCAAAAACTCGGGCTCAGACTGTCGGAAATCGACGATGCCATTCTTGCGTCGCATGAAATCTGAAGTCTTCTTGAGATCCCACGCGCGTTGCGCTTCGTCAAATAGTGCCACATGTTCAACTGGTGGGCGGTTAAGATCGATAAGGCACTCGTCACGGAAATGGTGAACGTTTTGAATAAACGCTCGCACCTTACTTCTGGCTTCGCCCTTTCTCACTTTTCGTCCCTGCTCTTTTTCGTTCTGCACATGATCGCGCGCCAGCGCTTCGCGCAGAATGGCCACCAGCGGACCATTACCGGAAAGAAAAACACTGTAGAGACTGTCCTGTTCGTCGTGATGTTTTGTCGCAGTGTCTAGCCCGACCAGTGTCTTGCCGGCGCCCGGGACGCCGGTCACAAAGCAGATTGACTTGTGGGAGTCTTCTTTCGAAGCGCGGATAACTTCCGCAATCGCGTCTGACGTGAGACTCAGATTGATTGCCGTCGCATCGTTGCGGGAGATGTCACTGACAGAATGGCCTTTGTAGAGCGCGAGTGCTGCCTCGATGATCGTGGGTGTCGGACAGTATCGGCCGCGTTCCCAGGTTTCCGGATCTATGTCGACCTCGCCTTCAGCGAATCGTAAGACCTGGTCGATGACCTCGCCGAGTAAAGCAACAGTGCAGCGAATGGGAGAGAGCAGTTTGTCGTTTTGTGGTGTGGCGCAAACAATGGGAGTGGCGTGACCCGCTGCTGTGGGAATGAGAATTGGGGCAATGAAATGGGCGTAGCTTGATTCATGAAAGTTCTTCAGGTCGAGGGCGTAGTCGCATACCTGATCAAGCGCAGATGAAGTGAAGTCTCTTTCGCCAATCTTGAATTCGAGAACGAAGATTACCGGACCAATGAGCAGTACGACGTCAATCCGTTTGCCCATGCGTGGGATTGCATATTCGAAATAGATACGGCCTTCGCGGTTAGTTAGAACCCGCTGGAGGATAGTTATCTGTTCAAGCCAGGCGTTGAGTTGAGTCTGTTCAAGTGTGAAGGGATTACTTCGCGTGAGTTGGCCGAGGATTTCGTTGGACGTGGTGTTTCGAAAAGCGGCGATTGAGGCGGAGTAGTATTCTCGTTTCATCGAGTGTTCGGGAGCGCGTTAGAACTAGCTTAGAACGGGGACATGCTACCTGGGTATGTGGCTCGGGTCCAACTTTGATCGAGTCATCCACGACAGTCCTCTCTGCTTCGTCTCCCTGGTGTTGTCCCGCTTCGGATGAAGGCCGATCTGGCGTCACGGTGTCTTCGGCAAACTGATAAGTTGTGGAATCGCTTCGAAGATAGCTTGAATCTGTTTATCGTGAGTGACTAAGATGCAGGCCAAGCTCGCAGAGATTTGGAGCGTAGAAAGCGCAGGCCAAAGAAGCAGTAGCGGCCACGACTAATGGCGTATGAAGCGAATCTTCATCATCGCGGGTCCGAATGGCGCGGGTAAGACAACCTTCGCTCTCGAGTTTCTGCCGCGCGAAGCTGATTGTCCGGACTTCATAAACGTCGACCTCATCGCCGCCGGCCTTTCTCCGTTCGACCCCGATAGCGCCGCCATTCGAGCTGGGCGGCTCATGCTCGCCGAAATTCGGAGTCGGGTTCGCAAAGGAAGCAGCTT
>JBPCIQ010000100.1:0-12817 GCA_051006135.1 Pyrinomonadaceae bacterium | reverse complement strand
CTGCGCTTGCCCACCTTCCCAACCTGAGAGGTAATTACAGATCGGGGTGTCACCAATCAACTTCATGCCGCGTGGTGGTACTGACCCGTTTAGCCGCAGCGAGTTCGATTGCCGGAACAAGCCGCAGTGAATTGATTAAACAGTCCTGCACACATCCTCATTTCCCGATTCAAATAGTTGCAAATGACTAAGGGTAAAGGTCAAATGGAAAATGATCTGGCTTCTATTATTGGAATTAGGATGACAAGGATAGAGCAGAAGCGGTTGGGCTTAATGATCGTCGCCGGGGAACCCTCAGGCGATGCGCACGCGGCGGCGCTCGTGCGTGCCTTGCGTGATGCGGCGCCTGCAGTTCATTTCGAAGTCTTCGGCGCAACTGGCCCACTGCTGCGAGCGGCGGGTGTCGACTCGGTTGTTAACTCTGACGACCTTTCAATTCTCGGGTTACTTGAAATCGGGCGCGCGTTGCCAAAGTTCTGGCGCGCGTTTAAGGAATTGAAACGCACAGCCCTCGAAAGAAAACCTGATGCGGTAATCCTGGTTGACTGGCCGGACTTCAACCTGCGCCTGGCACGCTCGCTCCATCGTCGCGGTTTTAAAGTGATTTACTATATCAGCCCTCAACTGTGGGCGTGGCGATCTCATCGAGCCAAAACGATCCAGCGCGACGTTGATCTAATGCTCGCAATCCTGCCGTTTGAACCGACTTGGTACGCTCACCACGGTGTCTCTCATGTGGAATTCGTAGGTCACCCGCTCGCCGGCGAGGTGCTCGCTCGCTACGGACGTGCAGAGTTCTGCCGGTTCAATGACCTTGATCCTGCGCGACCAATCATCTCCCTATTGCCTGGCAGCCGGCGCAATGAACTCAAACGCATCCTGCCGCCCATGTTGGACGCGGCCGCGGTGGTTTCGAAGCGGCGTCCCGACGTGCAGTTTGTGTTGGCTGTTGCTCCGAGCCGATCACCAAAGGAAGCAAAGGAGATAGTCGACCGCAGACCTTCGTCGCTTCCACTTCCTGAAAGTTTTCGCATCGTTCATCAGGAAACGAGGGAAGCCCTTGCCGCTTCCGACGTCGCCGCGGTCGCAAGCGGCACAGTAACCCTTGAAGCCACGCTTTTGGGCACACCAATGGTCATCGTTTACAAAGAGTCTGCGATCAATTGGCACACGCTTGGTCGACTAATCACGGCCGATCACTACGGTTTAGTAAATCTGATTGCGGGTAGACGCATTGTTACGGAGTTGATGCAGAATGAACTGAACGGAACGCGCCTCGCCTTTGAACTTCTTCCACTGCTGGAAGATCAGCGAAACCACGACATTCGAAGTCTATTGCACGATGTGGGCCATCAGCTTGGTGAGGGTGGCGCCTCGCGGCGGGCCGCCGAATCGGTTCTGCGATCTATTCTGTTAGAGTGATTACAGGATCATTTTCATCTGTCATCTGACATTTTTCATTTAGCCATTTTCCCGGATCCCATTTCGTGGTGCTCCGGACACGAACAAACAGTCAACAATGCCATGAATGAAAAATGAAACATGCCCAATGGAAAATGATCAGCTCTTCCCTTTCAAACGATCTTCCAACTCTTCAACTCGCTTGCGCAGCTCCTTGATCTCTTCTTTCATCCGCGGCAGTCGCCCGATCAACGCGTTGCGTCTTTTGTATTCATCGAGCGGTTGCACGGGAACTCCCCACCAGACGCCCGGCCGCACGATCTTGCCGGGCAGCACGCCGGCCTTCGAGCCGATGATCGCGCCGCTTAACACGCGAATGTGATCGCCAAAACCAACCTGTCCACCTATTACGCAGTCGTTTTCAATAATGACGCTACCGCTGATACCGGTTTGCGCGGCGATCACCACGCGCTCACCAATATCGCAGTTGTGGCCCACATGTACGAGGTTATCAAGCTTGGTGCCGCGTCCCACACGCGTGCGGCCCAACGCCGCGCGATCGACACAGGTGTAGGCTCCGAGTTCCACATCGTCTTCGATCACGACCGTGCCAATCTGGGGAAACTTGTGATAGCCCATGTCGTCGCGCACGTAACCAAAGCCGTCCGCGCCGATGCAGACGCCGGCATGCAGCACCACGCGATCACCCAGGGTAACGCCGTCGTACAAAACAACGTTGGGGTGCAGAACGCAATCAGTTCCGATCGTGACATTATCGCTAACGACGGTGCCTGCTTCGACCCTCGTCCCAGCGCCGATGCTCGCTCCTTCCCCAACATAAACATGCGGGCCAACGTAAACTGTTAGAGCCACGTTTGCGCTATCAGCGATTACGGCGCTGGAGTGGATTGATGGCTGACGTCGAATGGCCGGATGCAGCAGTTTGGCAATCAAAGCGAAAGCTAGTTTTGGTCGCTTAACCTCGATAACGCAGGTCGCAGTGACATCTGCTCCTTCGGGAATAATCACGCAGGAGGCCTTGCTTGCACTCGCTGCGGTGAAGAATTTTTCGTCCTCGACGTAGGCAATCTCATTCATACCTGCGGTCTCCAGGCTCGCGACATTGCGAATCACAACACTGCCGTCACCCGTCACTCGTCCACCCACATGTTCAGCGAGATCTGAGACCGTTAATGGTTTGGTTTCGTTCATGCCCCTTTATTATCAGTGGATCCGTGTGAATCTGCGGTGTAAGTTCACCCACGCCCTTCTTGACGCGGATTCTGCACGGTAAGATTCGCGCTTCGAGGAAAGGCTCCCGCCCGAACAGCCCCGAATCTTACCCGTGCCGACAACTAATCGCCACAGCACAGGGTCAATTGACGCCTTTGGTTCGGAGCGGCTCTGGCGCCCCCAAGCGTTGAATCCCTCTAACGAGGGCTGCGTCAAGCCGCGACCGACCAATGCGCGGGTCAAAGTCAACGCACGCCAAAAGATCGGCTTTTGACACCGTGCCGCGGGATCGGTTCGCACCTGGAAGTGTCTGAAGGTGGTTGCTCAGATCGGCAAGATGCTGATTTTTTCGGCCCTTTTTGTACTTGCCATCGAAGGTCCAGCCAACTATCATGAAACGACCGCCAATTGCTGGGTCCTAAGGTGTGCACCTTGCAGCGGCTATTTGCAGGCATGATTAGTCTTAACGCTTTTGAGGCGCGCCACACGCTACGCGCCTTGAGGAGAGAATCCTTTGTTTAGTGATCAGTTTCGTAGAGGTGAAGCGGATAAGGGCAAACTTACCGGAGTAAAAGGCTCCAAGTTGCTCTCCAACCTTTCGGGAATCGCCTGGAAGGCTTTTCAGTCAGTAAATAGCCGGCTGCCTGAAGGCGATTCTATCCGTCCCAACTGGGCGCCTGGCCCGCTCCTGAAATCTTACGAACGCACCGCGCCGCCACTGGGGTTCCCGCGCGAGACTGACAGCCTTTGTCCTACCTGCGTAAAAGAAGTGCGCAGCGCGGTAATCTCCGGAGAAACTCCTTTAGAGACGCTGATGTTTGAGCATCCGGGCGAGATTAAGGCCCAGATCGTAGAAAAAGACGGTCAGGTTGTCATGCAAAAAACCTGTCCCAAGCACGGTCAGTTTGAAGACGTAATGGCGACTGATCCAGCGTTTCTGGAACGCATTGAAGGTCTCTTCTTTGGACGCGACTTCCGTGTGGCAGATGATGCCTCGGTTCATCATCACGGCACTTCCAATATCAAGTTTGGCCGGGGCGCCGTTTTGACCGTGGACCTGACCAACCGCTGCAACATGATGTGCAATCCCTGCTTCATGGATGCGAATCAGGTCGGCTACGTGCACGAACCAACATTCGAAGATACGAAAGCCATTCTTGACCGCGCGGTTTCCTTCAAACCAAAGCGCCAGATCATCATTCTCTTCTCTGGTGGCGAGCCGACGCTTTCCCCTTATTATCTCGACGCTGTTGCCTACGCGAAAAAAGTGGGCTTCTACCGGATTCTGGCGGCGACAAATGGCATTCGCTTCGCCGAAGACATCGACTTTTGCAAGGCGGCGAAGGCTGCGGGCCAGCATGGTGTTTATCTCCAGTTTGACGGAGTGAGCGAAGAGAAGACCAAGCATCGCGGCGTCGGTAATCTGTTCGATGTGAAGTTACGTGCCATTGAGAATCTCGCAAGCGTCGGCATCAAGGTCACCCTGGTAACGACGATCGTGAATACCATCAACAACGATGGTATTGGCCAGATCGTTGAATTTGCGGCGAAGAATATCGACAAGGTGCAGACGATCGCATTCCAGCCTGTTTCCTTTACGGGCCGCGATGAAGACGTCTCGGACGAGTTGCGCATTAAGCAGCGCTATACACTTGCGGGCATGACTCACGACCTGAAGGATCAGCTCGGCGGGCAGTTACAACCTTTACGTGATTGGTTTCCGCTTTCGTCCTACTCGGCGTTCACGAGCGTGATGGACATGCTGCAAGGCGCGGACGCGCCGTGGGGCTGGTCTTCCTGTAATTGCCATCCCAACTGCGGCATCTTTACCTTGATGGTCGTGAATCGCAAGACGGGCGAGTTTAAGTCGCTGTTTGAGTTTTTTGACTACGAACAGTTCATGAAAGACGTCGCCGTCATTACCGATACTGCTCGCGGACATAAGCTCTCCTACGCGCAGCTTGGCATGGCAATCTTGCGCAACTTCAATGCGGAGCGCGCGCCCGAAGGATTTCCGATCTCCCAGATTCTTAATCTCTTCAAGCCATCCTCGACGAACTCCAATTCAGACCGGAACGATCGCATGAAGGCCGAAAAGGCCGAAGACACGAACGACATTTGGCGCGTGCTCTGCGTCGAAGGAATGTGGTTTCAGGATCTCTTTAACTACGACTTCCGCCGCACGGAAATGTGCGTGATCCCCTACGGTACGCAGGAAGGCGAAATCTCATTCTGTGCTTACAACACGGGGGTGGGTTGGCGGCAGATCATAGAGAACATGCATAAGACCGCGAATCTCGCCGAGTGGTATGAAGAGCATGGACGTCATCCAGTGTACGCTTCAGGCAAAACAGTCCCACTTAGAACAACCAAGCACACACTCAGTCTGCCAATAATTCAGGCCGTACTTGCCGAAGATTCAGACGAGAAGCCGGAAGTCATGACTCCGTACTTGATTGAAGAGGCCGAAAGTCTAACCGTTTAGCGTACCTCGGTCTATAACCACTGCGCGCCTCTTTTTGAATCAACAGCTTTTGGTGGGTGGCTACGTTTCAGGTTTTCTCTCCCATCGCAAGCTCAGTCCAGGAAACTCCGGACTAATCGAGGACTGTATGTCCCACACTTCACGAGCGGGTTCCCTGCTCTTGCTGGCCCTCATTCTTTTTCTCTCATACTATTCTGCTCAATCGTCCGCGCAGTCGTCCCACTCGACGATGCCAAATCAAGAAGACTATCTTTCCTGGACCGCAGACCAATCTATCAACATTGGAAAGAACTGGAGGGTCAATGGACGAGTCGGCGGCGCCCTTGATCTCCGGGTTATCCACACTGAACACTCCTACAACTATAAGCTGCGTGCGACGCTGATGACTCCCGAAGTAGTTCGCGCGACAGCCCGTCTGGAACAACTGCGCCTGCGCCTTACAGATGATCAAACTCGTGAGTTGGTGCGGGAAGCCGAAAGGACTGATGGTCTCGTTGCGCTAGTTGAGATCGATGCGCGGGAAGGGTCCGGCGTGATCCCGTTGAATTGGCGGTCATCCCTACGACGAAAAGGAGTCAAAGAAGATTCCCCTTCCGTCATCGGCGGCACTAGCGTGCCGGCGCTCCGTCATGTGAAAGCTCTGGCAGGAGTAGCTCGTCGAGATTATGCCTACGACATCTTTTGGATCGTCTTTCCGATGACCAATAACGAAGGAAAACTTATTTGGGAGAATCTTCCAGATACTATCGAACTCCTGGTGGGCATTTACAACAAGGAGGGCCGTGTGACTTGGCCCGTGACTGACCCCTTGCGCCAGCGTCTTAACTCCCTCAAAAACTAGTGCGGTCATTTATAAAGGAGACTCAATATGTTCAATGTCATAGCGAGCGGCCTGTTGCTGATCGCCCTGTGCGTAACCGCGGGATCTCACCCAGCCCAACCCACTCCGCAACAGTCCTCAGCGGCAACCGAGAGTAAAGGGCCGAAAATTGAGTTTGAATATAAGCTCCTGGCGACAAAACGTACTTCGACAATGGAAAAAGAGATGAACGAGGCAGCTACCTCGGGCTATCACTTCGCTGATGTTATCAGCGGTGAGACGTTCTTCGGCGGCTCCGAAGCCCTTGTCGTGATGGTTCGTGCCAGGGATGCTAGCCATAAACCTCGGTTCGATTACAAGCTGCTTGCGACCAGCAAGACGTCGACGATGCAGAAGGAACTTCAGGAAGCTGGGGACGCTGGTTTTGAGCACCGCGGCCAATCTGTCTTTAAGAAGACGTTCGGCACCGAGGTGATGGTTATCCTCGAGCGCGATAACGAAGCGAAACCCAAGTCCTGGGAGTACAAGCTGCTGGCAACTAAGAAAACATCGACCATGCAGAAAGAAGTATTGGAAGCGGCAGCAGCCGGTTATCAATTCGTAGGTTTTTCCTCCGGCTCGACCTTTTTCGGCGGAAATGAAGTTGTAACCATTCTGCGACGTCCACGAGAGTAGGCTGAGTCTCTGTACGTTCAATCCCACAATGGTTAGGTGGCAAGCGTAAGCGCCACACCGCTTTGGATGATGCTCACACGAAATCCACTCCACAGTAGTCGCTTCACTTCTAAATCCAAAGCGCCGTCGTCGCTTCGCTATGCCGGCGCACTCAAAAATTTACCGCCTGTCACACTTATCCCACTGTCACAAACCTCGATGCGTAAGAAGCCCAACTCATGCTCTGATGACCTCATCTCGGTAGGCGAGGTTTCAGTGCCCGCTTTTCTATGAAACCATGCGGCACTGTGATTGCCTCTAACATGCTGGCAATCAAACCTCAATTGGGAGTGCCCAAGCAAATGAACAACCTTATTGCTGTATTTCTTGCTCTTTTAATGCTCCCCGAAGCGCATACTTCGTTGGTCTTGGCTCAGAACGTTGCAACAAAAAGCCTGCAACTGTCGGAAAGCGTAGATCCGGCCTTAACAATGACGACATGGTTAACTTGATCAAAGCCGGGCTTACACCTGAGGCCATCATCGCCAGGATTAGGGTTTCGCATTGTGCTTTCGCGGTTTCACCTGACAAGGTTGAAGCGTTGCGAAGCGCTGGCGTGCCCCAGGTCGTGATCGACGCAATGATCGAAGCCTCAAATTCACCCGCGAAGATTCAGAACACGGATTCAGATCGAGCGAAGCAACCTGGGCCACTGCAAATTCCCGACGGCAGGTCCATCGAGATCGAAGCGCCCTACACCTTCAGCTCAATGGACTTCAAACCAAACGACGAGATTAGCTTCCGAGTTGTAAACCCGATTAAGATCAGCGGTGTTACAGTGGTTGAGCAGGGTGCGACGGCGACTGGGCGAATCGAAAAAGCAAAACGCGGCGGGCATTTTGGCAAGGCGGGTCTGTTTGTTTGGAGTATGCAAACCGTTACCGCCACCGATGGAACACAAGTCCCATTGAGAAAAAACCAGGTAAGACTGCGGGGGGACAGCAAAGGGGCCACGGTGGCTACAAAAATGATTATCACTGGCGCGTTATTGCCAATAATAGCTCCGGTGGCTTTACTGCACGGCTTCAAACGAGGCAAAGACGCCTTCATCCCCGCCGGCAAACGGTATGACGTTTTTGTGAATGGTCAGGCGGTTGTGAAGATTGATTGATTAGATATGATCTCGCCGGTTCAGCGTCCCTCAGCCTTTAAAGTCGGTTCTTTCGCCTTAGAGATCGGGCGTTGCACTTGCCGCAACTCTGCGACGATGTCTCTCAAGCGCATTGCCAGCTGTTCGATGGTCTTAGCACGCTTCCGTGCTTTGTCGCTTAGTTCTTCACGCAACAGAAGCTGAGCTTGCCCGAGTATTCCGGTCAAAGGGTTATTGATCTCATGACGAAAGCTGGTAAGTAGCTCCTTGTCCTCATTCAGCTTCGCTTCATAATCGGCGATGCGCGCCCGCAACTGCTGCTCAGAATCGCTGTTCGCACCCTTACTCTCTTGTTCAGTCATCAAGCCTCCCATGTTGGCTCGGCAAGGTCTTCAAATCTGGGCGGTTAGTATCTGACGACGTGGGCGAGGTGAGTGTTCATTGTGCGCCGATTAGGGTGGAATGGGCAAGCATTAAATCGTGAAGGTGACTCGTAATGTGAATTATCAATCGTGCGAAAGTGAAGTAGCTGCGTTCTCTCCCTCGTAACCCAGCTCTGATCTCGTTTAACAGCTGGCACTGCCCCTATTTACCATTCGCCATTACCAGTTACCTGTACACTGCATGCGGTTGACAACCGCAACAGTCAGCACGTAAATTCGGTTTTCTCGTTGGGAGGTCGTCTAACGGTAAGACTGCGGACTCTGAATCCGCCTATCGGGGTTCGAATCCCTGCCTCCCAGCCAAACGCCATCAATAAGTTACGAGATTATTTAGTGGATCATCACGTGTCCAAGTAGTTATTGACTTGCCAAAGAAACTGACGTAAGAAGAAGGGGCTTTCGCTATTCAAACCAGAGGCGGGGAATTCGTTGATGAAAAACGCTGCTGTTCTACCGCATGCTCGAACAAGAGATCTCGTAATCCGGGAGCTTGGCGATGAAACCTTAATATATGATTTAGCGAACGACCAGGCACACTGTCTCAACGAAACGGCCGCCTTCGTCTGGAAATCCTGCGACGGAAAGACGACCGCTGCTAAGACGGCCCGCGACATGGGAAGAGTCTTGCGTGTACCGGGCCGACACCGGCGTGGTCTGGTTGGTCCTCGAGCAACTTCAGCGTATTGATTTGCTGGAGAACTATAAGAAGCCCAGTGATGGAAACTTAGTGTCTCGCCGGGACCTGATGTTGAAATATGCGCCGGCCGCTCTGGCGCTCCCGGTGATCATGTCAATTAGCGCGCCCACTCCTGCGCAGGCGGCAAGTTGCGTTTGCGCAACAGGTTGTTGCCCTGGTTTTCGTTGTAGCTTTTGTACCAATACGTGCGTCCCAGTCTAACCGGGCGTCACGGGTATGCCTTTCGGCTTGGAAGCAAGCTTGAGCGCTCGCTCGAAGTTTCCCCTAATCGCAAATGATCCTCCCTGCGTCAATCTCTGCAGTGATCCCTGCGCACAACGCTGAAGACTTTATTCAGGATGCGATCGAGAGTGTGCACGCCCAGACGCTTCCGGTCACGGAAATAATCGTTGTTGCCGATGATTGCTCGGATGAAACCCAAAAAATAGCAGAGCGAGCGGGAGCAAAAGTGCTTCGGGCAAATGGACGGAACGTTGCCGCCGCGCGAAACCTTGGTATTCGAGCTGCAACACAGGAATGGATTGCTAGTCTGGACGCGGACGATCTTTGGGAAGCAAACAAGATCGAATCCCAATTGAAAGCCAGCCAGTCTTTCCCCGATGCAGCGATCATTTCCTGCGACCTGTCTACTCTGTATGACGGAAAGATTACGAAGCGTTCAAACAGGGAGCTTCGTGAAAGGCTTGAGAATGTTTCGCATTTAGCAATCACCAGGGATGAAACAACTTATTTCCCGAAGGTTAGTGGCGCCGTGTTGAGATGGTTTACGATCTCGCCCCCTACAGCTCTAATACGCCGAGAGGTCTTCGACACTGCGGGTTTTTTCGACGAGACTTTTCTGTACGTCACAGAATTGGAGTTCTTTGCCCGGGCGCTTAAGCATCATTCGCTGGTTTTTATCGGACAGCCGTTAGTTTGCCAGCGATTTCGCAAAGATAGTCATTCGTCGAATCTTGAAGGAAAATGGGCTTCGTATGTTTCGATTGTTGACCGAATGCTGCGATATCCCGATCGATATCCACCACTCGCGGGTCAGGAGCATCGCGAGTTTTTGAAACAGATGTTTCTATCGTACGAACGGGAGCTGGCAAGGAGAGGTAAAAGGTCTGGGGCGCCAAAGAATTCAAGGCAAACGCCGCGCGCCAGATCGGCAGGAAAGAACGAATGAAGAAGTTTGATGACTTTGATGATTTTCCCCTAGCCGGCCTACGCGCTCATAGTTGTTTTGGCTGCCAGCCGAGGACCGCCTGAACCTTCCAGCTATGCCAATTGTGATTGGTCTCTCGATACAACAAGTGCGCTATTAACCTCGTCGGCGAACCAACCGGCACGACTTATACCAAGATTGTCGTACCATCGCCAATGTAGTCCGCATCGGGTCAAGAAACGGTTTATGGCGCGACGCGAGTAAACATACGTATAGAAAACTGGCCAGTTGAAGCTCAGATCCACTTTGCGCACGCCGAGAGGAAGAGAGCGCGGAGTTAAGAAGAACACAAAAAGCGCGAGCCGGCGAGATACAGAAATCGCTTCGTTCATGGCTGGCTCGAAATCAGGTAGATGCTCGAGTACATGCCGAACGAGCACCACATCGAAGCGATTGCGTCCAAACTCAGAGATGAGTGAGGTAGCACTTCCAATGCGAAAATCGACGACCGGATATAAGGCGCGAGCAATTTCGATGGATTGCTCTGACGAGTCGATTCCTACGTAGCGTGGGTCCAGCCCGACAGCGGCCAAAGCTTTATAACCGACTCCCGCTCCGCAGCCCACGTCCAGAACGCTCTCTCCCTCGCGGATTTGCGAAGCAACAAATGTTCGCGACGGGTGTTCCATCCCTGCCCCTCCCTCGTGCATGAGGTTTGCCAGCTGGTCGCGATGCAAGGTTCTCCAATTCTCACGAGGTCCGGTCGGTTGGATACCCAGGACCCCTTCCAGAATACTGCGGCATAGAAGCAATTGAGCATTCCACGGTGGTGGCGAGCAAGCCCACCTGGTCCCTACTACGAAGGGCCAGAAGCGACTTGCTCCTTGCGGGACAAACAACTTGCCATCGCGAGTCATATTCCACAATCGAGATTATCAGAAGCTTTTCCGGATGGGCTGATGCCCGCGGCCGCCGAGATTTCCTTTCCGTTCGGGCCCACCATCCTACCCGCTTATTTTGTGTACTGATAGTCAATCTATTGGGGATTCAGACTGGTTAGCGCTCCCGCGCCAATGCGAAAGCAAGCCATCCGAAAGCGTTGACCGAGCCGTAGTGTGTGTTTATTACAGCATGTATGGCCATGTGGAGCTTCTGGCAAAAGCCGTTGCGGAGGGTGCTCGCGGAGTTGCGGACGTCGCAGTTGTGATCAAGCGAGTGCCCGAAGTGATGGCTGAAGATGCGGCGCGCAAGGCGGGCGCCAAGTTGGATCAAGAAGCGCCTTTCGCTACCGTTGATGAATTACCGAGCTATGACGCCATTATCTTCGGCACGCCCACACGCTTCGGCAACATGTGCGCCCAAATGCGCAACTTTCTCGACCAGACAGGAAGCCTGTGGCTAAGCGGGGGGCTCGTCGACAAAGTGGGCAGCGTTTTCACCAGCACCGCGAGCCAGCACGGCGGCCAGGAAACTACGATCACAAGCTTTCATACGACGTTGTTTCATCAGGGCATGGTGGTCGTTGGCGTGCCGTACACCGAGCAACGGTTGCTTAACATGGACGAAATTTCGGGCGGCTCTCCCTACGGCGCTTCGACGATCACCAGGGGCGACGGCTCGCGCATGCCCAGCGAAAATGAACTCGCTATTGCGCGCTTCCAGGGAAAGCACACGGCCGAGATCGCAAAGAAACTGGCGTCGAGGTAATCCACATATGCAACCAGCGCCACATCGCAGCAGAGTTCCCGAGGCCCGAACCTTGCCACTGCCCTCTGGACGACCGATTCTTGTGCTCGGTCAGGGAACCTGGTGGAATTTGATCCGCTCCATGATCTTCCGGATCGCAGTTAGAGAATGTTGATAGCTTTCGCGGCCAGCAAGGCAATCACCAGCAGGGAAATCAATGCCTGGATCATCATCAGGATTTTCGCCCAACGCGACAACACCGGCACGTCTGTTGGTGAGAAGGCTGTGCTCGTGTTGAATGCCAGGAACAGATAATCCACGAAATTAGGTTCCCACTCATGTTCGCCGGCTGCCAGCTTGGCTTCCGGGTGCATCATCATTTGCGGAAACAAGAAAGCCTCATCTGAATACCCGGCGTAAGAGCGCGTACATGTGGCCCGCCACCATCCAAACGCCAATACCAGGAAGCAAAAACCAGGACATTACTCACCCAAAGTGAGGCAGCAGAAACTAAGAGTTGTTCGGGAGTTATTCTCCGGGTCAGCAACACTCGGACTAACAGCGCCAGCGACCAGATCATTGCTACAGTCACGACGCTATTAAGGATGTAACCCAGTGTCCGAGTGAGGGAACGACTACCGATGCGGTGGGAGATTACTGTAGCCCCAAGCAATACCAGCACCAATGTCGGAATGAGCCAGCGCGGCCCGCGGACCAGGGTGGAAGGCAATGTAGCATACAATCCACCGACGCCAGCAGGGCTAGCACGACTGGCCAACGAGGTTCTCGATCAACGGATTTCGGAATGCGCTGCCACTTTTCGCGAGCGTAACCTTCTTTATCTACTTCGCCTATCCCCGCTTCTTCCATGGGTCGCCTCTAAGGAAGAATTAGCTGGGATATAAGTTAAAGGCCCGAAAGACGAAGATCTAAATTTGGAGTGAGGGGACAGCGGCGATCCAAAACAGACGGCAGGACGGTTGCCGAAACTCTATGATTCCAGCGGCTGGGCGCCGGCAGCCACCTGATCAGATTGACCTCGACGCGACGCGCGATACAACCCGAAAGCCTCTTTCGCCAGCTTAAGCACCGGCCGCCGGT
>JBPCIQ010000099.1:0-7995 GCA_051006135.1 Pyrinomonadaceae bacterium | reverse complement strand
CGATTGCTTTTTGTAAGCCAAGCCGCGTTCAAACATTTTCAGGAAGAACCACTGGTCCCACTTGTAGTAGTCAGGTCTGTGCGCGGCAATCTCGCGAGACCAGTCGTAGCTGAGGCCCAGGCGCTTGAGTTGGCCACGCATGTGCGTGATGTTCTCTTCGGTCCAGGCACGCGGATTTACGCCGCGTTTTATCGCCGCCTGTTCGGCGGGCTGCCCAAAGCTGTCCCAGCCGATCGGATGCAGCACGTTGTAACCTTGCAGACGTTTGTACCAGGCGAGGGCGTCTCCGATTGCGTAGTTACGCACATGGCCCATATGTAGGAAGCCCGATGGGTAAGGCAGCATTTCCAGACAATAGAACTTCGGCTGCGGATCGTCGTTGCTGACCTCAAACACACGACCTTCCTCCCAACGCTGCTGCCATTTCATTTCAATTATTTCCGGAAAATATTTTTCTTCCATCGCTCTTATCTCCGCGCTACTTTATCTGAATCATTGATCAGAACGAGTGCCTCAAAGTTTGTTTGGGGCATTGTGCGCCCCAATTCAACCCGGCCCCCGGTCTGCTGCTATTTGATTGTAAGGATTTGCCGCTCCAACAAGGCTGCGCTAGAACGCGCGACGCGGAAGCGGCACCGTTAGGAGGAGTTTGGTAAGTGGTCTGTATCTGATCATAGCCCGTGTATCGTCAAATCTGCTGGGGTCGGCGCTATATTAACCTGTCGAATCTACATTGTCGACCTTACTTAAGGTGAATTCGCAGCCACTGAACCTTGGATTGGCAGTCTAAGTATTGAGAGCCGGACAGGCTATTGCATCAACGGCGCTCGACGCTCTCGGGCTCTTCTTCGGGGATTTCTTCGCCGGCTTTGGTGCTCTCGGCTTTTTTTCCGGCGACTGCCGATTTGGAATCCGCGAATTCGACGTCTTCAAAAGGGGCGTCGAATCCTTCCGGGAGATCCACATCAATATCCATCTCGCAGTCTTTAGGCCAGAGCAGCGAAGCCACAACGGAGCCCAACAGGACGACAGCCACGAACGTCAGCGAGAACCAAATCGGGATATGCACATTCACGGCTACAATCAGCATCTTGACGCCGATAAACGTGAGCACAATAGCGAGTCCCATCTTGAGGTACTGAAACTTCTCCACCACTCCCGCCAGCAGAAAGTACATTGAACGCAGGCCGAGGATGGCAAATACGTTCGAGGTGTAAACGATGAACGTGTTGGTGGTGATGGCGAAAATTGCCGGAATTGAATCCACAGCGAAAACAAGATCGGTGACCTCCACGATTACCAGCACCAGTAACAACAGCGTACCCGTTAGTTTGCCGTTTACTCGCGTGAAAAATTTCTCCTCTTCGTAGTGGCGAGTAATGGGAATGTAGCGAGTAACAAGTTTCACCAGAGGATTATCTTCAGGCTGAATGTCGAGTTCTTCCTGCTTGAACATCTTTATGCCCGTGTAAACCAGGAAAACGCCAAAGATATAAATGATCCAGTGGAAACGATTAATCAGTACTGCGCCTATGAAGATCATGGTCAGGCGCATCACCAGAGCACCCACTACGCCCCAGAAAAGGACGCGGTGCTGGTATTTGGCCGGCACCTTGAAATAGGAAAAGATGAGTAGAAAAACGAAGAGATTGTCTACCGAAAGAGAAAGCTCAATGAGGTAGCCCGTGAGAAATTCGAGGCCCCGTTCGCTCCCCTGATAATAAAAGACAAGCGCCGCAAAGATCATTGCCAGACTGACCCAGACGGCGCTCCAGGTCGCGGCTTCGCGGTATTTTATTGTGTGGGCTTTACGATTTAGAAGTCCCAGGTCCAGACTCAGCATGAGCAGGATAAATACCGAGAAGCCGATCCATAACCATGTTGAGCTGCCCATCGGGTTCATTGAAGTCAGTAAAATAGCATGTCGGGGCCCGGGTGTCAGGTGGCCGTGTCAGGTGCTGGCCGTGTCAAGTGCCGGGTTTCGAGTGTTAAAGTGACACTGGCCATGTCAGAACCGCGAGCGACCGGGTCGGATTAAGCGCCAGGGCCGAACAATAAAGAGAGCGAGCCCGGTCGCTACCGCTCGCGGTTCTGACATGGCTGACACCGTCACCCGTCAGTCTATTCCCAAGTTGCAGAGCCACTCCCGCTCCTTTACAATCCGCCATTTGCTGGAAAAGTAAATCATGCTCAAACAATTAGGTCGCCTCAAACGAACGCGCAGCATCCTTATTGTCGGCGGTACCCTCATCATGGCCGTCAGTTTGATAGTTTTCTATGGGCCGGGACGCTCCGCTCGATCTCTCGACCCGACGAAAAACACCGAAGCGATTGCCAAGGTCGGGAGTGATGAGATTACGGTGGCGGACCTGGCCCGGCTCAGAGAGAACTACCAGCAGATGCTGGGAGGCCAGATGAGCCTGGCCCAACTGGGGGGGAATAAGCGCTTCCTTGACGGACTGATTCGCGATCGCGTAATTGCCCAGGAAGCAGCGCGCCTGGAATTGGCCGCAAGCGATGCCGAAGTGGCTGAGAGAATCCGCAAACAGTTTACCGACGCCTCTGGTCAGTTCGTGGGCCTGGATAAATACAAAGAATCCATCGTCGCCCGCTACGGCGATGTTGAAACGTTTGAGCGTAATGTTCGCGACGCGATCGCTCAGGAAAAGCTCAAAGCATTTGTGACCTCGAGTGTCAGCGTTTCCGATGACGAGGTGCAGGAAAACTACCAACGCGAGACAACCACCATGAGTTTGTCCTACGCGCTCTCGTCCCCGGAAAAACTGGCGGAGAAGATTCAAGTGTCAGACGATGAACTGCGAAACCACTACGAGCAACACAAGACAGACTACCGCATTCTCGAGCCCCAGAAGAAAATCCGTTACGTCTTCATTAACCAGGAAAAAGCCGGTGCGAAACTTCAGATTAGCGACAAGGACCTGCGCGAGGAATTCGAAGGAATGCCGGCTGAGAACAAGCAGGCAGGAGTCAAGGTCCAGCAGATTCTTCTTAAAGTTGCGCGCCAGGATTTGGATCAGCAGGTAGAAGAAAAAGCCAAAGACCTTATTCAGAAAGCGAGGGGAACGTCGGGCAAGTCAAATAAGGAAACATTCGCCGAGCTGGCTCGGGGCAACTCTGAAGATCCGATAACAGCAAGAAACGGAGGCTTTCTGGCCCGTCTCGTCAAGAAGAATCCCAATAAACCCGACGGTCTCTATGATCGGGCCGTTGATATGGAGCCGGGCGACATCTCGGACATTCCCATCAAATATGGCGGAAACTGGTACATCTTACGGCGAGACGAACCGGTGCAACGGAACTTCGAAGAAGCCAAGCCGGCTCTGTTGGTCTCGTCCCGCAACCGTCGCGCGTATTCAGTGGCTGCGAAGCTCGCTGAGCGGGCGCAGGCGCGTTTGAAGGAAACCAAAGATCCCAAAAAGGTCGCGCAGGAATTGGCCGCTGAAGCCAACATGAGTCCTGCCGAGATGGTCAGAGAAACTCCTTATATCAAGCCGGGAGACGACGTCCCGGAAATCGGAAGCAACCAACAATTTGAGGCAGCTATTGCACCTTTGAATAATCCCGACGACGTTGGCGAACGCACCGGCGTGAAGGGTGGCTTCGCAATTCCGATGTTCGTGGAGAAGAAAGAGCCGCGCATTCCGGAGCTCGAGGAGATTAAGGACCGGCTTACCCAGACGCTAAAACAGCAAAGGGCGAAAGAGCAGCTGGAACAAGAGGCCAAAGCGTTACTCGCAGCGGTGAAAACTGTCTCCGATATCAAAACAGCAGGTGAGAAAGCTGGTTTTGAAGCGGGGACTGAAGAGGATTGGAAGATTGGCAGTGGAATCGGAAAGGCCGGAATTAGTCCGGTGCTGGACGAAGTAGCCTATGCCTTGAAGGTTGGGGAGGTAGCTAAGACTCCGATTAAAGTCGGAGACAACTGGGTGATAGTGGGGGTAACTAAACGCGTCGACGCGGACCTGGCTGCGTTTGCGTCAAGGCGCCCGGAGATGACCCAGGCGCTGCTTACTGAGCGCCAAACCCAACTTTGGGACGACTACGTCAGTAAAGTTCAGGCGGAGATGAAACGTGCGGGCAAGATAAAAATCTACAAGGACGTGCTGGCGGCTATGGAGGAGAGCGAGCCGGCTGTTGGAGCACCTCAGACCCAATTTCCGTTTCCCGAAAAGTAGGCGGGATTTAACGTCGGTGCTGGACGGCTGTAAGCAATGCGTCGTGACGTGGGTGATATGAGAGAAGTTCGAATAATTGGAAACAGATAAGCCGGTTATCTTCGTTGGTAACCGGCCTCACAGTTTAATGGCGATGAGAAGCTAACCCTCGATGGGAACTTCGCGGGAGCGCAAGCCGACCATTTGCTAATTCTTTCTGAGATCTAAGATCTGAGATCTGAGATTTGGGATCTCCGGTTTCGAGATGTTAGAAAATCAAAGCATCCAGATTACAACTCACCTACCAATGGAGCGACATCTGACTGAGCCACGGCGGTGCGGATTTTAAGTTCATTGCCCTGGGTGGTGATCTTTAGATTTCCCAACGCGGTCCTGGCCAGCACCCCTCTGATCCCGGACATCCGATTGGTGAAGAGAGCCCCAAACTGTTTCAAACCCTCTAATGTATCCCCCAGGCTGCGAGCAGAACCGGCATCGACCGTACGCGCCGCAACGATCAACTCCAAGTCCTTGTCAGTCATAGCGAGTGATCCGTAAGCCTGCCGCACAGCGGCCAGATCCTTGGCGAT
Organism: Pyrinomonadaceae bacterium; assembly: GCA_051006135.1. Classification (GTDB taxonomy): domain Bacteria; phylum Acidobacteriota; class Blastocatellia; order Pyrinomonadales; family Pyrinomonadaceae; genus PSRF01. The sequence continues at coordinate 3,230 of JBPCIQ010000099.1, read as the reverse complement.
TGCTTCGTTACCGATGCGAAGATTCTGAAGCAGCTGCGCTGACACGTTTCCCGCGAAGACTCCGATAGCGCTGGGATCCTGCGTAGCCAGGGCAATCAACTCGGAATTGGGTGACCTTTTTAACTTGCCGGCAGCGAGGGTGTTGCGGACTCGATCCACATCGCCCAGCGCCAGCGTGTTCGCGTCCAGCGGAGCAACCGCGAGTTCCGTGATCTTAAGGTCCATCACCCCGAGGACTTTCAGCTGCTGGTCCAGAGTAAAGATGTGAATGGTCTTGCCTAGATATTTTTCTTCGCGGTATTTGCCGTTGGACGCCCCTCTTCCAGCGGCAACGATGGAGCCTGTATTGAAAGCTCCGCGGGCAACTGCCACTGTGCCGATCTTGGTAATACCTGATGAGGGATAGCTATAACGCATGCCCAGGGCAAGTTCATCGAAAGAACGCAGGTCGAGACTGGTGCGAGTCTTAAATTGTTCGATCTGAGAATTAACCTCTGCCAGCTTGGCTGACTTACCCGCCAAGAGTTTGGGCAGAGCTTCCGAGAGCACACGTTTAACGTTGACCTGAGCCACCGCGTCCGAAGTCGGAAGCTTGGCCAAAAGACTCTGGCGCGACGTTGCCGCATCTCCACGTCTAACTTGCGCGATACCTGCACTGGACAATCCCGCCAGCACTAAGCTTGCGACTAACACGCTGCTGAGAATTCTAGTTTTCACTTTTAAGGGGCCTTTCTTGAAGCCGGTAGTGCCTCACTTTAAGCTTCGGTACATCATCCCGGAGGGATTTAAGTTAGCAGCCGTGGGCGAGCGTTGCGCGAGCCCACGATAGCCGAAAGAAAAAGATGCCTGACCCTGAAGGGGTCACATTGTCGGGCCCTGTTTGACCCTTCCAGGGTCAGGAATCTTTCTTCGATCCTCCGTGGGCGTCGCGCAACGAGCCCACGGCTATTGGCTTGAATCCCTCCGGGATGAGAAAACGCCACACCGCTCAGTGTGCGCCTTTCCGATGCCTTGAGCATAGGAGGAGGTTGGCTTATTTCTTGTTCGTCGCGGTCAAAGATAATCGTTTCCTCCTTGCGGCCTTTAATTTCAAGTGGCGCAATCCCATTTATGGAAACGTCCATTTTCAGAGGCAGCCTGGGCCCGTTGTTGGCGAGGTAAACATTCCTCATTGTTAGCTTAACTACTCTATTTGGTCGGAATTTAGTTGACCATAAGGGGTAGCACACGGTAGAAGTAACCACGAAAAGTAGGCGCAAAAGGGCCTTCGCAGCTCTCATCCGCCGCTCTCAAACTTCGACTCGGCCTCACATTCCCGAATTTGCCGCTATGTTCGAGCGCCTCACAAATTCAGTTCTGGAAACCGCAAGACAACGCATTGCAGAACTCTTTGATGCCCACGCCGAATGGTTCTACACGCTCAGTGATGGAAGCACCCAAGCTCTCCGCAGGAGCGAATTGGATATCAACATTGCCCAGAACCGACTAATCCTTTCCTGTTGGACCGACAAGGGAACTCGCTCGTGGCGAATTCGGGGATGGAATTGGACCGGTGAGAAGCTGGAGTTGCAGGCTTCCCGCAGAATGGGTGCGGAGCGACCCGTAATCGAGCTGATCCCGCGAGCATCGGCAAGTGCGATCGCAGCCACCATCAGGGCAGCTCGGCATGTCCGCTGCGATCAACTAGCGCAGCTCGCATCCGGTTTACAACCGGGAGCGAAGATCGAGCGGGCATCATTAAGCCCTGGGATGCGTCGCGGGCAGCCCGGACGCTACGCACGAATTCTACTGCGACTCAGACACCATCGAATCGCCGTGACTGGCTCAGTGGCTTCAAGCCAGCCGAGTGAGGTCGATGAGTTTCTTTCCTCCGCCCTCCTCTGGTTTGGGCGCACCAGCGAGCGCGCGCGGGCTCCCTATGTACAGCAACTCTGGCTGCTGGTCGAAAACGATCTTGTAAAGCTACTGACCATGCGTGTCGCTCTACTGCGGGAGAGTCTGCGCAGCGCAATCACGGTTTATGAATTCGACCAAGCGTGGACTGAGCTGTCCCCCGTTGTTTGTCCCAACCTGGAAGAACTATGGAAGAAGCGCCTCGTGCGGTTCAGGCCTATCGCTCCGCCGGCAACCAGCGAGTCGGCCCAGGCGATCATTGCCGAGGCGCCCGAAGCGATTGATATACTGCAAACCCGCCATGGCGAGACCCTTCGTTACTTTGGACTGCCCTTCGCGCGGGTGCGGCGTCTGATGGACTCCGAGCTCGTCTGGTTTGGAATCGAAGGCTCTCGACGGCGTCTGCTTGATGAAAAGAGCGAACACGAATGGGCCGTGTTATTAAGCGATTTACACGAGCATAGGTCGGCCTTAGCGTCAGATCACCGAAACGCTCTTTACCGAACTGCTGGCGAGGCCTGGCTTGAGTCCTTGCTTCGTCGCGACATCTCGAAACTCGATCCCGGATTGATAGTTGCGCCGCTACATGCTCAATTTCGGATAGCGAGAGGAGGGCGGCTCGGCGTGAGGCCGATAGATCTGCTGGCGCTCAGGCGTGACGGACGTCTGGTCGTGATTGAGTTGAAGGTTTCAGAAGATCGTGAGCACGTGCTACAGGGTGCAGACTACTGGCAGCGCGTTGAAGCCCATCGTCGTCGAGGACACATCTGGCGGGCCAGACTTTTTGGTGAGCGCCGCATTCGCGCCGAGTCGCCGCTCGTCTATCTTGTAGCGCCCACGCTGAGAGTCCATCCCTCTTTTCCGAGCTTGGCTCGTTTGATTGCCCCAAACGTAGAAATGTACTGCTTCGACATAAATGAAGACTGGCGTTCCGGAGTACGTGTAATGCGGCGAATGCGAATGAACTGACCTGAATGATCCCGCAAACTTGGGACGCAACCGCAACACGAACACAACACGAACACTAGGGGGTTTACTCGGTCGCGACCGTCTGATACGTAACGGCCGGTTCGTTCCCCGCGCCGGAGGGGGTACTAACTACCTCTTGGGCCTCATGACCGTTGTTGGCAGGCTTCAAGGCTGAAGCATTGACGTAGGTCAGCCAATCGCCGGGAGCCTCGCGCTCGCCTTTCGTGATCTCAAAGAATGCTTTTTGAATGCGGGCCGTAATTGTTCCCCGCCCACCGGCGCCCACCGTGATCCGATCAACCGAACGAATCGGGGTAATCTCCGCTGCCGTTCCGGAGAAGAAAAGCTCGTCCGCAACATAGAGAGCC
>JBPCIQ010000098.1:0-10929 GCA_051006135.1 Pyrinomonadaceae bacterium | reverse complement strand
CTATGTCCCGCGTTTGATCATCACAGACAAGCTGAAAAGCTACGGTGCGGCAAGAGCTGAAGTGATGCCAGGGGTCGAGCACCTGCAGCAGAAGTATAAGAACAATCGGGCTGAGAATTCCCATCAGTCAACCAGGTTGCGGGAGCGTAGTAATGAGACGGTTCAAATCGGCGCGACACGCGCAACGCTTTCTCTCAGCCTTCGGCATCATCGCCTCACACTTCCGAGTGGGCAGACATCTGTACAGTGCAGGCGGTTACCGCGCAGTCAGGAAGTTGAGATTCGCCAGTTGGGACGGCGCGATTGACGCTGGCGCAGCCTTATAATAGTGCTGATCATCCTCGATCGATCAGATGACGAAGCGTGGTTTGAGCTTATCGCAACTACGATTTCTTCTTCAGGGATTTAAGTTGACAATGCCCCCACTGAATCTAATCCGCGTTTATCCGCGAAAATCCGCGGCTAACTACTTCTTTCTTAAGACGCAGGCCGCAATTCGCATCGCTCTAAATCTCGGCCCACGCCGAGCGCGTCGGCTACCCGGTTGATGTAGTTAAACCACGAAGCAATCAGCGTGATCTGCAATATGGCTTGATCGTTAAAGCCCACCTCACGAAGACGCTCGTGGTCGGCAGGTGAAATACGAGTAGCATCCTTCGTGATCTGCACGGCGTAATCGAGCATGACGCGATCCTGCTCGCTGATCGGAGCGCTACGGTAGTCATCCTCGAGTGCTTTCACCATCTCTCCATCCAAAGTAACGCGACGCAGAAACTCTGCGTGAGACTCAATTCAATAGTGGCACCGGTTCGTCACCGAGACCACCGTGGTAATCATCTCGTGCTGCCGCCTTTCCAGCGGCAGGTCCGGCGACATCAGCGACCCGAACGTAGCGAACGCGTGATACAGAGCGTCTGGTATCAAGCTGTGTGAGGCGACGATTCCCGCTGTTTCGCCATCCGCTGTCGGGTGAACAGGCGTCGCATACTCAATCGGGTAAAGCTTGCGCTGGTCCAGGATAGCGCTGCGCAGTTTCTCATCGGCTTCGTCAAGGGAAATTGTTTTGATCCAGGTCATGAAGAGGTTACCTTGTCAGCAGTTTTAGTAAACGATCTGCCACGAAATAATAGATGATAAACGGGCGCTCCCAAAGCTACGATGCCGACGCCCAAAAGCGACTGTCGCGGATTGCCGCTACCCAACAGGACCAGCAGCACGGCAACCAGCAGCAAAAAGATGATTGGCGTGACAGGATAACCCGGCGTCAAATAGGGAGCACTCTCGGGATCTTTACGCCTCAGCACGAACAGCGCAGCGACAGTAAGGGCCAGAAAGATAACTACCACAAAAAAGAAATAGGAAACGATCTGGTTAAAGTTGCCGAGCAGCACCAGTAATGAAGCGAGTGCGGCCTGCAGCGCAATCGCCCGTGCCGGCGTGCCGAATCTCGGATGAACGGCGGCCGCGGCAGGAATAAAGAGGCCGTCGCGCGCCATCGCAAAATAGACGCGCGGCGCAGACATGATTACAGCGGCCAGACTCCCCAATACTGCTACGATGACGATTGCCGAAAAGACTTGCCCGCCAAATCGTCCGAACAATGTCTCTCCCGCCTGCGCCGCGAAAGTCTCACCGGAACCAACCTGGTTCAACGGAACAAGATAAATGAAAGCAGTGCTCGTCAGGACGTAGACAAGAGTAGTAATCGCCACGCCGTAGGCGAGTGCGCGCGGCAGTGTGTATCCCGGATTGCGCACTTCCCCCGCGAGCTTGCTGAGGTCCCACCAACCGCCGAATGAGAAGAAACCCCCAACCACGGCACCTGCCAGAGCAACAATCAGCGGCGCTGAGTTGGGTCGCTGGGCAAAGAGCGGTAGAAAGTTAGACCAGGAACCCCGCCCGGAACCAAAGCCCCACATCAGCACGAAACCAAGAAAGCCAAGCTTGAGTATGGTCAACCAGCGCACCATCCCGCCTCCCAATCTCACGCCGGCGATATTCATGGCGGCGAGTATGACAATGGCGCCAATAGCCAGCGCTTTGGCGCCCGCAGTTGAGAGAGCAAGACCATAACTTGCATAACTGGCGATGCCGACAGCCAGCGCGGCAGTCAGTCCCGGATCCATTACCAACAGCGCCATCCATCCGTACATGAAGGCGACCACGGGACCGTAAGCTTCGCGCAGATATACGTAACTACCACCTGCTTCGGGATATCGTCCTGCCAATTCACCAAAACAGAGCGCGCCACAAAGAGCCATTGCCCCCATCAAGAGCCAAACGGCAAGCAACAACCCCGGTGAGCCCAGAGACTTCGTCATGCCCGCCGGCGTGAGAAAGATGCCAACGGCAATCACTTCGCCCACCACAAGCGCCGTTGCGGTGCGCAGGCCGAGCTGTCGTTTGAGTTGGATAGAGGTGGTCACTAGTTCAGAACGTCACACGTGCCGCGAATTGAAACGCGCGTGGTCCACCTGAGCCAAAGACTCCGCCCGCCGTCTGCACCGGCCGACCAAAGTTTGCTGAACCAAGCGTGTTGCCAAATCCAGAATAGTTCGACTTCGAAAAGCCCAGCACGTTTGTGATGTTAAAAAAATTGAATACCTCAACCAGCGGCTGAATCTTCACGCGCTCACCGACATTGAAGGTCTTGGACACTCGCAAGTCAAACGAACTAAAGCCGTCTCCGAGACGCAAGCTTTCGTCAACCAAAGGCAGCGGCTGCCCGCCCACACCACCCGCGGCATTGATCTGAATGAGGAAGGCGTTCAATTCGGCCCCTGTATGAAACAGCCGCGCGCCGGCATTGCGTTGCAGCTGCGGAACCCGCCGGCTAGCGTCAGGCAGCAGAATGTCAATTGGCACGCTCGAAGCAAGCGTCACAATCGGGGCCAACTGGATGCCGTAAGGGAGCTCAGCTATTCCGGAAAATGTAAATCGATGTCGCTGGTCGTTTGGCGTTGGTCCATAATCCAGTTGCAGATTATTCGGGTCAAGGGGACCATTCGAGAATGGAATCTGGTCGTCGTTCGCATAGTTGAAAGCTTTGGAGAGCGTATATGAAGCGCGAAATTGATAGCGCTGGGAGAAACGCTTTTCGAGCGACATGAGGAGACCGTCATATTTCGTTTTCACGCTGGATTCCAGATTCGTGACGGCGTCCGGACCTCCAACGACCGGATTGAACACACTGCCGATTGTTCGACCAATGATGAAATGCGTGCCGAAGTTGTGTAGATAATCAGCGCGAAGAACGTAGTTACTGCCTAACTCTCGCTGGATGCCTATGTTTGTCTGCTGGACCATCGGATTCTGCATCGTGTTGTCGATGATGTTAATGCCCGCCGCTCCGGCGCCGGTAAGAATAAATCCAGTGAAGGGATTCGCGAGTGTCGGGGCACCCGGTGGAAACCGGCCATTAACAGGATCGAACAAGAACTGGGGGGGAATGAAAAACACCGGACCTGCTCGCACTTCTATGGGCAACGCACGCCCATCCAGCCCCCGTTCCAGCGATTGAATCTCCAGCGTGATGCGATCGTAATAAATGCCATAGCCGCCGTGAATACTGGTTCGGCCGTCTTTCGCAGAGTAGTTGAATCCAACGCGTGGCCCGAAATTGTTCTTGTCCCTTCCCCGTGAACCGGCAAGGAAGGGCAGGATTATCGGATTGAGCTCGTCAAGGCGATTGATATTCTTGACGTCCGTGTCGACCTCATAACGCAAGCCAACATTCAAAGTCAATTGCGGCGACACATGCCAGTCGTCCTGCACGAAGCCTGCGAAATAGAAGTTGTCGGCATTAGGAATCAGTAACGGCTCAGTAGGCTTGCCGCTGCGCAATGTGACGGCGAACAATAGATCGTTATCATCGACCTTGCCGTCGCTATTGCGATCGAAGTCCGGAAAATCTTCGATCATTTCGATCCGCCCCTGTTGAAAAACTCGCAAGTCGAAGTCTGCGTCGACACGTTGAATATCCCCGCCAAAGCTCAAGGTGTGTTTGCCGCGGACCATCGTCAAAGCGTCGCTGAGTTGCAACCGGCGTTGCTTAGTGCCCTGCGGAACGCGGAACGAGGCGCCGTCCTGGATACTGGGAAACGTAAGCTGTGGCCCGGGCGTGACAGGATAGATCTCGTTGAAGAACGTGCTGAAGCTAAAGTTGAAACTGTTGACGTCGCGCGGGCTCAATACGCGTGTGTAATTGGTGAGGAAGAAATGCGTATTGTTGGTGCTTGCCTGGCGCTGGGAAGCAGATCCGATAGCGCGGTCCAGTGTGCTGCTGGCGACGTCGTCTTCGCGTTGCAGTGAATAGCGGAAGGTTATCTGATCGTGGTCGCTGGGTCGCCAATCAACTCTCTCCGTGCTGAGCAGATCGTTGAGCGGCGCCAGGGCGAAACCCCTCTTAATTGTGCGCGTTGCCAGGTCGCGTGAGCCCACCAACGTTGCTCCATCTTGATTGCGGTATTCAAAGGAACCAAAAAACCACGCGCGATCCTGCTTGATCGGGCCACCCAGCGCAAAAGCAAATTGCTCGCGATCAAACGGCGGTGTCTCTCCCGCGCCACGATCCAAAGTAGCTGGGAGCCCTTGTAGCGATCGACTACGAAAGTAGAACGACCCTGACCCATGGTATTCGTTCGTACCTGACTTGGTGACAATATGGATTACGGATGAACCTGAACGACCCAATTGCGCCGAGAAGCGATTGGTTGCGATCTGAAATTCCTGAACTGCCTCCTGCGAGATGTTCTGCAGCGGACCACCAACCACGTCATCGTTATCATCCGCGCCGTCAACAGTTACGTTGCCGCCACGACCGAGCTGGCCGGCCGAGGAGATAACTACCGAATTGGTCTTGGTGGGATCGAAGTTTGGAGCGGGTGAATTCCCGGGAATCAGCAGGGCCAGCTCGAGAAAGTTGCGGCCGTTGAGCGGCAGGCCTTCGATCTCGCGTTTGCTGACCACTCCAGCAACCACGGAAGACTCGGTGTCGACCGCGGCGACCGCATCATTAAAGATCACGCCTGAATCTGCCGCTACGTTACCAATGCTCAGTGTAGTATTGAACGTTGCTGACTGTCCGACTTGAAGCGTGGCACTCAACGTCTTGACCTTGAAGCCGGCCGCCTCGACGGTGACTTCATAGTCACCAGCCGGAAGGTTGGTTAGTACGAACAACCCTTCGTCACTGCTCGTCGTTTCGCGTCTGCTGCCGGTTGCTTTTTGCGTAACCGAAACCTTGGCGCCACTCAGGACCGCTCCGTTCGGATCCTGCACCGTGCCACTGAGTGTCGCGCTGGCAACTTGCTGGGCACGCGCATCTGAGGGTAGAGCCGTGAGGATAATGAGCGCTCCGATCGTTAAGACCACAGTGATGAATAAAGGACGGCTCATCGCGATCCGGCACGACCACAGGTCGTTTAGTGCGATATTCATAGTTTATCCCAGGGTGAACTCGAACCCGTTTAAGATTTATCTCTTGATTGGTTCCTGATTCGAAATAATCCTCGCCTGATTTGACAAGGTCTTGTCCAGTTTTGCCTGGTTAGCTTCGATTTTGCCAGAATGGCCTGCTGATTAGCCAGTACTGAATCGTTAGACATTTTGAGCCTCTTGGTGTTGGTGTGTTTAGAGCGCCCGCATTATAGACGCAGGCGCCGATCAGCTCATAAGAATTACTGGGTTCTCAGGCAGCCGGATTTCGGGAAAGCGCAGGACTCATGCTTTAGTTGGAGTGGACTATCCAACATTAAGTTAGCGGCTCTGGAGAAGAGACGTGCTATCTTGCGTTTTTACGGAATAGACCAATCCTGATGCATCGGAACCGGATCATCTTCCATCTATTGCCTGTCGCCTTACTCGTCTTGTCGGCTTGCAAACAACAGCCTGCGAGCGCGCCGGCAGAAAATGCTCCACCCAGCGAAGTCGTTACCGCCAGTCCATCACCAAGCCCGACTCCACCGCGTCCGTCCGGACCCATCGAATACACAGACGTGAGTGCGCGAGCCGGCATTCGTTTCAAACACAACAGCGGGGCCTTTGGGAAGAAGTATCTGCCGGAAACAATGGGCAACGGCGGCGCCTTTCTCGATTACGACAATGACGGCTGGCAGGATGTTTTGCTCGTTAATTCTACAAGTTGGCCCGAACAAAAATCCGGCAAGTCTCTGCCGGCGCTATATCACAATAACAAAGACGGCACGTTTACGGATGTTACGCGCCAGGCCGGTCTCGCGGTGGAAACTTACGGCCTCGGCTGCGCCATCGCCGACTATGACGACGACGGAAATGTTGACATCTACATTACCAGTGTGGGCGCCAACCATCTCTTCCGCAATTTGGGCAACGGCAAATTTGCCGACGTGACCAACAAAGCTGCGGTTGGCGATCCCGGATTCTCGACGAGCGCGGCCTGGTTCGATTATGACAAGGACGGCAATCTCGATCTCTTTGTCTGCAACTACGTAGACTGGTCTATCGAAAAGGATCAGTATTGCTCGCTGGACGGCAAGAACAAATCCTACTGCACCCCGCAAGCTTACAATGGCCAAAGCTCGACGCTTTACCGCAACAAGGGCAACGGCACCTTTGAGAATGTGACCCAGCGCGCGGGCCTCGGCGATCCTACGAGCAAATCACTCGGCCTTGCTCTGTTGGATTATGACAACGATGGGTGGTTGGATGTTTTCGTAGCCAACGATACGGAGCCAAACAAGCTCTATCACAACAATGGCAACGGCACGTTTAACGATATGGCAGTCACAGCCGGCGTGGCCTTCAGCGAAGCCGGCACGGCCCGCGCCGGCATGGGCACCGATGCTGCGGATTATGATCAAGTCGGCCGCCAGAGTCTGGTAATCGGCAACTTCACTAATGAGAGTATGTCGCTGTACTACAACGACGGCTCAGGGTTATTTACAGACGAAGCGGCGGCTGCTGGCATCGGCAAGATGTCGGCGCAGTCGCTGACATTCGCCTGTTTTTTCTTCGATTATGATCTTGACGGGTTGCTGGATATCTTCGCCGCGAATGGTCACGTTTCGGACGATATCAGCGTAGTACAACCCAGCGTCAAGTATGCGCAACCTCCCCACCTGTTCCGCAACAAAGGCAAGAAGAGATTTGAAGAGGTGTCACCAAAGTTGGGCCGCGCTTTGCAGCGGGCGATCGTGGGCCGAGGCGCGGCATACGGAGATTCCGACAACGACGGCGATCTGGATCTGCTGATCACCGCTAACAACGGACCCGCGCGCCTGTTGCGCAATGACAACGCCAACCAAAATGACATGCTGCGAGTGAAGTTAGTAGGGACCAGATCGAACCGCGATGGCATCGGAGCGAGGGTACTGCTGAAGACATCCAAAGGCGCTCGCCAGTTCGCGATGGTAAAAACCGGATCGAGTTATTTATCGCAGAGCGAGCTACCCTTAACGTTCGGGCTGGGAAAACCTGAAGACGACAAGACGGTTAGCCTGGAAATTGCGTGGCCCAGCGGGCAGCGGCAAACGATTTCGGAGATCAAGCCGAACCACTACATTACCGTGCAGGAAGAGAAGGGCGTTATCTCAGCGCAGCAGATTGTCTTTGTGCAGGCTAAACCACTAGCATCTCCCCCACCTTCGCCAGTTCTGTCTCCCGGCAAGTGATCAGTCACATCAACTTTAATAACCGGCAAGAGGAAATACGATCCACGAAATCACACGAAGGATCGACAAAATAAAGTTTATCGAACACCCAACCGATTCGTGTCATTAGTGGATCGATGCGATCAAGCGTTTACATTTCGTAAGGGTGGTTCTCAGTCCCGGGCTCTTTAAATCTTTTGGTGAATCGAAGGGCGTCAGTTTCTTTGCAATAAGTTAAGGATGGAATTTCACAAACCTCCAACCACCGCCCTGGGAACATCGCCCAGTGGGACGTGATTGACGGACGGAAACTGAATAACGGTCGCGAATTCGCATTGATGAAGCAGCAGCAGAAGGATGGCAGTTTTGCCGGCGGTGCAGACGGCATCCGCGCTGACGTCGACGGCAATATCTGGGCTGGAGCGGGCTGGGTTGGTGAGGGCTATGACGGCGTCCACGTTTTCGCAGCAGACGGGCAGCGCATCGGTCAGATTCTGCTACCGGAAATTCGCAGCAATGTCTGTTTCGGTGGCCCAAAACGGAATCGTCTGTTCATGACGGCCAGCCAGTCACTGTATGCGGTTTATGTCCACTCAAGGCGCGCACATTGCGTGATGACGATGAACATTGCCGATGCCGATTGGCGATTGCCAATTGCCGATTGATAGTCGTCGTCTCGCCCGCGTTCCTGTAAAACTCGTGATGGAAGGTTTGACGAGCATTCGTTATCGCAGCGGAACCAATTCTTCCTCACGCGTCAGCTCTGCCGCGTAGGCCACTGCTGCCTGGATGTCTTGTAATTGAAGCGGCGGGTATTCATCGACGATCTCTTGCGGCGTGAGTCCGTCCGCCAGGTTGTCAAGGATCACTGACACCATCACACGTGTGCCGCGCATGGTCGGCTTGCCATGACAGATTGCAGGATCAACTACGATGCGCTTTTGCCAGTTTCTCATCAGTCGGCATCCTCACAAGGTTTGCTCCACTCGCCACGAATCTCTTCAACTCGGCGTCAACGTCGAAGTCGTCCGAAAAAGCGCCGCTCCAATCGCCGCGCAATGATTGCGCCTTCTCAGGTGGCTTCTCGCCATTTGACTCCGGCCAAATACTCAGCCAAGGCGTTTTTTTACGGGCGTCAGATTCAAGGCCAGTGGTTTTACTAATCAAGCCAGTCATTGGATCTTCTCCGAAATCGATGTCCCTTTATAGCACACATCGCCCGGGCTCGATGGCCGTTCACGGATCCTCCCGGGCTCGGCGCAAGAACCCCATCAACATCAGATTAGTGCCTGTGCTCCTCTTGTTCTCAGGTGACGATCGTAGGCTCCTCACGCCCGCACCGTTCACGCAGCTCCAGCAAGCCCCTGGCAGCATGGACCAGAGGGGCGAGTACGTCCTCAACAACCCCGCTGCCGCCGTCCCTCAGATAACGCTCTACATACAGGCGCAACGTCGCTCCTTCGGTCCCCGTGCCTGAAAGCCGGCAGACGATTCGCGAACCGTCTTCCAGGAGGATGCGGATACCCTGGCGGGCGCTGGTACTCCCATCCACCGGATCCGTATAGCTGAAGTCGTCTGCCTGCACCACGCGACTGCCGGCAATCGGGCGTCCGGTCAGAGAGGGAAGTTTGTCCCGCAAGGCATCGATCATTTGCGTGGCTGGCGCCAGCTCGAGCCCTTCGTAATCATGACGCTGGTAGTAGCTGCGACCGAAGCGTTCCCAGTGCTGGCGGACGACGGTCGCCACAGGTTTGCGCGTCGCGGCCATGATCGATAACCAGCACAATACGGCCCACAATCCGTCCTTCTCCCGCAAGTGATTAGAGCCGGTGCCAAAACTTTCCTCGCCGCAAATCGTGCAAAGGCCGGCGTCCATCAGATTCCCAAAAAACTTCCAGCCTGTTGGCGTTTCGTAGCAGGTTATGCCGAGCGTTGAGGCCACGCGATCTACCGCTGTGCTCGTAGGCATTGAACGGGCAGCTCCGGCCAATCCGTCGCGATATCCGGGAATGCAGTTTCCGGCATACTCGGTGATGACTGCGAGTGAGTCGCCCGGAGTGACAAAGAAGTTGCGACCCAGAATCAGGTTTCGATCGCCGTCACCATCGCAGGCCGCGCCGAGATCCGGCGCATCCGGGGCGTTCATGTGCGCAGCCAATTCCGCCGCGTGCACAAGATTGGGATCTGGATGATGGCCACCAAAGTCTTCCATGGGCGTGCCGTTGATGACGGTACCGCGAGGCGCCCCCAGAAGCTCCTCAAGGATGTGATGCGCGTAAGGCCCCGTCACGGCATTCATCGCATCGAACTGCATGCGAAAGCCCTCAGCGAACAGCGTGCGTAGAGAACCGAAGTCAAACAATTCTTCAATCACTGCCGTGTAGTCTGCAAGTGAATCGATAACGACGACTTCGGTGTTGTCCAGCAGCAGGGTCGCCTCATGTTCGAGGTCGAGGTCAGGGTGATCAAGTGTGAAATATTCGGTGAGCTTAAGCGTCTGCTGGTAAATGTGCTCGGTGATCGCTTCAGGCGCCGGACCACCGTTTCGAACGTTGTACTTGATGCCAAAGTCTGCATCGCGACCGCCGGGGTTGTGACTGGCGGAAAGCACGAGCCCGCCGAGCGCGCCGCGCCGGCGGATGACTGCCGAGACAGCCGGCGTTGACAGCAGACAGCCGCGCCCCACCAGCAGGCGGCCAAAGCCATTGGCGGCAGCCATCCGCAAAATCATCTGCGTAGCCTCGCGGTTGTAGAAACGGCCGTCTCCTCCCACAACCAGAGTTTCCGAGCCGAATCCTGAGCCTGTGAACTCCCTCACGGTATTGAATACCGCTTGCACGAAATTCTCCAAATAGTGGGGCTGCATAAAGACGCTGGTCTTTTTCCGTAGGCCGGAGGTGCCGGGGCGCTGATCGCTGAACGGCGTGGTGTGCACGGTTATCATGATTGCGTCCTCACTGGTTCTAACGTTCGCGGAGATACTAAGCTGGCGCCCTCAGCAGTTCAAATCCGGGAAACCGCGGAGAACTGCTTGACGTCTGCGGCGGCCAGATTGTTGCGCCGCTCCTTGCGAGGGTGATCGTTTCTGTTCGCAATAACTCTCGTCGCGCCTCACGAAATCAGTACCAGCGCCTACAGCCCAAATGGCACGACGCTAGTTACTTGTCTTGAGAGGTCCCGCATCCAGCACCCACCCGCTCCGAAGCTGTGAAAAAATGAATCCAGGATCCGATACCTTTGCGACAACTCAAGAAAGCAAATTCACAGGTTGGGAAGGGTGGGGTGTGGCTGGGGAGAGGAG
>JBPCIQ010000097.1:0-22644 GCA_051006135.1 Pyrinomonadaceae bacterium | reverse complement strand
ACCATTCTCGAGTTTCACACCAAACCCGGGGGCTGATTGGAGTCTCGGCTCCGGTGGCAGCTTTTCCTGCTCGGTCATTGCCATTGGTCCGGCCGGAGAGGCCCCCTCCCTTTTTATTTCTTTCGCGTTGAAAAAACCGAAAAGTAGATACATGAGAAGGTAGACGGCTACCGTCATCACCACCAGGCCTCCAACAAATTTTAGAATCGCAGGCACATTCACGTCGCTCATTTCGTGAGTAACGTCGACATTCCTTACATGCGACACGTCGGGTGTCTCCGTGACGCGCCCATTGTGTTTTATCTTCGCCATTATCTACTCGGGTGCTTAGTTAGACCTCCACTTCTTCTCTTGCTAGTGGCCAGCGTGTGCCTGTGATTGTTCCAGCAGCGCGCCAAACTCGGGATCGTTTACCGGCATCAACGGCCGCTTACTCAATTGCATAGCGAAAAGTGCCAACCAGATACCGCCGATACTGATGGGCGCCACAAAATCCAGCCAGCTAACCCGGAAATGTCCAGGATTGAATTCCGGAGCGATCATCCAAAAAAGATCGATCATGCGCATAACCAGTATCAAGCCGGCCAGCATAACCAGCTTGCGGGCGTTGCGCTTCAAGGAAGCAGATAGGAGCAGCAGAAACGGGAAAGCAAAATGAAAGAAGACAACGCTCACTGCAATCACGCCCCAGCCGCCCCGAAGCCGGGGCAGGTACCACTGAATTTCTTCCGGCAAATTGCCTGACCAGACAATGAGAAACTGCGAAAAAGCAAAGTAGGCCCAGAGCATGACGAAAGCCAGCATCAGCTTGCCGAGGTCTTGAAAATGATTCGGTCTCACGACGCGTGACATTGGTTCCCGGTTAGCAAGGAAAGCCATCACAGCAATTACAAACGCCAGCGCGCTCAGTGCCCAGGCCGCAAGGAACAGAAGCCCATAGATGGTCGAAAACCACTCCGGATTGAGAGACATGGCCCAGTCGACGGATGCAAACGTTATTGTGAGTACCATAAGCGCCAGGCCCGGACCACCGATCATCCGCGTTCGCCGGGTGAGCCCCCGGTCGTTTCTAACGTCCTGCTCCTTGGACCATTTGTTCAATAAGAAAGCAGTCAGGAACCAGATCCCAAAGTACAAGACCGCGCGCCCGGTAAAGAAGGGAACGTTCAAATACAGGCGGGCCTTTTCGGCGAGCGCGGGAGTCTTTGACATCTCCTCATGATGGGTCCAGGGGTAAATGTGATGTGCACCGACGATGATCGGAATGAATAGCAAAGCCATAAGCGGCAAAGTTTGCGTTGCCGCCTCGAGGACGCGCCGAATGACCAGGCCCCATGCGCCACCGGTCAAGTGTTGAAGCAGCAGGAGCGTCAGGCAGCCGAGTGGAATGCCAATCCAAAACAGGTAGCCCACCAGATACGAGCGAAAAAACTGTCCGCGGTCCACAAGGGCCCCGACCATTAATAGCACTAGAAAGATGACACCCACGATGAGCGCGATTCGCTGGAAGCGCGCTATTTCCGGGGGGGCTGTGTAGGAACCGTTCATCGCTGATTGTGCCCTCCGGTTGGCGGAGTTGCCGCTGGACTGGCGGGCTGTGCAGTTGTCGCCGACTCAACGTTCTGCTGACTCAACTGTAGCGCCCGAACGTAAGCGATGATTGCCCAGCGATCCTGTGCTGGAATCTGTGGCGCGTATGAAGGCATGGCGCCCCAGCCATTAGTAATCGCGTCAAAGAAGTGGCCAACGGGCGCCTGCCGCAGATTATCGGCGTGAAAGGATGCGGCACGGCGAAGACCGCGTCTCACAACCATTCCGTCTCCATTACCTGTCAATCCGTGGCACGTGGAGCAGAAGATCTCGTAACGTTCCTTGCCCCGGCTAATAAGCTCCTGGGTAACCGGCAACGGAAAAGTTTCCAGGTCATCGGGATATGCTGACACGCCTTGAGTTGCGGTTGTACCTGCCGCAACAGTGGCGGTTGCGGGCGCGGCCTGTTGGTCTTGCGCAGCTTGTTGACCTGGCGTAGTAGTCGCGGACGTTCCAGATGGCGCACGGCTCTTTTTGCCAGTGAAGAATTCGCGGTCAGCTCTGAGATAACCCCTGGGAACGGTCCCGGCCACCGGCGGCCGCGATGAAATCCCGTCTCTGAAAAAGGTGGATGCGCGAAACGGTTTCATTCGGGGTTGGTCCTGCATGTCCTGACGACAGCCGGCTGCAAGCAGGAGGCAGGAGGCAGTAAGCAGTAGGCAGGAAAACGAACGAGACACACTTAGAGCATGCAGCAAGGAACATCGGTCGTCTCCTGCCGCCTGCCGTCTGCCGTCTGCCTCCTCTTCTCCGTGTCTCCCCATCTCCGTGTCTCTTTGTCCTCTACACTTCAACATCCGTTACTTCCTTCGGCTCCAGACTCTTCATGAAATTCAGCACTTCATCATGGTTGTATCTGGGATCGTTCGCTTCGATCACCAGGAAGAAATGGTCGCGCGTAGCCAGCGCAAAGTTGGGTGCATTGAAAACTGGATGATATGGCTGCGGCAGTTTGTTGAGCGCCAGCATTCCGAATACTGCTGCAAACGCAGCGCCCAGAATCGTGCACTCAAACGTAATAGGAATGAATGCCGGCCAACTGTTAAAAGGCTTACCGCCGACATTGAGCGGATAGTCAAAGACTGAGAGGTAATACTGCATAAAGAACCCACCCAGTGCTCCAATGATGCCGCCGATCAATACAATGACCGGAAGGCCAGTCCGGTGAAAACCAATTGCCTCCCACAATTCTTCGATGGGATAAGGCGAATAGCCATTGATTCGCCGGTAGCCCGCTTCGTACGTGCGGCGCGCGGCGGCAACTAAATCACTCGGGTTATCAAACTCGGCCATGACGCCGTAAAGCGACGGGGAGACAGGGCGACGCGGAGAACCGGAGACGGGGAGATGGTGCGAGGGGGAGATTGGGCGATTGGGCGATTGGGAGATGGGGAGAGGGTGAGACACGGGGGTGTCCTCGGCTTGTGCGCTGTCTAGCTCGTCTCGTCTCGTTTTGTCTCTTTCGTCTTCAGCCATTCCCTAAGTTCCCGTCCTCTCGCTTTTCCTTACTTAATCCGGCTCCGTGTCTCCCGATCTCCCTTTCTCACCATCCCCGCGTCGCCGTTTCTCCGTGTCTCCGTGTCCCCGTTTCTCCCTTTCTCCCCTTCCCCGCGTCTCGCCTTACTCTTCCTCCACCTCCGCTTCCGGCAAGATCGTTCGCATTTCAAAGATCGAAATAATCGGCAGGAACCTGATGAACAGGAACAAGAGGGCGAAGAACAATCCAATGGTGCCGATGAACATCGAGAAGTCCCAGACGGTCGGTGAGTACATGCCCCATGATGATGGCAAGAAATCTCGGTGCAGACTGGTGACGATGATCACGAAACGCTCAAGCCACATGCCGATGCTTACCACTATTGACAGCAGGAAGAGGACAACCAGATTCGTGCGGAAGCGCTTAAACCAAATTATCTGCGGTGAAAGAACATTGCAAAGTATGAGGGCCCAATAAAACCACTTGTAGGGTCCCGTCATGCGGTTGTAGACCATGTAGCGTTCGTAAATGTTGCCGCTATACCAGCCAAAGAAGGCCTCCATCACATAACCGTAGGCTACGATCAAACCGGTAGCTAGCATCACCTTGGCCATATTCTCAATGTGGCGCATGGTGATGAAGTCTTCCAGGCCGTAAAACTTTCTCAGGGGAATGGTGAGCGTGAGCACCATTGCAAATCCCGCATAAATCGCTCCGGCAACGAAGTAAGGCGGAAAGATCGTGGCGTGCCAACCTGGGATAATGCCAACGGCAAAGTCGAAGCTGACGATTGTGTGGACCGAGAGCACAAGCGGAGTTGCCAAACCAGCCAACAGCAGGTAGGCCATCTCGTAGCGATGCCAGTGGCGCGCAGAACCGCGCCATCCCATTGCCAGCATTCCGTAGATGATTTGAAAGGGCTTGCTGCGGGTGCGGTCGCGCAACGTTGCGAAATCCGGAATTAGTCCGATGAACCAGAACAATGCTGAAACAGTTGCATATGTTGAAACTGCAAACACGTCCCACATCAATGGGCTACGAAACTGGGGCCAGATGCCCATCGTGTTGGGATAGGGAAGCATCCAGTAAGCAAGCCACGGTCGGCCCGTGTGAAGCAATGGAAACAAGCCCGCGCTCGCTACCGCAAAAAGCGTCATAGCTTCAGCAAAGCGGTTAATGGACGTCCGCCACTGTTGGCGCAGCAGCAACAGGATTGCTGAAATGAGCGTGCCCGCGTGGCCAATGCCGATCCACCAAACGAAATTGATTATGTCGAAGGCCCAGCCAATCGGTACGTTGTTGCCCCAGATGCCGATGCCGGTGAAGACCAGGTGCGTGATCGTGAGCAATAGGATCTGGACCAGGATGAAAGAGATCGCAAAACCTACGAACCACCATAACGGCGTTTTACGCTTCAGGACCAGGGAGCTGATCTTATCGGTAACTGACGCGAAGGTTAGCCCCGGCGTAACAACCGGCGCCGACGAATGAATCGGTCTTTCTGTGTCTGGTTCGTTTGCCATGGAAGAATCTGTTTAGAGTTCAACCTTTAGGTTGGGCTCTTTCTGCATCCCGCAAGCTAAAGCAAGACTGGCGCAGCGACTTCATCATTCACACCCTGCTTTACGATCACCTAGGTAATCTCCGGATTCGGATTACGCAAGGCGCCGAGATAAGTCGTGCGCGGCCGCGTATTCAGATCTGCCAGCAGAGAATAATTGCGTCGCTCCGCTTTGAGCTTCGCAACGCGGCTGTTTGGATCGTTGATGTTGCCAAAAACAATAGCCTCGGTGGGGCAAACTGCCTGGCAAGCAGTAACTATCTCTCCGTCGCGCACGGGCCGATCTTCGAGTTCCGCTCCTATCTTTGCTTCCTGAATGCGCTGTATGCAGTAAGTACATTTTTCCATCACGCCGCGACTGCGTACCGTCACCTCAGGATTTCGCATCAGCTGATACGTCGGCGTTTCCCAGTCCTGATAAAGCAAAAAATTGAACCGGCGTACTTTGTATGGACAATTGTTCGAACAGTAGCGTGTGCCCACGCAGCGGTTGTAGACCATGTCATTAATGCCTTCGGCACTGTGAACCGTCGCATGGACCGGGCAGACGGGCTCGCATGGCGCATTCTCACAATGCATGCAGGGCACCGGCATGAAGTAAGTTCCTTCGGGATTGCTCGCATCGTGGCCTTCAAAATAAGTATCTACGCGCAACCAATGCATTTCTCGGCTGCGAAGCACCTGCTCTTTGCCAACTATCGGAATGTTGTTTTCCGACTGGCACGCAACAATGCAGGCATTACAACCAACGCAACTGTTAGCATCGATCGCCATGCCCCAGGCGTAGCCCTCATACTTATGTTCGTTGCCATAGAGGGTTTCGTCCTCCGCAGGCACGTGGGTTTTCGCATGACCGTGATCATCTTCATGACCAAACTCGTGGCCGCTCTTTAAATATTCTTCCAGCGTACCCGTTCGGAGAACATCACGGCCTTCCATATTGAAATGTAGTTGAGTTACAGCGAGCTGGAATTGTCCGCCAGCCTTGGCAACTTTCACTCCGGAAGAAACCCAAGGGGAGTCCGAAGTTCGAATGGTGTAGGCGTTGAACCCGCGACCGTTCCCCACGCGACCGGCGCGGCTGCGGCCGTAGCCGAGGTGAATCGTTACGACATTATCCGGCTGGCCAGGCATGATCCAGGTTGGGCAGGTAAGGGATTGTCCGAGGTAGTCAACACTGATGTTGTCGACATTGATGTTACCGCCCTTCCAGCCGATGGTGTTTTCAAGCCCTAAGTCGTGTGCCGTTTTTTGACTTACCAGGGCCGCGTTATCCCATGTGATTTTGGTTAGCGGTTTTGCCAGTTCCTGCAGCCAGCCATTGTTTGCGAAGCGTCCGTCGTAAATTGTTGGATCAGTGCGGAAAACAACATCGTAGGTGCTGGAGTCCGAGGAGGGGGTGCCGGTCAATTGAGCGGTCCAGTCTGACTTCAGAGCCACGGACTTCATTGCGAGCGCGCTGTTTAAGATGAAACCATCGTGAAGTGCTTTACGCCACCAGGTCTCGAAATCTCCCACCGAAGTTGCAGTCGGAACCGCCGGCGGCGGTTGCTGCTGATTTGCCGTCGTCTGCGGTCTGCCTCCTGCCGTCTGCTCTCCCGCGCCTGACACCTGCCCACCTCCGTGGCCGCGCCAGTAACCGCGAACAATCTCGTAGGCTTTGAGATCGTATTTCTCTGTGAAGACGGCCAACAGCTCGTGCGCGGTCCTGGATCCGTAGAGTGGCTCAATCAGCGGCTGTACAATCGTTACGGTTCCATCAAAGGAACGTGTATCACCCCACGACTCAAGATAGTGAGCTTCGGGCACATGCCAGTGGCATAGCTCTGAAGTTTCGTCTTTATGAGAGCTCAAATGAATTCGGAGTTTGGTCTTGAAGAGACGATTCTGATCGAGTTTCAGATCCGCAGGCGTGTTGTAGGCAGGATTGCCGCCCACGATCACGAGCATCTCGACCCTGCCTGCATCAATATCCTGCACTAGATCGTAGAGCGAGTCTCTTTGAGAGACGGAGTTCGCTTCGAGCGGATCTGTGTAGTAAACAGTTTTGCCGACATTCCCAAGGGCGTCATTCATTGCATGGGCGATTGCATGGACCGCGGCTGGAGCTTCGTTGCCAGCAATGACGACGCTTGAACCCTTGTGGGCTTGGAGATCGCGAGCGAGTGGCTCAATCCAACTTGGCTCATTCTTTCCATGGGAGGCTGGCGTGTTTGAATCTGCAGATCCATTCCCAGTCGCAAGCTTAACTCCCAGCCTGGCGGCGACGTTGCGGGCAAGATCCTCCATCTCGCCGGGACGTATAGACCAGTGATGATCGGCGCTTGCTCCCGTGGTGGTTGGTGTGCTCTCCACGACGTAGAGCCGGCTCATCTCGCTCTTGCCTTCGGCCACGCGTCTTTGCGCTGCAAACTCGCGTGCGTAGCGCAGTGTACCGGGAATGGCCGAAAGAAAGTCTGCCTCGAGCGAGAGGATTCGTTTGGCGTGCTCAAAGTTGTAGACGGTGTTAACCGGCTGGCCAAAGGCCAGGATCGCGCCAGCCCGCGCGTTATCACGATTCACCGGTTCGTATTGGTGCCATTTCGCTTGGGGAAACTCTGCAAGAATGGCTTTCAATTGCGAACCGAGGGTGGGCGAAGTAACTGTCTCTGTTAAGAAGCGCAGTCCAGCTCCCTGCCTTGCGCGTTGTTCGTCAAGCGCTGAACGTATCTCGCCAATGAATGTCGTCCAGGGCCGAATCTCTTCACGATAAGTAACCGTTTGAGAGCGATCGGGATCGTAAAGACCCAAAATCGAAGCTTGCGCAAAAAGATCCGTAGCGCTCGAACCCTGGTCGTTTGCCAGCCCACTTCGGCTGTTGGGGTGATCCGGATTCCCCTCCACTTTGGTGGGCCGGCCTTCGTTGCTGCGGGCCAAAAGTGGTGTTGCCAGCCCGGCTAAGGTTGCCGCAGTAGCAAAAAAGAGAGCCCTGCCGGGTACTGCTTCCTCAGGTTGCCTGACGTAAGGGACGATCTTTTCCGGAGGCTGATAAACACAACCGCTGAGGCCTGCGAGCGCGAGGGAAGCACCCATCAACTTCAAAAAAGTCCGTCGTTCGATTGGATCGTCCCACTCTTCAGCGTGCTGCGGATACTCTCGTTGAACAAACTCATGAAACTCTGCCGTGTCAGCCAGTTCCTCCAGGCTGCGCCAGTAGTTCTTGCCATCCTGCGAGGCAACGATACGATCGCGCATTAACTTAAAATTGATGTGACGGTCGCTAGTAGGCATCCGTTTTTCTTTTCGTCAGCGGTGGCACGTGGAACAACTCGTCAAAACGTCAGGCTTCTGAATCTTGTACTTGCTCAGCAGCATTGTGCCCTCGGCAATCTGCTCCTTTGTGTTGTTCTCCGGGCGCCATTCCATGTCGAAAATTCTTTCACGCGGTCTAACAAACTTCTCCGGCTTGCGATGACAGTCCAAACACCATTCCATCTGCAATGTGGAAGCCTGGTAGGCGATCGGCATCTGATCGATGCGGCCATGGCAGGTCGAACAGCCGACACCCTTATTCACGTGAATGCTGTGATTGAAGTAAGCGTAGTCAGGAAGATCATGAACTCTGATCCATTCGATAGGCTTGCCCGTGCGAAAGCTGGCACGGACCGGCTCGAGATAAGGGCTGTCTGCCCAAATCTGCTTATGGCAGCTCATACACGTTTCAGTGGCAGGCATGCCCGCGGATGCCGAGATTTCCACGGAAGTATGGCAGTAACGGCAATCGACGCCATCGTCGCCGACGTGGTGTTTATGACTAAACTGAATAGGTTGCTGACGCTCTACCCATTGTCCTGTGTTCCAGGAGGAGCGGTTGAGCTCGGCGATCACCCAGAGCGATGCAAGCAGAATAAAAACGGCGCCAAAAATGCTTACCTTGGCTAGCCCGTTGGTGCTGTGATGGAAGATCTGTGGCATCGCCGCAGGTTTGCTATACCTAGTCGCGATTACTACCGATCAGCGTGCAGCCAGAAACACCGAAGGGCAAGCGGCACGTGAAATTTTGCGCAACGTCGAAAAGTACTCAACCCGCTCTTCTAAGACTTAAGACACACGCAGTCATTCGAGAGAGCCCATCAAACTGAATTTCATTTTGGCAAAGTGGGCAATACTTTACCAGATCAGCAAATATTTTCAAATTTTAGTTTAGCCACCGTAGAAAGAGAATTTCTAATGCGTGTAAGTTCGGTGTGATATTAAGAAGCAGCATCTCTCGCGAGCATGGCTGCTCCGATTAAAACCGCATCTGCACCAAGCGTTGCCGCAACGATCGTCGTAGCTTCAAAGCAAGGCTGAAAGGCACGACGTTTGGCTTCCTGGATGATTGGGTTGAGGATTAGATCACCGGCATCCATCACGCCGCCACCGAGCACGATGCGTTCGATATTCAGCAGATTGAGCACACTCGCCACGCCCGTCCCGATGAATTTCCCGGTCCGCTCAATCATCATCAAGGAGAAATCATCCCCATTGTTTGCCTCGTGCGCAACGTCGTCGGCTGTGAAATTCTTATTGATTGCCAGCTTTGAGAGCGATGATGTCCCATCTCGATACAATCGTTCGTTCGCGCGGCGCACAATGTTTGGGCCTGAAGCGATAGTCTCTAGACATCCAGTATTGCCACACTCGCACTCGATGCCGTCCGTATCGATTGTGATGTGGCCAAACTCTCCCGCAAAGCCGGACGCACCTGTCCACAGTTTACCACCCAGGATAATGGCGCCGCCGATTCCCTCACCAATCGTAACGTAAAACATGTCGCGGCTACCTCGGCCCGCTCCAATCTTATATTCACCATAAGCGGCGGCATTGGCGTCGTTTTCAAGCTCGACTCTCAGGCCGGTCGCCCTCATCAAGTCGGAGTGAAGGTTTTCGCGCACGGTCGAAGGAAGGTCGCGGGAAGCGATCACCCGATCCGTTTGCCGGTTTACTAATCCTGGTATTGCGATGCCAACTGCCGCTATCTGGGGATTGATGGCGCGCAGTTCGCTGACGAGACCGGCCACTTGCTCAACCAGTTTAGCGGCCGCCATCTTAGTCTCGCGCCGCTCAAGGACCTTGCCGTCGGCGCAAACGATTGCGGCCCCAATCTTGGGGCCTGAGAGGTCGATACCGATAAAACTTGCTGGTAATCCTGCGGGAGTGCTCATCTGTACAGATCTTTCGGGCTTCAGTTAGGAGTAGATCGAAACGAGCATAATGGACGGGTCTAGGGCTGTCAAACGAGTTACTGTCCGTGTAGAATGAGGCGGCCCCAGTCGAAATTTTAGATTTTTGACTGGAGATTTTTGATTATTCGGCAATGGATCGTTTTTCGCTCAACCTCCTTTACGGCATAGCGCAATATTTAGGTTTTCGCCTAAATCGGAAATCTAAAGTCGAAAATCGCAAATGTTACCATGCAGATTCGGTCAATACTGCTGCCTACGGATTTCAGTGAATGCGGCAACTATGCACTCTCTTACGCTACCTCGCTGGCGCGAACCTTCGGCGGGTCGATCATTTGCGTACACGTCATAGAAGCCATTGTTCCAACGGTGGGTTACTCTGGGATGACGGAGCCTCTTCCGATCGCCGATATCTCGGAGCAACTTGAGGACTCTGCCGTTCGCGAGCTGCCAAAACTCGCGGAGTGTGAAGAATGTGCCGGGCTGGAGATAGAGGAATTGATCGTGCATGGGGAGGCCGCTTCTGAGATCGTTCGGGTTGCAAAAGAGCGGAAAGTCGATCTGATTGTTATTGCATCGCATGGCCGGACCGGATTGGGAAGAATTCTATTTGGCTCCACCGCCGAAGCGGTTGTGCGGCACGCGTCCTGTCCTGTCCTGGTTGTGAAGCCCCCGCAAGAGGAAAAAGCTGATTAGGCAGTGGTCAGTAGTCAGTAGTCAGTGGGCTGAAGCCAGAATGCTCCTGACTGACAACTAACCACTGACAACTGTCTACGGACGTTTTCATGCAACTCGATTTTCTTTACGGGCTGATCGGTCAATACGGGCTCTACGCGGTCTTTATCCTCACCATGATCGAGGGGGATATAACTCTCCTGCTTGCCGGCGTTCTGGCACACAGTTATTTTAGTTTTGCTGAAGTTCTGCTCTGGGGAACTCTGGGTGGATTTGCCAGCGATAATATCGCCTACGTAACAGGTCGTGGCTTTCGTAAAGGGGTTAGTGACACTCGCTTCTACAGAAGTGCCAGTCCAAGAATGGAACGGCTCACGAACAAGTTTGGCCCACTCTCGATCTTTCTTTCAAAATATATCTACGGTCTGCGCTGGGCGACATGCATTTTTTACGGTGTTGGACGGATGCCTTATTTGCGCTTCCTGTTGCTCTCACTGAGCAGCTGTTTTCTGTGGGTATTTATCCTTAGCGGCGCCGGCTATTTCTTTAGCGGCGCCGTAATCGGGTTGATCGGCGACTTTCAGCGGCTGGGTAAAGTTCTGCTCCTAATAGTAGTTCTCGGTATTCTCGGCTTCTATCTGGCGGAGCGCTTTTGGTTATCGAAGAAGGTCGAAGAAGCCGATCCGGAACGCTTGCAGGAGTTCGAGCAGGCGGCGCAGGAGAAGCTGCACGATTTAAGGCATGAGTTTGAAGAGCATATTCCATTCACGCAAACCCGCCGCGAGGAGCAGAAGAAGCGCGCGGCAACAAAACAAAAGGAAGCGGACGGCGACTAGGAGATTTTTGATTTTTGATTGCCAATTTTAATAAATCGGTGTTCGGCTTCTGTTGTGAACTTTTTAATCAGTCCAAAGTCCAAAGTCCTGATCCAAGAACGATCGAAAATCTAAAACCAAAATTCAAAAATGATTATTGAGTCTTCTGCCCCGACGCGCGTTGACCTGGCCGGCGGCACTATCGACATCTGGCCTCTCTATCTTTTTCACCCGGGCGCGGCAACCGTGAACTTCGCAATTTCCCTGCGCGCTCACTGCCGCATCGAAACTCGCGACGACGACCGCATTATCCTCGAATCGCGAGATCGGAAGGTTGCCTTTGAAACCAAACTCTCAGCAATCGAAGATCTCGCGCGTGAAGAACGTCTCGAATTAATTGCGAAGCTGGTCCATTTCTTCAAGCCGACCACCGGCTTCCATCTCACTGCCACCAGTGAGGCGCCGGCAGGCGCAGGCTTGGGCGGTTCCTCCGCTCTGGCAATCGCGTGTATCGGCGCGCTTAATCGCCTGGTCGGCAATCGGTACGACGAGCGCAAGTTCATCACATTGGTCGCCAATATCGAGACGACGGTGATTCGCGTGCCGGCAGGTTTTCAGGACTATTATCCAGCGTTTTACGGAGCGACTTCCTGCATCCATCTGGGTGTGGGTGGCGTCCAACGCGAAGCGCTCAAGGTGGATGAAGCAACACTCGAAAGGCGAATCGCGATTTGTTACACCGGCGAGCCGCGACTCTCAGGGACTAACAACTGGGACATCTTTAAGCGACATATCGACGGTGACCGTGAGCTCTTTCAACTGTTCGAGGAGATTCGCGATTCTGCGTTGCGTATGCGCGAGGCGTTGCTGGCTGACGATTGGGAGCGCGTCAGCGCGACAATGCGGGCCGGTTATCCAAATCGTAAGCGGCTGGCGCCCGGCGTGACGACTCCGCAAATGGAACTGCTGGTAGAAAAGGCTCTGGCCAATGGCGCTGAAGCGGCAAAAGTCTGCGGCGCTGGTGGCGGGGGTTGCATCGCTTTCCTATGTACTGAAGGACGCAGGGCCGAGGTCGAACGCGCACTCGCCGCGGAAGAAGGTGCTGAAGTTCTCGATTGGAAGCTTGCTCGCGAAGGGCTGGTTGTGAAGGAGAGTTAGCGCGGTTATTTGGTCGAATTGCTTCCTTATCCCCCGCCACCACCCTCAGCCCTCTCTTTCGCTGCTGCCGCAACGGCCCGCAGGCGCTCCACCTTTTGCTCGAAAGTTTCTCCTGCCACCGGACCAGTGTCCACTACGCCGTTGTAAGTTGATCTCTTCATCAAAGTGCGATCCGCCTGGCCTGTTGGTTTATGCGCCGCCGTTTGCTGCGCTGCCGGTGCAGTTGCAATTTCCGCTGGTGGTGCCAGCGCACTGGCAGATAGGACCTCCGCCTGCTGTTCAATCGAAGGTGTCTCTGCGCTCGGCGCGCCTGCACCGCCACCTTCCTCAGCACGTTGCTTCGCACCTGCGGCAACAGCTTTTAAACGAGCTACCTTCTGTTCGAAAGTCTCACCCGCCACAGGCCCGGTGTCGGCGACACCTGCGTAAGTCGATCGCTTGAACAACTTCCTGTCTGGTTCGGCTCCAGCTTTGTGAAGCGTCGGTTTGGCATCAGCGGAAGCCGCTGGCTTCGGCGCAGCAGGCGCTTGAGCAGCACTACTCGCGGAGGGCGCGGGCGTTGCAGCTGCCGGTTTCGCAGCTGCGGGCTTTGCAGAAGAATGCCCACCAGCAGCCGACTCCAGCATCACATAGACTCCGCGCTCGTTTTTCTTGATCACGGGTAAGGTGCCGCCGGCGGCTTGCAGCAACGCCGTTAGTTCGGCCTCAACAAAGCGGCTCTGCTTATTGGGATCACGCACGTGCCCTAACGGCGGTCCCATGTATAGGGTTCCGCACGTCTGACACTTAAACAAAACATCGTCGCCGCGCAAATGAATCTCTGCGTCTTCGCCGGCGGTGCGCAACTGCTTCAAGTGCCCATTACAGAGTTTGCCCTTCGCGTTTCTCTCGTTGCAGACGGTCTGCGCGTTGGTGATACGCTTGGGTACTTGAGCGCTTGTTGCGGTTGTGACTTCGTTCGAAGGTGGGTCGGTGACGGTTGCTGACATTTCTTTTGAATTTTCGTCAGAACTCTTTGGATTTGGTATTTCAGCTTCGAATCTTACAGACTCAGCGAAAGCTCAGTCAATCAAGGTGGTAAGAACTCCCCGTCCCTCGCTTCGTGCTAAGCTGGCAGCAAATGCTGAAAGATCTTCTGGGAGCAATCTGGCGTCGCGTCCCCGGCGGGCTGCGCCGTTTCACCATGCGCGCAACTCACCCAAGTTTCACGGTCACCGCTGCGGCCATAGTTGTTGACGGTGGAGGGCGCGTGCTCTTGCTCAAGCACCGTTTTCGCCCTGGAACTGGTTGGGGTATTCCCGGAGGTTTTATTGAAGCAGGTGAGCAGCCAGAGGAAGGCGTAAGACGCGAGTTGCGCGAAGAGGTGGGTCTCGAGTTGGAGGGCGCCGAGGTTGTTACGGCCCGTGCCTTTAAAAGACCGCAGCAGATCGAAATCGTTTTTCGTTGTCATCCAAAAGGATCCGCTTTGCCACAAAGTGTCGAAATAAGAAAAGCGAGCTGGTTCTCACCAGATTCTTTACCTGAAGGGTTGCCGGAAGATCAGCGACTACTGATAAAACACGCGCTCAATCATAGAGCAAAGCGGCCGGATTGATGTATGCTGGGCGCATTCAAAAGCGGTGATGAGTCATCAGTGATATCAGTGATGAGTAATGAGTAAGACCTGAAACGTTTTCTCAGGGGTTTTGCTCTGACGGGTTTCACTCAGTACTCATCACTCATGACTCATCACTTATCACGTATCACGGAGATTGAGATGGTTTCACTAATTCCTTCGCCTGACACTGTATTGCAGATGCTGAAGCGCACCGGCGCTTTTCGTGAAGGTCACTTTGTTTATCCCAACGGTAAACATTCGCCTCACTATTTTCAGATGCCGCTCGCGTTCCGGTACTACGACACTGCACGCGTCCTGGCCGTCGCGTTGAGCAGAAAATTCCGGCTTGAACGAGACATCTCGAGTCAGTTACCAAAGATCGCCGTGATCAGCCCTAGTTCCGGCGGCATTCCAGTCGCTTTTGGAGTGCGCGATGCGCTGAGCGCGGAGCAGATCTACTGGGCTGAGAAAGAAGCGGATGGGAAACGCATGTTCCGGCAGTACGTGAATCAGGGAGAAGTGAATCCCTGCATCATCGTGGATGACATTATCCGTAGCGGCCACGCTATTGAGGAAACTACAGGGCTGGTTAAGGAGCTGGGAGCGACCGTAATCGGCTGCGGCGCCATCGTGCGTTTCACTTCGGCGCCGGACAAACTGGAAGACGTGCCAATAATGTCGTTGGTAGAATTTGACGCCCACATGTATGACGACGGCGAGTCATGCGGTGATTGCGAAAAAGACGCGCCGGTTGAGCACGTTCGTTTTTGACCCAAAAGCTAATGGAAGTTAGTTAGAAAAGGAACAATCAACCGAAAGGAAGAGAATGAGCGAAGACTGGCGAGAGCGCATGGAAAGGCAAATGGCCTTCATTGTCGAGCAGCAAGCGCAGTACGAGGAAAGGTCGGCCAAGGCGGATGAACGATGGGCCAAGGGGGATGAGCGATGGTCGCGCACCGAGGAAAGCATCCGGGCGCTGTTAGCTATTGCTCAGATACATGAACGTGAGATC
Source organism: Pyrinomonadaceae bacterium (assembly GCA_051006135.1). GTDB lineage: Bacteria > Acidobacteriota > Blastocatellia > Pyrinomonadales > Pyrinomonadaceae > PSRF01. The sequence goes on along the minus strand of JBPCIQ010000097.1, from coordinate 7,555 downwards.
GGGGAGTTGCGCGAGATTGGCAAAGCGACCGATGAAAGATTGAGTGCTCTAATCAATGTCGTCGAGCGGCAAATCAGTGAAGGACGCAATGGCCAAACATGAAAGAAAAAGGCCCACGCTGAATCGCAACCGTGAAGAAGGTCAGGTGGTGGTCAGATCTCGTGGCGATTCGCCAGCGCCTTATCCATCGTGACTTCGTCCACGTACTCAATGTCGCCGCCCACCGGCATTCCCATAGCGATTCGTGTTACACGCAATCCCAGCGGTTTCAATAAGCGGCCGATGTAATTCGCGGTGGCTTCGCCTTCCGTAGTTGGGTTGGTCGCAAGAATTACCTCGCGTACTTCGACTCCACCATTGTTCTCGGGCTTGAAACGCGGAAGCAGATTTGCGAGACGCAGTTCGTTGGGACCAATGTTACGCACGGGGGAAAGGCTGCCGTGTAACACGTGATAGAGGCCTTTGAAGCTTCGGGTTTTTTCCACGGCTACGAGACTATGAGGTTCTTCAACCACGCAAATGACGGAATGATCACGCGATGTTGACTCGCAGAAGCGGCAGGGATCGATTTCGGTTAGGTTATTGCAGACGGAGCAGAGAATGATTCTCTTTTTCACTTCGCGCAGGGCCGTGATCAGCCGCTCAACCTCGGCCTCGGGTGTGCGCATCAGGTGAAAAGCCAAACGCTGCGCAGACTTGTGACCGATGCTGGGCAAGCGCCTCAATTCGTCGATGAGTTTTGTTACTGGTTCAGCGTATTCTAGCATCGGCAGGCATTCACCCCAACAGTCCTCCAAGCCCGGGTGGCAGCATCCCACCCAACTTGCCCTTCATCGCTTCGTCGACCTTGCGGTTGGCTTCGTTTATTGCAGCCAAGATCATGTCTTGAAGCATCTCAACGTCGCCCTCTTTGCCCGCTTCGGGATCGACCTTCAATGACAGTATCTCGTGGTTGCCCTTCATCGCTACAGTGACAACGCCGCCGCCAGCCGAAGCCTCGACGCGCATTTCTTCCATCTCTTTTGACATCTTCTCCTGCATTGATTGCGCCTGCTTCATCATCTGCTGGATATTGAATCCACCGGGAAACTTCATTGGTCGCTCCTCCCATTGATTAGTTGACTTGTCCTCGCCGAGTGAAAAAACATCGTAACTTCCATAGCGATCGAATGCAACGAGGCATTACCCGCTACTATAAACTGACCCGCTAGCAGCCCGGTCGACAGGTTGACGAATCTACGAATTGCCGGAACACTAAACCTGAGCCACAAATGAGCTTCCCAAACGACAGCAAAGAAATTGAGAGCGGCCTTTCAGCGGAGATTAAGCTCTATTACGATCTTGGTCTTCCTGAAACCCGGCCGGCACCTCTACTCATCGCCCTGCATGGCTACGGGGCTAGTAAGCGGCACATGATGCGCGAAGCTCGGCAGATGGCGCCTGACGAGTTCGCAATTGTTTCGCTGCAGGGCTTCCATCAACATATGAAGGAGCCGAAAGAGCCGGGTGGTCCATTGCGATTTGGCTTTGGTTGGTTGACTAACTTTCATCCGGAGGAATCTGTTGCAGTCCATCACCAAGCGCTAATAGACCTGATCGACGAACTCATCAGCCGTGGAATTGCTGATCGGGAGAAGGTTTTTCTCCTGGGCTTCTCCCAGTCGTGCGCGCTCAATTACCGTTTTGCTTTTACACACCCTGGGATACTTCGCGGTGTTATTGGTATCTGCGGCGGTCTACCAGGCGACCTGGAGACGAGCGAGCTCTACAAAACGACCGCAGCTTCGGTATTCCATCTTTCGGGGACAAGCGATGAGTTTTACCCTCCGGCTCGTGTCGCCGACTACGCGCAACGACTACGAAGCAGTGCAGCAGATGTCGTGGCGAGGAGTTATGATGCCGGTCACGAACTCGTTCCTGCTATGCGTTCAGATGTGCACGAGTGGCTACAGAGGCGCATGAATGGATAAAGAATTCGCCTTGCATCGGTTGTTCTTTGGTGCACTGTGCGTGGCCTTCGCTTTTTCCGCTAGCTGTCAACGGCAGTTCCAGCCACAACAGGCGGAAACACAAAAATCGGTTTCCACACTGAAACCTTTCCCGGCCACCGTTTCCCCGCAACTTCGCAAGCTCGTCGAAAGTGCCGTCGAGCAAACGAAGATGACTACTGGTTACGATCCTTCCTACGTTCGAATCGCCTATCCTGGAGGGGATGTGCCGATTGAAACGGGTGTCTGCTCTGACGTAGTTGTGCGCAGTTTTCGCAAGGCAGGTATCGACTTGCAGAAGGAGATTCATGACGACATGGGCCGAGCCTGGCCTAATTATCCAAAAAAATGGGGTGCAAACGGTCGCGACCCCAACATTGATCATCGCCGTGTCTTGAATCTAATGACTTACTTTGAGCGTCAAGGTAAGAGTTTGCCGATTACTACCGACCGGGAAGCCTACCTGCCAGGAGACATCGTGGCCTGGGACCTGGGCAATGGACTCGATCACATTGGACTTGTAGTGAATTCGTGGTCCGAGAATCAAAACGGCTATCTCGATGCGCACAACATCGGAGCGGGCGCACGAGTTGAGGACGTATTATTCTCCTGGAAAATTACAGGGCATTATCGATATTTCTAAACAATACTTTCGATAAACGTCTGGCTAGCACCACAGCCAAATTAACCTAAAGGCAACCTCCATGAAGCGCAACTTCTTTCTTCTAATCGTCGCCACCTTATTTGTAACTAGCGTCCCGGTATGTTGGGGACAAGCGCAAACTACTCAACATACCAAACCCAAATCCAAGCGTGATGCACAAATCATCGCCGCTGTGCGCGCCGTAGTCGAGGCACAGAAGGATGCCTGGAACCGCGGAGACATCGGAGGCTACATGGATGGTTACGCTCGTTCGCCCAATACGATTCTTGTGTCAGGCGACAACATCACGCGCGGCTGGCAAACGGTGCACGACCGCTACCAGAAGAACTACAACTCGCGCGAGAAGATGGGTACGCTCACGTTTTCCGATCTGGAGGTTACGGTTGTGAGCAAAGATGCGGCCGTAATGATTGGTCGCTGGCATTTGCAGCGAGCGAATGATGAGCCCCACGGCCGGTTCACGCTGATTTTCCGAAAGACCAAACAAGGCTGGAAGATCGTTCAAGATCACACGTCGAGTGCCGCGTCCTAATCCTTCCAGGTCTTTTTTAAGTTGAATTACGCTTGCCTTGTATCAACGCAGCCCTAAACGACGCTACAGCCTTTCTTGACGATTGAAATCAATGCTTGCGGTAATCAACTGTAAACAGCTTGTCACGCTCGCAGGCCCTGCGCGACCACGCGTCGATGCGGAGATGCGCGATCTTTCAATTATCGAAGACGCTGCGCTACTCGTTAACGGCGAGCAGATCGAAAGGGTTGGTTCTCGGAAGGAGATTGAACCTCTTATTAGCGCCGACAGCGAAGTGGTCGATGCGGGAGGTCGCGTAGTTCTACCGGGCTTTGTTGATGCTCATACGCATCCTGTTTTCGCGGGCACGCGCGCTGATGAATTCGAAGAGCGTGCAGCTGGAGTAACTTACCAGGCGATCGCCGCGCGTGGCGGCGGCATTAAATCAACAGTACGAGCAACGCGAGCCGCAACCCTCGAGGAATTGATCAAAGCCGGGATGCGTTATGCTGACTGGTTCCTGCGCAGTGGCACGACGACCGTAGAAGCCAAATCCGGATACGGCCTAACGGTTGAAGACGAACTCAAGATATTGCGCGCGATTAAGAGCCTGGGCGAATTGACGCCTTTGCGATACGTGCCGACATTTCTCGGGGCCCATGACATTCCCAACGCGTACGCGGAGCGGCGCGACCAGTACGTTACGCTGGTGATTGAAGAAATGCTGCCAAGCGTTGCAGAACAGCAACTCGCGGCATTCTGCGACGTCTTCTGCGAGACGAACGTCTTCACCACTGACGAAGCTCGGAGAATACTCCTGGCAGCGCGTCGCCTGGGTCTTGGCTTGCGAATTCACGCTGACCAATTGTCGCGATCAGGCGGAGCAAAATTGGCCGCCGAACTGAAAACGGTGACCGCCGACCACTTGGAACACACAGACGGCGAGGGAATCGCAGCTTTGAAATCAGCAGGAGTGCAACCCGTTCTTTTGCCTGGCTCTGTGTATGCGCTTGGTTCCAATCGCTATCCAGCGGCGCGGGAGATGATCGATGCCGGCCTCGCCGTCGTGCTTGCGACAGACTTCAATCCCGGTTCGTCGCCCACACCCTCCATGCCGACAGTTCTTTCGCTAGCCTCGACCCAGATGAGAATGACTCCCGCCGAAGCGATCACGGCGGCGACAATCAACGGTGCCTTTAGTCTGGGGCGTGGGGAAAGAATTGGCTCACTCGAACCGGGAAAGCTCGCGGACTTTGTGATCCACAATTGCGACGACTATCGCGAGATCGCGTACTTCTTCGGTATTGAGCACGCTGAGATGGTTTACACGCAAGGACGACTGGCATTTCACCGGAGTCCGAAGTAAAGCCTATTCATCATGTCCTTGAATAGCTTAGAAAAGAATAACTTGGAAAAAAGTCACAAGCGGACGAACTAATACAAATCTAAATAAGGTCACTAACCGGCCAAAAGAAAAAATGATTGACGTCTGGATTCCACCTATTTTATTATTCTGTCAACACTGAAAAGGAGGTGATCAAAAACATATGAGTTCTTATCACAGTGAGGTGGCTGCGGCCTGACCTCTGAACCCTGATCAAGATTGTTAGGATTAAGGTTCAGTCGTCTCACTGCTTAGTGCTGGCCCTTAGGCAAGCACACGGTTAGTCCACAGGCCAATCCCAACAGTTCACCGGAAGCCGTTCACGAAACAATCGTGGACGGCTTCTTTCTTTTCCGTGAAAAGGCAATAGGAATCACAAGCAAACGACGAGCACTTACATGGAAACAGGCCCCGAAGGAGGTGGCGACGGAGTTGGCGAAGGCGACGGAGTTGGAGAGGGCGAAGGCAGCGGCGTTGCCTCTGAGGGCAACACCCGCGACGGATCTGGTTTGTCTGGCGATGTGTGCAGGTGCACAACCTTCCAATCCTTACCAACCCGCCTGAACACTAAAGTCATTCGGCCGGAGGCCGTTTCCGGCGTGCCTTTGAAATTCTGGGATTGTGTCCACAAGCAACTCACGAGTGCCCCGTCGCTGCCGAGCATCGTTACCGACACATCCTTGACTTCAAGTTTTACATCCTTCAGGTCGGGGTATGAACTCTCGCGATTCTGGCGCATCTGTGGCCAACCTTTTGTCACTGTTCCATTGTTGTTGAAGAGAACGAGCCGGGGCGAATTCCAATAGATACCAGTGACAGTCGCCACATCTGCTTTACGGATCCCCTTCAATAACGCTTCGAAAGCGCCCAGGACACCGTCAGATCCGGGTGCTTGCTTAACAATGACCACTGGCTTGACTGGCGAACGTTGCGCTGCGGGTGATGTTGGCGTGGGTTTCTGAGTGTCGGTGCTTGTTTGGGAGTCAGAAGGTCGGCTACTGGTGCTGTTGGTCGTTGTTCGAGGTCGAGCAGTAGTTGATGAGCTTGTATTTTGGCCAACGGCCACGTTTGAAACTACTAGCGCAAGAGAAACGACAAGAACGATTCTGATGATCATGATCTCGACCTCACTTTCAAGGATGCCTCGAATCTGCGATTCGCGACGCACGACTCTGTTTTCAAAACAAGCGCCGGTTTTTTCAAACGTCTCCCAGCGCATTCATCGCGTCAAACCATGGTACTCCGCTGCGCAGTCTCTCGACTGACCGCTCTCGACCAAGGATCTCGAACACCTCAAACATTGAGGGGCCGACGGCCTGGCCGGTTAACATTGTGCGGGATGCGTTGATCAATAGCCCCGGTTTGACGCCTTGCTCATCAGCAAACTCTCGCAGTGCCTTCTCAGCCGTTTCGGCTGTGAAAGGATCAACCTGAGCCATTCGATCCGCGAGCGCAGGCGATAGCTCTTTCAGGCGTGGCTCTTTCTTGAGGTTCTTGTTGACCGCGCCTTCTTCGAAATCGAAATCGTCAGAAAAATAAGCGCGCCCCTGGGTAGAAAAGTCCTTGAGAGTATGAAAGCGTTGACGAATTAGGTCCACAGCCCTGGTGAACCAACCGTGATCTTCGTCGTCATACTCCTCACGCCAGAGTTTATTTGCCCTCAGCTCGACTTTTACCATTGGCAACAAATCCTCGACTGGCATGGTCCGGATGTATTCCGCATTCATCCAAAGCGCTTTGTCGTCGGTCCAATGGCATGGATCGTGCTCCTGAAAATTGAAAACTGCGTTGGCGCGGCCAATGCCTTCGAGCGAAAACTCTTTGGTGAGTTCCTCCAGCGCCATTATCTCTTTTGTCTCAGGAGGGGACCAGCCAAGCAACGCCAGAAAATTACGAAACGCCGCAGGCACGAATCCGCGGTCGCGATAAGTGGTTAATGACACAACCTCGCCGTGTTTGCGTTTGGAGAGCTTGCCCTTGTTTGGCGCCAGGATCAGGGGCAGGTGAGCAAATTGCGGGGCCTTGGTGTTTAGAGCTTCGTAAAGCAGTGCCTGCTTGTGCGTGTTGGTCAAATGGTCCTGTCCGCGGATTACATGTGTGATGCCAATCTCGATATCATCGATCACAACCGAAAGGTTGTAGAGCGGATGGCCATCTGATCTCAGCAGCACGAGATCTTCAATCTCTGAATGGTCGCGTTCCTGCACGCCATAGACAATGTCCTCAAAACGTGACTTGCCTTCGCGTGAAATCTTCAAGCGCACCGCGAATGGCTCACCTGCTTTCGCGCGCCGGTCTGACTCCTCTTGCGAGAGATCGCGATAAGGATTGTGGCGATGATCGACGCCTTCGACGGCGTGGGCGCGAGCGCGTTCCGCGATCCCCTGCTTTACGGTCTCGTCGTCGCGCTGTTCTTTTGGAGTGAAATCACGATAGGCTTTTCCTTCCTCGACAAGCTTATGGGCGGCAGCTCTGTGCTTGGGGGCATTATCTGACTGAAAAACGATCTCCTCATCATAGTCGAGCCCAAGCCACTCAAGACCTTCGATGATCGATCGCGTAGACTCCTGGGTGGAGCGCTGCAAGTCAGTATCTTCGATGCGCAATAGGAATTTGCCGCCCATCTTGCGCGCGAAAAGCCAGTTGAATAGGGCTGAGCGGGCCGCGCCAATATGCAGGTAGCCGGTTGGTGATGGGGCGAATCGGACGCGTATCATAGGGACCGTAACAAGTGACGCTGCTCACGATGTGAGAAGAAAGAACTACGAACCAATACTTATCACGAAGCTAAGCCGGCCAAAAGAGCGACGAGTGACAAGCGACAGGTTAGACAAGCCGTTTTTACTTGTCACTCGTCACTTGTCACTCGTCAGGGTTTTCTGGCGGAGATGACAGGATTCGAACCTGTGAAGGGCTTTTGACCCTTAACGGTTTAGCAAACCGCCGCCTTCAGCCACTCGGCCACATCTCCACGCGAACAGGGCGAAATTCATTCTAGTCTGCGGACA
>JBPCIQ010000096.1:0-20712 GCA_051006135.1 Pyrinomonadaceae bacterium | reverse complement strand
TCTCAAGGGATTCGTCCGCAGTCTCGCGGAACAGCTCCAACTCAATGTGGTCTTTGATCGGCAATCGTTTGCCCAGCCGCGCACTATCGACATTAACCTGCGTGATGTCACGACAGCTCAGGCTCTTGACTACATCTTTCTGCAGGAAGGTTTGTTTTTTCAAAAACTGAGTCGCCGAACAATTCTTGTTGCCGATCAGACACGACGCCCGCAGTACCAGCAGCTTGTGCTGAGAACTTTCTTCCTCTCGAATATGAAGCCGAGCGATGCCCGGCAGCTGATACAACAGGCGATCCCACCGTCCGTAGGCCGCCCGCAAACGATCGTCGTTCCCGATGACGCGACTAACAGTCTTACTGTTCGCGACACGGCCGAAAATGTTCGACTGATTGGCGAGCTGCTTTCGAGCATCGACAAAGATCGCGCGGAAGTTGTCATGGACGTCAGTATCTATGAGGTGTCGAAAAGCGATTTATTGCAGTTTGGTAATCAGATTGGAAGTGGAGGGATCTTTAACCTGGGTGGCTCGCCGGGTCTGGCTCTTCCGGTCGGTCCTGCTGCTCTCAACAGCGCTCAAACAGGCGTAAACATCGCCAGCATTATTGGTGGCGCGCCCACGGCGGCCGCGGCGGCTTTGATTATTCCACCGTCAGTGTTTACCGCGTTCCAGAGCAAAGACAACACTAGACTGATTGCCTCAACACAGGTGCATGCATTTAATGGTGAGGAATCAACCGCCCGCATCGGCCAGCGCGTTCCCGTGCAGACCGCGCAGGCCTTTCCGTTCGGCGTCCAAACGGGTCAACCGCAAACAGGCCAGCCTTTCGGCAGTGGTGGCTTTCCGGTAATCAACTACGAGCCGACAGGGTTGACTTTGAAGTTTACGCCCCAGGTTTTTACGAACTTAGACGTTCAGGTAAAGATGTCGATCGAGTCGAAGGACGTGCTCGGCGCCAGCACTTTGACACCAACCTTTACCGAGCGGATGATTACCGGAACCGCCCGCGTTCAAAACAATCGCACGATGATGCTTGCGAGTGTTGCGACAGACGTGCAGACCAATGGACGCCGCGGACTGCCGTTGCTGGGTCTTATTCCAGTTTTGGGTCGGTTATTTACCTCGCCAACTCGAGACAATCGCCGGGTGGATATCGTGATCGCGGTTACGCCGCGCGTGCTTCGCGCCCCGAATGTGACACCGCGTGACGAGGAGATGCGTCCGAGCGGCACGCTGCAATCACCCACCACCGGGTCTCTTGAAGCTATGATTATCGAGTCAGATCGCGAAGATAATTTAGCTGCTGCGCGGCGGCTTCCGCGAAACGCTGTTGTCAGGCTGCCCGACGTTGAGCCCGCTCCATTTGGACCACCGGCGAGGGCTTCGGAAGTTGCGCGCAACTCGCAACCGTCTTCCGGAGTAGGGGCAGGCGCTACCGCTCAAGCAGTAGCTCCGAAGACAGAGGCGCAGAACACTCAGAACACCGCAGCTCAAACAACCGCGGCGAAGAGCGTGAAGCCGCAGAATTCCGTTGAGGAGTTGCCCGCCTACGTGCCAGCTCCGAAGTCCCTGGTCAGCAATCGTTCGGCGACGGAACTTGCTGCCATCAATTCGGGAGTGGCAGGCACACAGAATGCCGTTCTGACAAGCTTACCCCGGCCAATTGATGCGACCGCAAGCACGTCGCGAAATGGATCAAGGGTCGCGCAGTTGAGCATAACACCCTCGTCAGTGTTAAAGGTTGGTGAGAAAAGACGTTTCGCGATTCAGCTGACCTCCGATCTTCAGTTTAATCTGGCAGTACTCGGCCTCAGATTTAATCCCAAGGTTGTGAATGTGCTGGGAGTGTCGGCCGGGAGTCTTTTCCTGGGAGCGAAAACGCCGATGCTGACAGAATCTATCGATCCCAGCGGAGTATGTTTAATTTCAATCTCGGCTGCAAATGGTGCTGCCCCAATCACAGGCTCGGGAATTCTGGTCTTCATCGAAGTAGAAGCTATTGCTGCGGGTGATGCCGAATTCGCTCTTAACAAAGAAACCATGCACCTCGTTGCGACTGATTCAGGTGAGGTCTTACTCAATTTGTCTCAGGTTCGCACGATAGTGAAGTAGTAAATGCCTTACCGAAAACAGCAGGACGCGGAAACCCAGGGACGCGGCGATACAGTCAAGGCGGTTGAGCTTGCTGGTCGCCGCGTAACTCTGTCACACCTGCGGTCGTCATACCCTGCCACGCGTGAAGTGTCCGGATCGTCTTCCCGGCAACGCGGCTTCACACTCATCGAGCTGGTCATGACCATCACAGTGATGACCATTCTTACCATGGGGGTGATTCCCTTAATCAAAGTTTCGGTTAAGCGGCAGAGAGAACAACAGTTGCGCGATTCCCTCAGGCAGATGCGCCTGGCGATCGACGAGTTTCGCCGCGATACCGTGGGGATGCCGCTCGTATCTGGAGGGCTTGGAGGCGGGCCAGGCGGCGGGCTAGGCGGGGTTCAAGGTGGACAGGTGCAACCCGTTCTCCCTGATCCGCGCAGCAGAGTCGTAATTAGCGACCCCACGATATTCGGGGTCGACAACCCGGATCGTTACCCGCCGGACCTGGACACACTTGTCAGCGGCGTGAATGTTATACCGCGTGGCGGAAATCCCACGGGCGCCGGTGTGCAGGGCGTAAATGCCACTGACGTTGGCAAGGGCGAATTGTCGACAAAGAAGAAAATCTATCTTCGCGCGATTCCCATCGATCCAATCACCGGGAAAGCCGATTGGGATCTGCGCTCCTGTTACGATGCATCTGACGCTGGCTCATGGGGTGGTGAAAACGTCTTCGATGTGCGTTCGAAATCCAAAGAAACCGCGCTTAATGGAGAGAAGTATAGTGACTGGTAAAAAGCAGGAGGCAGGAGGCAGAAGGCAGGAGGCAGAAGGTTGCTCGAAGAGACGGGCCCGATCTTTTGTCCTGCCTACTGCCTCCTGCCGTCTGCCTCCTTCTTTCCGCGGGTTTACACTGCTTGAGCTAATGATTGTGATTACGGTGATCATAATTCTGGCTGCCATTGCCTTGCCCCAATATCAAAAGACGATCATGCATTCGCGCGAGGCAGTACTGCGGGACGATCTACACAAGATGCGCTCTTTACTGGACCAATACGCTGCCGACAAAGGTAAACTGCCTCAGTCGCTTGACGAGCTTGTTGCCGCTCGATATATGCGTGAGATTCCGGTAGATCCAGTCACGGGTCAGAAGGATTGGAGCATTGTTACAGGCGATGATCCCAACTCAACCTCAGGAGAGCAAGGCGTTACCGATATCCACAGCGCATCAGCCGATATTTCTTCTGAAGGCACGCCCTATTCTGAATGGTAAAGAAGATTTTTGATTTCTGATTTTTGATTGTAGGGGTTGAGCTCCACAGTCTTCGCTGAGTGGTCATTCCAGAATAGTTTTCGTTGACCACGAAGCATAGGGAATCAAAAATCAAAAATCAAAACTCGAAAATTCAACGTGCCCAATCCTCTCTCAAAGCTCATAAAGCCCTGGTACCCAACCACCGCGCTGGGTCTGGAAAAGGGTAGGGCCTCAATTGTTGATCTGGGTCGCGGCCGAAAGAATAGCTCCAATTTGCGCCGCGCGGCAACCGTTGAGATTGCCGAATCCCTCATCCGACCAAGTTTCGATGAGGCCAACATAGCTGACGGATCTGAACTGACGGCCATCCTGTCTGACTTAGCGATCAGTGCCGGGCTGCGGGGCCAGAAGAAATGGTCCGTCACCTTGCCTGAGGCCACCACTCGGAGCTTGATCCTTACTCTCGATACGCAACCTGGTTCCCAAAGTGAGTTAGAGGAAGTCCTGGCATGGAAGATGGACCGCGGCTTTGCCGTTCCAGTGGAGGAACTCTCTATTTCCCGCGAGCGTCTGGCTAAGGACGCACAAGGACGAGATCGCTACCTTGTCATTGCCACGAGAATCTCGGTCCTCAACGAGTATGAGAGTCTCTTGAGTTCGCTTGGGTGGCGTGCGGGTCTGATTCTTCCCCGCCATATGGGCGAAGCACAATGGCTGACAGGTAATGGATACAAGGGCGACTTGCTGCTGGTGAGTTCGTCGGAGGAAGCGTTCACCGCCGTGGTGTTTCGGGGAGGGCAACCGTTCATATTGCGCACGGTCTCGTGTGATCCGCTGGAACGAGAAGATGAGTTTTATCGCCTGTTGCTTTTCTATCGCGATCGCCGTGGGGCGGATCTCGCCCAACCAGGCCAACTGCTTTCGGGTCTCCTCGTGGTTGGCAATGGATTCGGCAAAGAGCGGGTAAGGGAAATTGTCAACGAAACGTTAGGAGGAGACTTGCGCCCGCTTCAACCTGGAGATCTTGGACTGGAGCTTCCCACCAACGAAATTAGCTTTGATGCGATCGCGGCGCCAGCCGGACTGGCTACGCTATCCTGGAAGGCTTAGCGCAAACGGCGGTAGAGAGACTGATTGGGGGCCGATCTGAAGGGTGTCCCGCGGCTCCAGACGCCACAGACCAAATGGGGTTTTGAAACATTCTTGTTTTCGCAAACGTAACACCCGAGCATTATGAGCATCAGTGAATCCTCCGTCTTTTTTAAGGAGTTTAACTCCGCGACCGACCCCGAGTTAGTCGCAACCGCTGCAAATGGCCTTGAAGGTAGTTTCGAAGAACTGGTCAGGCGATATCAGCGTCCAATCGCAGCATATGTTTACCGTGTGGTTGGCGACTATGAATCCGCCCTTGATTTAACTCAGGAGATTTTCATCAAGGTCTACGGTTCGCTCTCGCGTTACCGTTCGGAGTTCAAGTTCTCGACGTGGATTTACAAAATCGCTCACAACGCGGCAGTCGATCATCTTCGCAGGAACGCGGGGCGAGAGCGTTCCATCTGCAAAGGAATAGAAGGTGATCAATATGAGTTGCCTATTGAGAGCGGCAGCCTGAGTCCGGAGCAGGAAAGTGAAAGAAAAGAGCGGAGAGTGGCGATCGAATTGGTAGTGCGTTCCCTTCCCACTGCATACCGGGAATTGATTGTTCTGCGACATTCCCAAGATCTCACATATGAAGAGATCGTGGAGGTCACTGGCTTACCTTTGGGAACAGTTAAGAATCGTTTATTCCGAGCGCGGGAGATGATGAGACAGCAGTTCGTCGAACGCGGAATCTCGGGTATGTGAGGCCTCGCCAGCAGAATAGTTATGAAGCAGCAGCATGAATGTCAAAGAGAACAGACTGCCGCCTATCTCGAGGGCGAACTTGACGCCCTTTCCAGCTCACTCTTCGAGGAGCATGTCGGGCGTTGTTCGGTTTGCAGTGCGGAATTGAACGCACGGCGACTCTTTATTTATGAGTTGGATTCGGCGCTGGCTCAAGCTCCTGATCTTCCTCTTCCCCAAAATTTCGCGCAGATTGTAGCTACTCGCGCGGAAAGCGACATGAGGGGTGTGCGTGATGGTATCGAGCACAGACGAGCGTTGCGATTTTGTCTGATTCTCGCGCTTGCTGCCTTTGCCTTGTTGGGTGCGGCGGCGAGCAAGGCCTTATATTTCAGCGGCTGGGAAATAGTTAAAAAAGTCCTGGGAGCTTTTGGATTCCTCTGGTCAACATTGCACGACGCCGCGGTTGGTTTGACTGTGATCTCGCGTGTTGTCAGCGGCGGGCTTATTCCAGAGTCGAGCTTCGCAGGTCTGGCTGCGCTTTTTCTTGCCCTCGCCGTGGTACTGCTCTCACTTTTGATTTCCAGCTATCACCGCAATAACGAAAGTTGCCTTTTCGAGTAGCAGCACACGTGTAAGCCTGGTTATGACTTCGGTATTAACTCTGAACGAATCTGTTCTTCGTGGGTGCGATCATTTTTCGCTGCGCCCATTTGTTGGAGCGAGCGGGTTGTTGCTTTTGATTTTGACCATGTGCGTGGCGATTAAAGCGCAAGTAACCACTGATTCTCCAGGAGAGGACCCTTACTTGGTAGAGGGCGTGAGCGACACGATAGCGTATGGTATGGGCCGCTCAATCAAGATTAACGGGACTGTTAAGAATGGCGCCATTGCGTTGGGAGGTGATGTCATCGTACAGGGGACGGTAGAAGGTGACGTTGCCGCGATTGGCGGATCAGTCATTCAACTCGATGGTTCGCGGATTGGGGGCGATGTTATTGTTATTGGCGGCGCCTATCGACATGGCGACCAGACGCCGAATCGTAACGCTTCCAGCACCACAATAATGTATGTCGGTTATGAGCAAGAGTTGCGCAACCTGCTGAGAAACCCGACAGAAATGGTTACGCCGCACTGGTCGGCAGGCTATATTGGTCTCCGCATCCTGGCCATACTGTTCTGGTTTGTCGTATCGCTGGCTCTAACGGCGGCGATGCCGGAAACGATAAGCAAGGGAATAGCCCGGCTTCAACTCACCACTTTTCGCGTGGCGATAATAGGTTTTGTCGGCGCGGGAATAATCGGCGCCGGTGTCCCCTTTAGTTTGCATTATCTTCCCACAGCCCTAAGCGCCGTCATTGGTTTGCTGGCCATCCTGCTGATAGTTAGTGCTGGTCTTTTTGGACGAGTTATTATTTATGCGGCCACAGGACGGTGGTTACAACGTAAATGCCTGCCTTTCGGCAAGAACTCTGAGTCGGTCGCCTTGCTGTTGGGGACGTCTTTTTGGATTGCGCTCTCTTCGCTGCCTTATGTCTGGCCCTTCGTTTTTGCGGGCATTATCGTTACCAGCCTCGGTCTGGCCCTCACAGCTCGCTCTCGTGGTTGGGTACGACCTCAGCAAGCCTGACCTCTCGCTTCGGAAGAAACTTCGACAAAATCGCCTCCTGATGCATCCTAAGCCTTTCCGGTTTCGATCCGGAAGGGTATTTGTGCAACTTTTGGAAACAGCACAAGTGAAATCGTGTGGAGATTGCTCGATTCGGGCATTTGGAGACCAACTTATTTAGAACATTCGCTGTGGCTCGTGCGTAAACAAAAATAGGGTTTTGCTCGGTTTCTATTCGCTAAATCCAAGTTTGTCCTAATCAGGTTTGTCCTAATCTAACCAGCCGCGGTGTTTGCTAATATGAAAACAGGGGGAATTATGAGAGCGCCTTTACATATAGTCGCGCTGGTATTATTTGCGGTAATCACCTGCGTTAGCGCCAACGCGCAAGCGCCTCAACCCAATGCCTCGCAACAGACCGATCCGGCCATTACTCCTAATTCAGCCATCGGCGAGGTAAAAGCGATTGATGGCGCAGCCAAACAACTGGTGCTCAAGACCGATGCAGGCTCCGTTGTTACCTTAACGCTGAGCGACAAGACAGCGTTCATGCGTCTCGCGCCGGGCGAGAAGACGTTGAGCAACGCTGTCAAAATAGCGTTTACTGAAGTAAGCGAGGGTGACCGCGTGTGGGCGCGCGGTAAAGTTTCAGAGGATCGCAAAACCGTGCCGGCTGCAGCTGTGATTGTGATGACTAAAGCCGACCTCGCTAAGCAGCAGGAGGCAGAGCGAGCGGAATGGCGCAGGCGTGGAATACTTGGCGTCGTGGCAGGGGTGAATCCGGCAACTAAAGAGGTCACCATCTCAAGTCGCTCCATGGGGGGCACCCAATCGGTAGTTATTCCGGTAAGTGACAAAGTTGATATCAAACGCTACGCACCCGATTCGATCAAGTTTAGCGACGCAAAAACAGGCACTTTCGACGAGGTCAAAGTAGGCGACCAGCTTCGTGCATTAGGCGAACGCAGCACAGATGGAACCCGTTTTTCTCCTGACAAGATCGTTACCGGATCGTTTCGTACTGTTGCCGGTGCGGTGACAGCGGTCGATCCAACTACAGGTGAAATCAAGATTAATGACATGCAGACGAAGCAGCCACTGACGATTATCGTCAAGAATGATGCGGTACTCCGTAAGTTTGAATCGGGCGGCATGATGTTCGGTCGCGGGCCTGGGGCAGCGCCCGGCGGTGCGACCGCCGGTCAAACTCCAGAGCCAAGCCAGACCCAGCCAGGCGACAGGCCTCAAAGGGCAGGCGGTGGCGGTCCGCGCGGCCCGGGCGGTGCGGGCGGAGGTGGCATGCGAGGTGGAGGCGGCGGGAACATTCAGGAAATGCTGGAACGGCTGCCAACGATAGCTCTGGCGGACGTTAAGGTCGGAGACACAATTATTGTTTCAAGCACGAGGGGTGCCGATCCCGCTCGGCTGACGGCAATCACTCTCGTATCCGGAGCCGATGCGCTCCTAAATATGATGGCGGCAAGACAACAGACGCAACCTGGCGGGCAGACGGCTCCCAATCCATCCGCAGGGTTAGGGTCAGGTATTCAATTCGGCATCGGCTTGCCATAGTCGTTGGCGAGAGAGCCTTCTCGCGTAAATCATGGTTTTCGCCAGAGTTTAATTATGAAAAGTCTTAGCAACCTCTTACCACAAAGCCTGCTGGTCGGCATCGTCCTCGTCTTTTCGGTAGTTTGCGGATTTGCGCAGCAGAGTAAAGGAGCATTACGCGGGACAGTTAAAGACGAACTCGGGGCTTCCATCGTGGGAGCTAGCGTGACAGTCATCGATAGTAGTGGAGCGGCAAAAACCACGGTAACGAACGGGGATGGTCTCTACAGTTTGGGCGGGCTTGCGCCCGGTAAATACGTCGTGTTGGTGACCGCACCCGGGTTTGCCCCGTCAGACGAAACAGAGGTTGACCTGGCAGCAGGCCAGCGACGGGCTTTGGATTTCACGCTGAACGTGACGATTGAAGAACAGAAGGTAACAGTTGCCGCTGAGACACCGCTTAGCACCGATGCCAGCAACAATGCCAATCAAACTCTGATTACCGGCAAGGACCTGGATGCGTTGCCTGACGACCCCGATGAACTCGCTGCCGCATTGCAGGCCCTCGCGGGACCCTCAGTTGGTCCCAACGGCGGTCAAATCTTCATTGACGGGTTCTCTGGTGGCCGTCTGCCTCCGAAAGAATCCATCCGCGAGATTCGCATCAACCAGAACCCCTTTGCGGCTGAGAACGATCAGCCCTCAGGCAGAATCGACATTCTCACACGCCCCGGCACTGACAAGATGCGCGGCAGCTCCTTCTTCAGGTTTGAGGATGAGAGCCTGAATTCGCGTAACCCCTTCGCCGTGAGTTCCTCCAAACGGTCGCCCTATCAGTCACGGCAGTATGGCGGCAACCTGGGTGGCCCGCTTGTGGCGAAGAAGGTCTCCTTCTTTGTGGATTTCGAGCGGCGCGAAGCCGATGACAATGAACTAGTGACGGTGAGGGTCCTTGATGCAAACCTGCATCCGCTTAATCTTGGTTTTGGAGTGGTCGTGCCGCGCCGCAATACGACGTTTAGCCCGCGCATCGACTACCAGATAAATACCAACAACACTCTCATCGCACGTTACAGCTACTCTCGTTCGAAAACGGACAATGCTGGAGTGGGTAATTTCTCACTGCCGGAACGCGCCTTTAACACGGAATCCTCGCAACACACTTTTCAGATTACTGAAACGGCTGTGCTCAATGCCTCGATGGTTAACGAGACTCGTTTTCAATATACGCGTCAGCAATCCCAGAACTTTGGCAACAACGCGATTCCGACGCTCAATGTAAGCAGTGCTTTCATCACCGGCGGTTCGCAAGTGGGCCAGACCAAAAATAACGAGCAACGTTGGGAGCTGCAAAATTTCCTGGCGTGGCAGAGGGGAACTCACGCCCTGAAGTTTGGCGGCCGGGTACGTGGCGTCCGCATCAGCGACAGCAATCCAAATAACTTTGGGGGAAGCTACACGTTTACGGGAGGACTCGTTCCGCAATTAGACGCGAATAACCAACCAATTCCTGGCGCAGCTCCAATCTTTGTGGACAGTCTCGAACGCTACCGCAGGACCCTGCTATTTAGTCAGCCTCAGTTTGGCTTTACTCCTCTTGAGATAAGAGCGCTGGGCGGGGGCCCCTCGCAGTTTAATATTGCAGCGGGGAATCCGGCAGCGAGCGTCAGCCAGATAGATCTCGGTATGTACGTTCAGGACGATTGGCGGGTCCTGCCAAATCTGACCCTTAGCTATGGATTACGTTATGAGAAGCAAACAAATATCGATAGCAAATTCAACTTTGCTCCGCGTGTAGCTGTTTCCTGGTCTCCCGGAGCGGCAAACAGTGCGCGTCCACCGAAAATGGTGATACGTGGCGGTGGCGGCGTTTTCTACAATCGCTTCAGCGAGAACTCAGTCCTGCTGGCTAATCGATTCAATGGCGTAAATCAGCAGCAGTTCTTCGTTAGCGAGGCGCCTTTGTTTGTTAACGGACAGTTTGTGCCTCCCACTGCCAGCCCGCTTGACGCGTTTCCAAATTCGCCGTCGATAACAGGACTCAGCGCTGCCCGCCAAGTCACCTGGCGCGTAGCTGACAACCTTCAGGCACCGACAGTTTATCTAGGCGGCGTGCAGGTTGAGCGCCAACTTCCCTATAGATTTACGATGTTTGCCGGTTTATTTGTTAACCAGATTCAGCATGTAGTTCGTGCCCGGGATATTAATGCGCCGCTGCCTGGCTCAATTACAACGGCTAATCCCAGCGGCAATCGGCCGTTCGGCAACGTTGGGGAAATCTATCAGTTTGAGTCGAGTGGCAGGTTTAAACAGAGTCAGTTATTTATTGGATTCAACAATAGGTTTAGCCGCACACTTACCTTCTTCTCGAGCTATTCGCTGAGCAAGACAACAAACGATACTGATGGACAAGGTGGCTCGCTGTTCCCTGCCAACTCCTATGATCTCTCCGGAGAGTTTGGGCGCGCGGCCTTTGATGTGCGCCACCGCTTCACTTTTGCGGGCACGGTTAACTTGCCCTGGCAGGTGAGCCTTAATCCCTTGATCCTTGCCGCTTCGGGACGACCGTTTAATATTACAACGGGCCAGGATACAAATGGCGACAGGCTCTTCACTGAACGTCCCTCTTTTGCACCGTCGAGTGTCGACTGCAACAACCCTGCGCCAAATATTCTCTGCACGCAATTCGGCAATTTTAATCTCAGGCCCAATCCGGGCGATCCGCTGATTCCGCGCAACTTTGGCGAGGGGCCAAGTCTTTTCTCCGTGAACATGCGCATTAGCAAGACGTGGAGCTTTGGTAAAGTGCAGTCGGCCAACGCTGCAACTCAACGCAGCCCGGGTCAGCCAAGTGCGGAAGGCGCTGGCAGTGCAGGACCGCGCGGCGGCGGCGTACCTCAAATAGTAGGAGGTGGCGGAGGTCGCGGCGGTGGTGTTGGCGGAGGAGGACGCGGTGGTGGTGGCGGAGGAGGACGCGGTGGAGGCGGAGGGATTCCGGGCATTGGTGGGCCAGGCGGTGGAGTTGGGGAAACAAAGCGCTATAGCATTCAGTTTTCACTCAACTTCAATAATCTTTTCAACAAGGTCAACCTCTCAAACCCGGTAGGTAATCTCTCTTCGCCATTCTTTGGAGAGAGCTTAGGGTTGGCGCCAAGTTTCGGAGGCTTTGGCCCAGGCGGAGGCGGGGGTGGTGGTGGAGGAGGCGGTACCGGCCTAGGCAATCGCAGAGTCACCGCACAAGTTCGGTTCAATTTTTAGACGCTTGTCATAACGGCGCAACGCGGCTGAACGGGCCATGCGCGAGATAGTTTCACTAAGAAAGGAACAGGCTTTATGAGAAAAAGTTCTATTTTATTACCGGGTCTTCTGAGTTTCGTCCTCGGCGTTTCCGCCGTCGCCTACGGGCAGGGCGATACCAGTAGTAGTAAGAAGGAGGCGCCGTCAACGGCTAGCGGCACCGGCAGCGCAACTGCCAACCCTATCACGGCGACAACTTCGCCCATCGATTTAGCGCGCGCCGCCATAGCAGCCCAGGGTGGCGAGAAGTTTAAAAATCTCAAAAGCATTGTGCTCAAGGGAACCGTAGATCTGTACGCACCCAATTCAACACAATCAATTCCCGGGGGATTTGTTTTTGTGATTGCCGGCGATAAGGTGAGGTTAGAAATCGACGCGCGGCCGGCGGTCAGCTTCAAGCAAATCTATGATGGGCAGCGTTCCTACAGTTCCCTGCCTGGCGTGGAGATGCCACCGGCAAGCAGGTTTGGCATGGGATTGCTGCTGAAGTTCGATCAAGTCGGTTATTCGGTAAGCGCGATTCCCGACAAGAAGAAGCAGCGCGGGTTTCGTGTCTCTGATTCGGACGGCAACACAACGGACTTTTATGTCGACATGGCTACCGGTCGAGTGATGAGCTTTCTAATTCCTTTCAACGGTTACACTTTCGGAACCGAGAATAAGAAGGTGAAAGAAATCGATGGAGTCGTGGTGACTACCGGCTTTACCCAAAGGATGGAAATGCCACAGGGCGCGTTCTTCGCTGAGTATACCGTCAAAGATGTAAAGCTCAATCAACCAATTGGGGATGACGTTTTTGCGATTCCCTAACGGTGTACGAAGCTTAGCTTGAAAGAGCAGGGCCACCTTGATGAGGGCGGCCCTTATTAATTTGGGCGGCTTTAATGCCATGCTCAAGCGAGGGAGTCCAATACAAGACTCTATCAACTATTAGCCTATTTCACACGCTGGTGATCTCGTGCTCTTTAGACTTCGAAAGCTCGTCGATCCTGGAGATGTAACTGTTGGTTAGCTTCTGGACTTCGTCTAGACCATTGCGCTCGGCGTCCTCAGAAATCTGTTTATCTTTGAGCATCTTCTTGAGACGCTCGTTTGCATCGCGACGGATGTTACGAGTCGCAGTGCGGTGATCCTCGGCGATCTCGTGTACCTGTTTCGCGAGTTGTTTGCGACGTTCTTCCGTTAGGGGCGGGATGGGAACGCGGATCAATTTGCCGTCATTTGAAGGGTTCAGGCCCAGGTCGGACGCGCGGATGGCTTTTTCGACCGCAAGCAATTGGGTTTGATCCCAGGGCTGCACCGTCAGCATCTGCGGTTCGGGAACGTGCACCGAGGCCAGCTGATTCAGGGGCGTCAACGTGCCGTAATAATCGACCATAACATTGTCGAGGAGGCTGACTGCTGCGCGGCCGGTGCGTACGGTAGCCAGCTTCCGGCGAAAATCCTCGATTACCGTTTCCATCCGGGGTTTTGTTTCTTTGATTACGTCGTTTTCACTCATCTGTCTACTCCAGAGAGTTTCGAGTTTCAAGTTCTAGGCTTCGCGTTGTGATGAGATTTCGAATAAAAACATCCCAGCCTGTCGAAACTCGGAACTCGAAACTATTTTTTGAGGCAAACTTTCGTTCCCACTTCCTCGCCCGCCACAACGCGCTTAATGTTTCCCGCCTTCCGCATATTGAACACAACTATTGGCAGATCGTTGTCCATGCAGAGCGAGATTGCCGACGCGTCCATTACCTTCAATTGCCGCTCCAGGACTTCCTGGTAAGTTATGCAGTCATACTTGGTTGCTGTTGCGTCGAGCATTGGGTCAGCCGAATAAACGCCCTCGACCTTTGTAGCCTTTAGAATTATATCTGCTCTGATTTCAAGAGCGCGAAGCGCGGCAGCTGAGTCCGTAGTGAAGTATGGATTTCCGGTGCCCGCGGCGAAGATCACGACGCGATTTTTCTCCAGGTGGCGGACGGCGCGTCTCCTAATGAAGGGTTCCGCCAACTGCGGAATGTCGATCGCGGACATAACGCGCGTATTAACATCGAGCTTTTCCAGCGCGTCCTGAAGCACCACGGCATTCATTACCGTGGCAAGCATACCGATGTAGTCGGCCGCGGAACGATCCATCTTCCCCGCGCTTTTTGACACGCCCCGGAAAATGTTACCGCCCCCGACAACAACCGCCACTTGAACTCCCAACTGGTGCACAGCCTTGAGTTCTTCAGCCACTGTGCGGGCGACATCAACATCGATGCCATAGTTCTGCTCGCCCATCAGGGCTTCGCCGGAGATTTTCAACAAGACGCGTTGAAAGACTAGGCCTGGGGTGTGTGGTTTGGGCTTTTCGGCACTCATCGTTTCTCTGAGCAGTGCAAAGACGCAAGCTAAAGCTGGAACATTAAACTAACTAACTTATGAGCGAAGCTACCTCACTACCAAAGTCTTCATCGCGTCGTTCGAGGCCTTCACCCATCTTGTAGCGCTTGAACCTGCGAATTGTAATCTTCTCGCCCGTTTTTGCCACCTTCTCGGTCACCAGCTCGCTTACAGTTTTGGCCGGATCCTTAACAAACGGCTGATCCGCAAGGACTGACTCTTCGTAAAACTTATGCAGCCGGCCCTCAACTATCTTGTCGATGACTTGATCTGGCTTGTTGGCATTCTTTGGATCGTTTCTGGCCTGGGCATGAGCAATCTCTCGCTCTTTCTCCAGATCTGCTGCGGGAACTTCGGAGCGCGAGACGTAACGCGGCTCGGCCGCGGCGATGTGCATGGCGATGTCTTTCACCAGTTGCTGAAACTCGTCACCACGCGCTACAAAGTCGGTTTCACAATTTACTTCCACTAAAACGCCCACCTTGCCGCCCATGTGTATGTAAGAGCCGACAATACCCTCGGCTGCAATTCGTCCTTCTCTCTTTCGCGCCGAGGCAAGTCCGCGCTTGCGCAAATTCTCGATGGCGCGCTCTTCATTTCCCTCTGCTTCAACCAGAGCGTTCTTACATTCCATCATCCCGGCGCCCGTCTTCTCACGAAGTTGCTTCACCGCACTTGCTGTTACTTCTGCCATGATTACAATCTCTCCAGATGGTCTTGCTGACCTTGCTGTTCGCTGTGCCAATTTATGACGGGGCACAGCCTCCAACCCTCAGGCTTTAACGAAAAGCGCAGCCCGGCGGGAGTCCCGCTTAAAGGCTGCGCTCGCCGATGAATAAGAAGTCTAAATTCTCTGCTTAGGTGGCCGCGACAACCGACTCAGCGCTTTCATCTGGCACACCGCCTGCTTCGCTTGCTTCCGCGACCTCTGGGAGACCAGTTCGCTGACCGGTTTGCCCGCCATTGTTTGATTCCGTTGCTGCCACGGCAGGCGTTTCTTCCGCCGCAGCAGTAGCCGGGGTCTCGGCCGCAGCGCCTTCTTCGCCGGCAGCGATCGCCACGCCGCCTTCGGTGGCTATTTGCTGGCCCTCCAAAATGGCATCAGCAATGCGAGATGCAAAAAGGCGAACGGCGCGAAGCGCATCGTCGTTACCAGGAATGACGTGATCAATTCCTTCAGGCGAGCAATTCGTATCGACAACGGCAACGATTGGTATACCCAGCCGATTAGCTTCGGCGACTGCAATCTCTTCCTTCCGTACGTCGATGATAAAGACCGCGTCGGGTAATCGACCCATCGTCTTGATACCGGAGAGGTTCTTATTCAGGCTCTCGCGCTCGCGGTCGAGTTTGATGCGCTCCTTCTTGGTCAGCTTTTCATAGCGACCATCGGTCTGCATCGCCTCGAGGTCTCTCAGGCGCTTGATCGACTTTTGCACGGTTTGGAAGTTTGTGAGGAGCCCACCCAGCCAGCGCTGATTGACGTAATACTGACCGCACCTTTCGGACTCTTCGCGAATTGCGTCCTGGGCCTGACGTTTGGTGCCCACGAAGAGGACTGTCTTCCCGCGATCTTCGGCAATCAGGTTCGTGACGAAACTGATCGCCTCCCGAAACATCCGCTGAGTCTTTTGCAGGTCAATGATGTAAATGCCGTTGCGCTCACCGAAAATGTATTCCTTCATTTTCGGGTTCCAGCGCCGTACCTGGTGGCCGAAGTGTACGCCAGCCTCCAGCAATTCCTTCATCGTAACCGATACCAAACTGAATCTCCTTTGTGAACTGGTTTAATGTACTCGCCGCGGCTTACTGGACTCTCATGAGAGCAACCAATCCGAGCCACGACAATGGATTTAAGAATTTCGAATTTCTTTCCGGCGAAACGCCACCGAGGCATTTCAAATTCGAACCGCAGTTCGAAATTCTGCTTACCGTTTTGAAAACTGGAAGCGCTTGCGTGCGCCCTTCTGACCATACTTCTTGCGCTCTTTTATGCGCGGATCGCGTGTAACCAGGCCCGCATGCTTCAGTGCCGGCCGGAGGTCGGCGTTAAATTCGATCAGAGCGCGGGTAATGCCGTGGCGAATCGCGCCTGCCTGACCTGATGGTCCCCCGCCTTTAACATTTATCAGAATATCAAACTTGCTTGCCGTCTCAGTCAACTGCAGAGGCTGGCGGATGATCATGCGCAACGTTTCATTAGGGAAATATGTATCGAAGGACTTGCGATTAACTAGAACGTCACCAGCGCCTGGGCGTAAGTAAACTCGCGCCGTTGAGGTCTTTCGTCGTCCTGTACCGTAATATTGAATTTCAGCCACAGCTATCTTTTCCTCTTATTCTGCTCTGCCTCTTTTTACTGTTGATTTAAACGTGGTGTTAGTTGGTGGGATTGTGGGCGCTGCGCCGTATGTGGGTGTTCGGCGTCGGGATATACCTTCAGTTTTTTACCCATTGCCTTTCCCAGTTTTGTCTTCGGCAACATGCCCCTAATCGCTAGTTCCAGCACGCGCTCAGGACGCTTAGCCAGCATGTCGCGCGCTGAAATCTCGCGTAGCCCACCCGGATATAGTGTGTGATGCCGGTACATTTTCTGTTCAGCTTTTGCGCCCTTCAATACCGCTTTGCGAGCATTGATCACAATAACGTGATCACCCATGTCCATAAAAGGTGTCCATTGAGGATTGCGTTTGCCGGATAGTATGGAGGCAACCTCCGACGCAAGATGACCAACAGTCAGGCCGGCGGCATCAACCACAAGCCATTTTCGTTTGGCAGCTAGATTCTTACCGCTGGGGAAGTAGGTCGACATAGTTAACTATCTCTATTTTAAGCCTATAAAACGCGAACTGCTAGAATACAAGGGGGCCCAGAACATTGTCAAGCTAGGTAATTTCGAGGTAAGTGTAATGTCTACAGTATCTACGTGACTCCTAGCGGAGACTCCGGCAAGACGATCCACGAAATCACTCGAAATGCACTAAGCGTTCGAGCTGGTTCGTGTGATTTCGTGGATCGTCTTCGATGAAACTCGAAATATGACACTTACCCAATTCTGAGTCTAATATCCTTTCATAATTTGAGTCTCTATCACCATGCGGACGATAGCAAACGAAAGGCTCTGCGATATCACCGCAGAGCCTTTATTCGACCTTCATGATCTCTCGGTTTATGGCTGAGGAGGAGGCGGCGTAGTGTCGTTCCGCTTCAGCTTCGGAGGCTCCTGCTTCTCAACAGGTTTTTGTTCACCACTATCAGAGGTGGGGCCATCCGGGGTTGGCTGCCTGCGCTTCAACGTCGGCCGTCCAGCCTCTTCGGCAGTGGGAAGCGCACCGGCCGTGGAGGCTCGCGCGTTAGAGAGTCGCAACAGACGCGACTTAACTCTCTGGAACTCTGATGAGCTAATCACATACTCTTCTCGTTCGGGAAATCTGGCTGCAAGCGCCAGCGAGGCTGCACGCCGCTCCACTGGGGCCGGGTGCGTCGCGAAGAGCTTTGATATCGTCCCGGGTTTCTTCTTATTCTTCGACTCTAACTTTTCAAACATCGTCGCCATTGCGGTAGGGTCGTAACCGGCCGCATACATGTACTGCACTCCCAGTTTGTCCGCTTCTTCCTCTGCGCCGCGACTAAACCGCATGAATCCCAACAGAGCCGCAAAACCGCCGCCCTGGTAAATCAATTGGCCGAGTCCTCCACCAAAGATTATGGAGGGAATCATTATGGCATATTGCGTCAGCTCGGCCTTTTTCTGGTTCTCAACCGCATGACGAGCAGTCACGTGAGCGATCTCGTGGGCCATCACACCGGCGAGTTCAGCTTCATTATCGGCCGCCAGCACCAATCCCTTGTTGACATAAAAGAAGCCGCCCGGCAGCGCGAAGGCATTGACTTCGTCGGAATCGATCACCTTGATTGTGAACGGTATCTTCGCATCTGAATGGATGACAATGTTCTGACCTACCCGATTGACATATTCAGTGATTACCGGGTCATCAATAAATTTGGCTTGCCGGTCAACCTCCGCCGCCAGCTCGCGACCAAGCCTAACTTCCTTCTCAGTCGACCCGCTCATACCCGCAATGATGCCCTTATTAATATTGCGCTTCCCGATCAGATCCGGGTTTTCGTTGGCAGATAGGGTCTTGTTCGGCGCGGCAGGCGTTTTGTCTTTGGGCTTTGTTGCATCCTTCTGAGTGGCATCCTTCTGGGTGGCATCCTTTTGAGCTGCAGGCTCACTCTTGGCGGGCGCTTGAGCTGGGGCCGTCTGGGCCATAATCCTGACTGAGGTCGCCAGTAGAGACGAGGCCAGAAGCAGGGCTGTGGCAACGCGGGAGAAACTATTCATCTCGAAAACCTCCAGATATTGCGAAACCGGACGAAAGGAAAAAAACCCTTTGGACTTCCGTTCTTATAAGACCGCGTATCGTCGGAGTGTGCGCGGCGAAAACATTGAAGCAAGCAATCAGGTGAACGGCTGTTAGAAGCTGTTTTTCGCTATTTTCAAACTCGCAGTCTATGATGCTCGGGCGACGCAGCAAGGTTGCGCGTTCAATAATGGTTTAGATCGTTAGCAAACCGAACCCGGTTACTTGCCAGAAACGTTGCGACTCTTTGCTCCAGACCCCCGAGTTGCCAGTTATTATAGTCCAGCGGTCACAGAAAAACCTAAGAAACCGAGAAGGTCGCCGTGTCGAGGCCTGCGACGGAGGCGCCTTTGCTTTGAATGTAGCCCATTAGTCCGTCAGATGCCGAGGCCAGCGCAAAAAGAGGAAACAAAGCCAACTGTCTCAGTGGTTGGCGCCGGACGCCTGGGCACGGCATTGGGCAGGGCCATGTTCTTAGCCGGCTATCGAATCCAGGCCCTGGTATCACGGCGTGCCTCCCACGCCACAGCAGCTGCGGCGGTGGTGGGTAGCGCCACCATGGCTCTGACGGCCAATCAGCTACACCTATTGCCGCCGAGTAAACTCATTCTTATAACAACCCCGGACGACAGAGTTGCAATCACCGCACAAAAACTTGCTCTCTTGCAAAAGGGTTTGGTTCAAGGAGCAACTGTCTTGCACACCAGCGGGGCGTTGTCTGCGGACGTACTGTCGCCGCTCGCAGAAACGGGGTTTCATCTCGGGTCACTACATCCACTGATTTCCGTAAGCGATTCACGCGCAGGGTCGGAAAACTTCACGGGTGCATTTTTTTGCCTTGAAGGCGACGCCGCTGCTGTCCGAGTTGCTCGTGCAATTGTGCGCGATCTGAAAGGCGAAAGCTTTTCCATTCCATCGCACAGCAAACCGCTTTATCACGCCGCGGCGGTAATGGCTTCCGGACATGTTGTTGCCCTCTTCGACCTCGCCATCACAATGCTGGTTCAATGTGGTTTAAGTGAAACAAAAGCGCGGCGTGCGCTGCTGCCGCTGTTGCAGAGCACGGTAAGGAATCTGGTGAAGTCTGACCCGGCCCACGCTTTAACCGGCACATTTGCGCGAGGTGATCTCGCCACAGTGCAAAGGCATTTGAAGGCCCTTTCAGCCGCTGGACTGGCGGCGCCCCTCGAAACCTACAATGTGCTCGGTCGTAGGTCGCTTGAGTTGGTGAAGGATAACGGCCTCGATCCCCAGGTCTTGAAGCAAATCAAACGGGAACTAAAATTAGCTGCTGCCAGGAAGAAGTGACACGCACCAAGCGAGTTGTGCTTGCGTGCTGATCGCGGCCAGCGTAGATTTGCAAACCGCTAAAAGCAATCCTGGATTCGCAAGGAGTTTATTAAGTCAAAAATCCTCATGAGCACCGATATCAATAAACAAGACGCGATCGCCTTCGAGGAATGAGAAGACGACTCGAAGGTCGTACTCAATCGTAAAGCTCCAAAGGTCTTTCAGGCGACCGGACAGTTTGTAGGTTCTAAGTCTTTGATCGAAGGGATTGTTTTGGAATATTTCCAATCTTTCCCAGAAGAGCGTTTCCAAAGCAGTCTTGCCTTTGATTTTTCTTTTGAAGGCACGCTGAAAAGATGAGCTGAAGGAAACTTCAGTCATGGGTCAGGGCTTCACGGAGTGTGTCGGGGTCGCGTGGAGAACGTGAGCTTTCCTTCAGGCAGCTCCTCCAGACTAGCCTCGTAGTTCTGCTCGATCTCCCGTCGTCGCTCGTCGATTAGGTAGCGTTTGAGGAGTTCCTGCAATTCTTCTTTTTCGGCGGTTGAAAGTTGCTTTACGTCTTCTACAAATCTCGAAAAGTCTTGCGCCATTGCTAAACCTCCAATGCTCTACTGCAGCATACTTGATCTACTTGCCGGCTTTCAATTCGTAGAGTTTCTGCAATTGAGATGAGAGAGCCGCACCGATTAAAGGAAATCAGTAAATAAATCTGAAAAAACATGATCGTTCTTTCTGGAACTTTCTCGATTCGTTGCCCAATGGTGATGAATCACGCAGAGCAAGAACTCAAAGACCTGCGCCCTCAAACCGCCGCGCGAAGGCTCTGTGCAATAAATGGAACGATGCGACGGGGAACGGCGATGGCTTCCTTGATGTGACGAGCATGTGTGAAATGCCCGGCCACATAGATTCCACGCACGTTAGTCTCAAAAGTTTCGGGATTATAGACAGGAACTTCCGTCAGCTTACCTGGTTCAGTCTTGACTCCCATGTTTTTCAGCAGCGTAAGATCGGCATCGCTCCCAATCAGAACAAACACGACATTGTTTGG
>JBPCIQ010000095.1:0-13737 GCA_051006135.1 Pyrinomonadaceae bacterium | reverse complement strand
AATGGGAACGGAGAGCGACCGGTCTAATACAACGGCCATTCGTCTGCGGTATCCAGAGGGCCTAAATTTGTTGTGGGAAGGCCTCGGAGTGACCCGTCCCCTACCGCCCCCGGTTCTGACCTTGTGTAGCCCACCACAGCGACTATATCCTCGCCAGCCGACTATTCACACAGTAAGACAGCCGATTCCGCACTGAGAAAGAAGGAAACTATGATGGAGAACGAAGCACTGAAGGAGGTCCGCTGGGAAGGGATTCACTTCAGCCTGGCGATCGAGCGGCCGGCGGCAGGCATTGTCGTGGTGAGATTCTCTGGCTGGGACGCCGGCGAATTCGGCGAAGTGCCCATGCTGGAATTGGCTAAAGACCTCGCCAACGAAGCCCGGATCGAACTGTTTATTGATGAACGTGAGGTCAAGGGCGCGTTCATCGAGGTCAGCGGCGATTGGTCACAATGGTTAGGGAAACACTGGACATCCTTCAAGCATATCAGCATGCTGACGGGCTCGCGCTTCATCCAGGTCACCGCAATTTCGTCCGGCGCTATGGCGAACTGGGCGAGCTGATGAGGATCTATACGGAACCGCTGCCTTCGACGAAGCGCTCGACCACTCGATTGAAGGCGCTGGGAAAGTTCGCTCGGAATTCGCCAAGACCCAACCAAAGTGATGCGCGCGCAGCATTGTCTTAAACTGAGGTTGTTAGATTTTTTGAGGCGACATGAAGGTTGCGATTGCTGGTGCCCGAGGGCTAGTCGGTAAAGAGCTTACGAGGCAGTTTGCCAAAGAGCATCAAGTATCGCAACTCACACATCGCGACCTTGATGTAACAGATGCGGAAGCCGTCAAACGGGTACTCTTCGCTGAGCGTCCCACATTGATTATCAACTGCGCCGTGCTCGGTGTCGACGCTTGTGAAATTGAGCCGGCCCTTGCCTGGTCCGTGAATGTTGCAGGCGCCAAAAACCTCGCCAGCGCCGCAAACGCCCTCGACGCGGGTTTCTTGCAGTTGAGCACCAACTACGTTTTTGATGGGAAGCTACCGGCCGATTCGGTCTATACAGTTA
This sequence comes from Pyrinomonadaceae bacterium, assembly GCA_051006135.1. Taxonomy (GTDB): domain Bacteria; phylum Acidobacteriota; class Blastocatellia; order Pyrinomonadales; family Pyrinomonadaceae; genus PSRF01. The sequence continues at coordinate 12,673 of JBPCIQ010000095.1, read as the reverse complement.
AAGATGTACCGTGCCCGATCAGTGTTTACGGTCAAACCAAGTTGGCCGCGGAGCACGAGGTAAGTGCTGCGTCTCGTCGATGCTTTATCGTCCGCACATCATGGGTTTTCGGAGTAGGTAAGGAGAGTTTTTTCAGCACCGCGCACCGTTCCTTGAATAGATTTAAGAAAATTCAGGCAATTACGGATGTCAGGGCCAGTACAACGTATGTTCGCGACCTGGGATCAAGGATTATTGAAATCGTCTCCCGCCGCCATTATGCTACTTACCATGTCGTGAACGGAGGTAGTTGTTCATATTATGATTTCGCGATGGAAGCCGGGGCGGTGTTAAAACTACCGGATTCAGAGTTGAGGCATTTAATCGAGCCCGTAAATGTATCTGCACTTCGACAAAATGCCCAGCGCCCGCCTCACTCACCGATGCGCTGTCTGGTTTCAGAAGATCTTGGGCTCGCGCCGTTGCCGGATTGGCGGGTGGCCCTGAGAGAGTACATTCGTGATGATCGTAGCAACATGTAATGACAGACGCCTTCCGCGGGAGCGAAATCCAAGCGTCCCCTAATATTGCATTCTTATCTGTTCGTTAACCCGTCTACTTGGTCACACTTTGAAAAGCGGTCTCTTGCGCAAATCGTCAATTTGATTCATGTTGTTATTCATAAATTGTGATTTGCATGCAATCCTCATGTATCGTTGAGAGTTAACAGTTTTTCGCGTCATTCCCAGCAATGGCATATTACTTGCCGGTAAAGCGGGCGGAGGTAGAAATGACATCACACTATTTACAGACGAAAATCGCTGGTTCGCTCCTGGCAATATCTTTACTCTTTGGTATTGGCATAACGTCGAGCGTTACTACTCAAGCCCAATGGCCAAACAGTTCTCGTTCACGAGATTATGAACGCGAGCAGAGACGTCGTCAGCGCGAGTACGAACGTCAGCAGAGGCGCCAGCAGCGCGAAGCTTCTCGAAGTGACGATTGGCGCTACCGCGACAATAACCGCGATAACGGATACGGCAATAATATCGGTCGTTATGGTGACGGGCTACCCAATTACGGCGGCTCGTTTGAACTTCGTCAGACTGCATTAAACGCGGGCTACAACGAGGGCATCAAGGAAGGTCGCAAGGATCGTCAGCGTGGAGGAAGCTCTGACTATCGTGACAAGGGGTCATACAGAAACGCCACAACCGATTACAATTCCAGACTAGGTGACCGGGAATTGTATCGGGAATACTTCCGTGTTGGATTTCAGAACGGCTACCGTGATGGGTACGGAGTATCGAGCGGTTACAATTATTAAGGCCGTCCTTGATGGTCTTAACTCCGAAGTAGGCGTAACTGTAAAAGCAATGGGCGGGAACGGGATGAAGTCCCGGTCCCGCCTTTCTCTTGCCAAGACCAGAATTAGTTAAAAAGTCCAGGAGATAAGCGTCGATTCATCTTTCACTAAAATTCGGCGGCCTAAGACGAGCGGATGGGCCCACGTTGGACTGGTCGCGACACTATACTGAACCGTTGGCGCGTAGCTTTTCGCCGTGACGGGCTGCACGATCAGATTTGCGTCGTTGGTGAGCATTAGCAGCGCCTTTCCTCCCAGGTTTAATATCGCCGCGTTCTCACCCATCCTGCCAGGACCCTGCCAAACTGTCTTGCCCGTGTCGGCGTCGATAGCAAAGAATTGCCCTTTCTGACGCACTGATAATCCAAACAACATATTTCCTTGCAATACAGGTGTGCTCATATAGAGCTCATTCTCTTTGTTATTCCAAACTTTCTTCGGCACCAGCCCCGTGCCATCCTTCACCACACGAATTGCCGTTAAGCCCTGACCCTCGCGCGCAAAAACAACCATGTCTTTGTAAGCGAGCACGGTCACAGAGTTGGTATCGTATTCACTCTTGGCGGGAATTTTCCACAGTAACTTTCCAGTCGCGGCATCAATGCCCACCAAATCCTTCTGCATGAATGTAACTACCTGACGCATTCCCGCAAGCGTGACGATGATCGGCGATGCGTAAGCAGGACCATCCGCATCGTTGGACCATTTGACCGTACCTGTTTCAACCTCGAAAGCGGTGAGGGCGCCTCTATCATGTCCGCCCACGTGAGCGATCAGCAGACCGTTATCTATAACCGGAGACATTGCCGTCCCGTAAAGCGGCGAAGTGTTGGAGTAAAGCCTGGAAAACTCACGCTCCATTTCAGCTTTCCCGTACGCGTGTCGTGACAGGAAACAACACCCGAGATTCCCAGTGTGCAGACGTTTCCACCACTGACAACGGGCGTCGACTTTGGGCCTTTGCCATGACCCCTGGCTGCCGAGTGCATCTCGTAGGCGACCGTTTGACTGGATCGCCAGATTTCCTTGCCGCTAACTGCATCAAGACAAAGCAAAACTTCTTCTTCACCTTGTCGGGCAAAGACATAAAGCCTTCCATTCGATAAGACCGGCGAAGAGTGGCCTACGCCGACAGTCACCCTCCATTCTTCTTTCAATGCTTTGGGCCATGTTGACGGCAGAGACGCGTCGCTCACAACTGCATCACGGTTTGGGCCGCGCCACTGAGGCCAATCGGCTGCGGCAGAATGAGCTGACGCCAGCACCGTTATTAGCGGGACGAGTTTGAAGCAATTTTTGAAGAGTTTCATTTCAAGATCCCAGCGGCCCTTACCGCCTCGCAATGCTGAAAGCCCAGGAGCCCGTGTCAAAACTCATTAGTGTAAGGACGGCGATGATGTTGACCGCAATCAACGCCGCCAGTCAATACAGAACCGGGAGCGGTAGCGACCGGATGCTAGAGTCAACCAACATTGATCCAAAAGCCCTTAAGCAAAGCGAGCAATTCAGCTTGAGTGCTAACATCCGGTCGCTACCGCTCGCGGTTCTGTATGAAGTACTAATCTCTCGGCGGACTGAGCGTCGTACCTTGACCATCAAAACAGCAACTTCAAGCCAAACTGAATGTGGCGCGGGTCGCGTGCCGAAGTGATGCTGCCAAAAGTTGGGGAGCCCAGGAAGTTATCCGGCAAATTGAAATTTGGATGATTGAAGAGATTGAAAACCTCGGCGCGAAACTGCAAATTGAAGCGCTCCGAAAGTGCCGTGTTTTTGCTGAGCGAGGCATTCACGTTGTGATAGGCCGGGCCATCAAGAATATTTCTGCCGGCATTGCCGAAGGTGCCCCGCGGTGGAAATGCGAATGCGCTGGTATTGAACCAAGCTTCAGGACTTCGCCCTGAAAGCGCCGGATTTCCCACGACGTTGGGCCGGTCGTTGGCTCCAAAGCCAAGCGCCGAAATTCCCGTGCCGCTGTTGTCCAATTCGCGCGACAGGGCAACCGTGAACGGTCGTCCACTTTGCAGGGTCACAATTCCGGAAGTTTGCCAGCCGGTCAGAAAGGTGGACCAGGCGCCTTCGTCCGCCAGATATGCTCGTCCTTTGCCAAATGGCAAATCATAGACATAGCTCACTGACAATCGATGGGCCACATCGAAGTTGGAACGGCCACGTTCGGCCCGCAAGTCGTAACTATTCTGTGGATAGTTTGGATCGCCCGCGCTCGGAAAGAAGTTTGAAGCGTCGTCGATTGATTTTGACCAGGTGTACGACGTGAGCATCGCGAGTCCCGCCGAAAGTCGCTGTTGAAGACGTCCCTGCAGGCTGTGATAGTTGGAGCTGGCTCGCGATTCGATAGTATTGATTTCGTCAAACTGCGGGACCGGACGAGGAACAAAAGGCAGCCCCGGCGGCAGTGCGCTGGGCTGCGGTTGATTGAGGTCACGTGCCGACAAAAGCTTCGTTCCCTTAGAGCCTACATAGCCGACTTCGAGTACCCGGCTCCGGCCCAACTGCTGCTGCAGGTTCAAATTCCAATGCTGCATGTACGGCGTGCGCAGGTCGCGCTGAATCGCTTGCGCAGAGTCGGGCAGCGGGAATGGAAAGAATGCAGGGAACGGATTGCCCAACGTCAACGGCAGACCGGGAAGTGGGAAAAACAGATTAAAGTCGAAGAACGGACGATTGAAGTAAAGGGCCTCGCCAGGAGCTAGCGGCGACGTGTCGTAATAGACTCCATAACCCGCACGCAGCACTGTGTTCCCTTCGTCGCCTATCGTCCACGCCAGGCCGACCCGCGGTGCAAAGTTGTTTTTGTCTGACTCGTATCCGCCGCGAGGCATGCCGTTGGTACCAACACCTACGAGCGAACGAGTCGCCGCATCGTACAGGGTCGCGCGGTCGGTCGCATCCACGGGTGGGGAGTTGAATTCGTAGCGCAATCCAGCCGAAAGAGTCAGGTTGCGACGCACACGAAAACTGTCGTTGACGAAGAAATGATAGCTCTGCGCCCGAAGGTGTTGCGCATTGTCGACGCGCGCACCGCCGGTGACGAGTGGAAGACCAAGCAATAAGTCCGCCAACGCGACGCCGGTGTAGGCGAATGGCGAAAAGTTCAGGAGACCGCGCGACTGCACGTCTCGGAAGCCATTCTGCTGCACGGCACGGATGTCAGCGCCAAACTTGAACAGATGATTGCCATGCACGAGCGTGGCGGTATCAATAATCTGAAAGGTGTTCGTTACGGTATTCTGCGGATTGTTGCCCTCGTGTCCCAAAGGCGAAAAGCCGGTAACCGTGATAAAGCTGAGACCGAAGTCGCGCGGGTTTGAGGAAAGTTCTGGCAGGCCTACCGCCCGATTGATGCTCGTGCCCTGATTTTCCTGATTGACGGCGGAGGCGACGCGATTGAAGGCAAAGCGCGCGTCGTTTACGAGCGTCGGCGAAAACACGTGCGTTAAGCCAATCATGCCATTTTGGCTGCGACGCGGCACTTCATTGCCATAACCAGGAATGGCGGCGAGTGTTGGACCAGCAAACGGCTCGAAGAATCTGCGGTCACCAAAGCTGTAACGGAAGGTCAATGTTGTCCGATTAGTGAGCACGTGATCGAGTCGAGCATCGAAGTGGTCATTGTCATCTCGCTGAGTCGGCGATGAGACGAAGTTTGCAAATGGAGATAGGCGGTTGGGCAGCGGATAAAGCGCCGCGATTGCACGTCCGAAGGGGTGAATAAAAAAGGGCGGAATAACCCCATTTTGAAACGGTTGGCCCGTGGAGGGATCACGCGGTATACCAAGCAGACTCTGCGAAAAATCGGCTGAGCGCTCCTGAATCGTGGGCACATTGGTGATACGCGTCTGGCCTTCACGCGCACGCGTGCCTTCGTAATCAGCAAAGAAAAACGTACGGTCCTTTCGAATTGGGCCACCGAAGGAGAAGCCAAACTGGTTGCGGATGTACTTCGGTGCCGTTTCGTTAGCGGGCGCGAAGAAGTTGCGCGCATCAAGTGCGGCGTTGCGATGGAATTCATAGAGGGATCCATGAAACTGGTTGGTGCCGGACTTGAGCACCACGTTTACCTGCGCGCCGGGATTACGTCCGAATGCGGCGTCGTAGGTGCTCGTCGCGATTTCAAATTCTCGTATTGCATCAACTGGCGGTCGCACGGCGAAAGTGTTGAGCTTGGGATCAACATTGTAGACGCCGTCCAGCAAGAAGTTGTTGCTGTCTTCGCGCGACCCGTTCACGCTGAAAGCAAAGTCGCCGCGCACGGAGCCTGCCGAGCCTTGAGCAGGTGGTACAGCGCCCGGTACCAGCAAACTCAGTTCGTAAAAATTTCGCCCATCGAGCGGCAGTCCTTCAACCTGACGGTTTTCGAGCACAGTGCCTAGCGAAGGGGAGTCTTGCTTCAAAAGCGGCTCGGATGCATAAAGATCACCAGGAGAGTCGCTAACTTCACCGACCTGTAGTTGACCGTCCAAGCGCAGCTCCTGATTTACCTGGAGAATGATTTGAGTTACGACTAGTCGCTTGAAACCGGGCGATTCAACCTCTAATCGATAGGGGCCAGGCGCAAGCGAAGACATCGTATACGCGCCTTCATCATTGCTGAGCGTGCTTCGAGTTTCATTCGTGTTTGTATTGACAACCTTCACCGTCGCGCCCGCAACAACCGCACCGTTCGGGTCGGTGATCGTGCCGCGCACGGAAGCCCGGTGTGTTTGCGCGCCGGCGGATGATGAAAACAGTATCAGCAGAGCCAGGGCGAAAGTCTTTGAAAGTGGTTGCAAAATGAATCTCCTTACGGAATCTCGGAGGCCAGGACGAAAATTCGGAGGCAGGTCTTTCCCTGCCTGTGCATTATTACCAGTATCGCGAGAATGTTGTAGTTAATGCCCTTAGATCGACAAAGAACGGCAACTAAGTTGCGCTTAAAAGCGTCTTTATGATGTCAATGCGTGAAACTGCTTGCTAGTATACTCAGTATAAGACCTGAAGGTTGCACGTTACACCCGGAGCAAATCTAATGATGAGAGTTTGGCAATCCCCGTTTACCGTTCTCTGCCAAAAAGCCTTATTGCCAATTCTAATCAGTTTCTGTCTCGCCATCAGCGCCGCTGCCCAAACGGATAGCACCATCACCGGCGACATTAAAGATTCGAATGGAGCAGTGCTGGTCGGCGTCCAGGTGACGGCCAAACATCTTGATACAGGACTTACGCGAGTTACTACGAGTGAAAAAGAAGGAAGGTTCGTTTTTCCTGGATTGCCTGTTGGCCTGTATCAATTGCACGCCGAGTTAACAGGTTTTGAACCGCTCGGGTTTCCTAATGTAAGGCTCACGGTTAACGAAACCACCGCCGTGGCTCTCGTGATGAAAGTCGCTGGGCTAAGTGCCGCCGTCGATGTCGATAGCGGCGAAGTCCTGGTTAACACGCAGACTCCCGAGTTGAGTTACCTGGTTGGCGAACAAGCAATCCGCGAATTGCCACTAAACGGCAGAAACTATACCGACCTTGCGTTGCTGCAGCCCGGGGTGATTGGCTATTCACACCGCGACGGTGGTTCTGTAGTGGCCCATGGTCTCGGCATCAGCATTAATGGACAGGATCCAAGATCAAACGTGTATTTGCTTGATGGTACGCCGCAGAATGACTTTACCAATGGTCCCGCAGGCAGCGCCGCCGGCACCGTCCTGGGCGTAGAGACCATCAGAGAGTTTCGTGTGGAAGCCAATTCGTACGGCGCCGAATTTGGACGGAATGCGGGAGGTCAGATTAACGCCATCAGTAAATCGGGGACGAACGAGTTTCACGGCTCACTCTACGAGTTTCACCGCAACGACAACTTCGACGCTCGCAACTTCTTTGATGGAGTGAAAAAGCCTGAGTTCAAGCGCAATCAGTTTGGCGGCAGTATTGGGGGACCTTTACACCGGGACAAGACGTTCTTGTTTTTCGGCTACGAGTCGCTGCGCGAACAACTCGGTCTGACCATCAGGACGGTAGTGCCTGATTTGGCCGCCCGCAGTGGAATCTTGCCCACCGGCACAGTGACAGTTAACCCCGACGTCAGGCCATACCTCAACGAGTTTCCACTGCCGAACGGCAGCAATCTGGGAGGCGGCCTGGCCGACTACAGCTTTGGCTTCAACCGCCGGATCACGCAGCACTTCGCTCAAGGTCGCTTCGACCATAACTGGAGTCAGCGCAATCAATCATTTGCCCGTTACACCTTCGACGACGCGGATCAGCAATTGCCAACAGATTTTCCACAGTTTCCGCGCGCGTTTCGCTCGCGCAATCAGTTCTTTACCGCCGAGCACCGCTTCATTCAGAGTCCATCAACGATTCACACGTTGCGTTTCAACTTCGCTCGCACCCGCATTGGACAGGAAGTGGAGTCCAACACGACGCAATCACTGGCTCCGTTCATTCCGGGGCGTGAATCACTCGGCAACATTGATATCGGTGGTATTCCGCGCTTTGGTCCGCAAACCTCAGTCAGCGTCACGCTCACACAGAATGTTTTTGGCGTCGAACATGGCGTGGTTCACACTCGTGGTCGGCATCTCCTTAAACTCGGTGGTTTGGTCGAGCGTTATCAGGACAACATGGTGAACCCGACCTTCTCGCTCGGGATCTGGACCTTCGCGAACCTCAGAAACTTCCTGCTTAATACACCGCAGAGCTTTCTCGGTCTCACACCCAACGGTGCGCTCGATCGCTACTGGCGCTTCACCCTTTTTGCGGGATACGTGCAAGACACGTTTCGCGTCCATCCCCGTTTGACTCTAAACGCCGGGCTGCGTTACGAAACTACTACGATGCCCGTCGATCTTTACGGGCGCGATTCCGCTCTGCCCTCCTTAACCGATCGTGCACCTACGATTGGACCGCTCTACCAAAACCCGACTCGCAAGAATCTCTCGCCTCGTGTTGGTTTTGCGTGGGACGTTTTCGGTGACGGAAAAACTAGCGTGCGCGGTGGCTATGGCATCTACTTCAACACGAACAATCAGCAGAATCTGATTGTGACTGTCACCAATCCTCCCGCGACGCCGCGCATCGCTATTGGGTTCACGCCAACTTCGCTTTGCCGGCCAGCCTTCCCGGCCGCGCCGCTTTCTTGCGCGTTCGCTAATTCGATCCGGCCGGTGCAGTTTAATCTCGATAACCCGTATGTGAACGTTTATAACTTGAGCGTGCAGCGAGAGCTGCCCTGGGATACGGTCGTGACAATCGGCTACGCGGGCTCACGCGGCATCCACTTGTTGCGCAGCAACGACGTGAATACCGCGGTTCCCACGATTCGTCCCGACGGCACGCCCTTCTATCCGGTCGGAGCCCCGAGGCAGAACACCGCGTTTTCGACAATTGAGCTCAAGAGCAGTGATGGCAACTCGTGGTACAACGCGATGATTTTCGAGCTGAGAAAGCGTTGGAATCGCAGCTTTACAATTCAGTCGTCTTACACTTTCTCCCGTAACCTCGACACGACGCAGGCCTCAACATTCTTCTCCGACGCGACGAATGGCACGACGACGGCCTTCCCGGAATACCCCGGCTTCAACTACAACAAGGGCCTGGCGGACTACCACGCCAAGCACAACTGGGTAGTTAACTTCACCTGGGACATTCCGTTCGCGCGCAAGTTGGATGGCACGGCAAAAACGCTGCTCGATGGCTGGCAACTGGCCAGCATCAGTAACTGGCGCAGTGGTAACCCGCTGACAGTCTTTGTGCAGGCTAACCGTTCGCGCTCGCTGTGGCAGCCTTCGCTCGGCCCTGGCATCGGGCGCGATCGCGCTTCGATTGCTCCCGGATTCACCTACGAATCGGCAGTTATCGGTCAACCGGATCAATATTTCAATCCAGCGGCTTTTGTAATCCCGGCCGCGGGCACGCTCGGCAACACAGGGCGCGGCGCATTCATCGGGCCGAACATCCGCAGCTTCGATTTAGCTGCCGTTAAGAACACCAAGTTGACGCGCTTGCTCGGTGAGTCGGGCAACGTCCAAATCCGTGTGGAGGCGTTCAACCTTTTCAACCGTGCCAACTTCGCGCCGCCGCCACTGACCGTATTCGCCGGCGCGGCAGACAACGAAGCTCCGCTTACAACCTTTGGCCGGATCCGATCCACGGTGACGTCGTCCAGGCAAGTTCAGTTGGGGCTGCGGATCGTTTTTTAATGATTAGAGAATCTTGCTATTTTCCATTTATCATTTTCCATTATTTTCCATTTCTCATTTGTCATTGGTTCGGTCTGGGTAAGAGCAATGTCTCACGCCTGCTGCTGTTGCGGATAACAATTGTCAGGTACGTCAAATGACAGAATGAAAAATGACAACTGATAAATGGAAAATGAACAGCTCGACGCCATAGCACTACCATTTACCATTCACCATTTACTCGTCCAGGAGGTCTCCCCAAATGCTTTGGATAATTTTTGCCTTAGGAGCGGCGCTCGCCTGGGGGCTGTATGGGCCGGCACTACACCGCGGCCAGGTCGCTCTGGGTAACCCGATGCGTGCGCTGCTCTGTGTCGGAGTCGCTTACTTTCTGATCGGAGTGCTGGTTCCAGTTGCCAGCCTCTCGTACCAGGGAGGATTGCAGCAGGGATTTACAATGAAGGGCGCGCTGGGCGCAACACTGGGTGGTGTGCTGGGCGCCGTTGGGGCGGTCTGCATCATCTTTGCGTTCAAGTCAGGCGGCTTGCCTACTTACGTGATGCCTCTGGTTTTCGCGGGTGCGCCCCTCGTTAATGTTATGTTTTCGATGTGGCTGCACCCACCAAAGACGGCGCCAAATCCATTGCTTTACCTCGGGTTTGTGTTGGCGGCGGCGGGCGCCGGGATGGTCCTTTATTTCAAGCCGCAATCGTAAGGGTTACCAAAGAAAAGTACTCCCCGGTTGAAGAGAGTCAGCTTCCGTAGGCAATTGAAGGAGATTCACACATGAACAATATCAGCAATAAGACACTGATCGGGGTCGCACTCATCATTCTGTGTTCGTCAATTGAGATCGCTGCCCAGGCGGGCGGGAACTGGCCACAGTGGCGCGGGCCAAACCGCGATGGCATTTCAAAAGAGACTGGATTGTTGAAGCAATGGCCCGAGAACGGCCCGCCGCTAGCTTGGAAGACCACAGGCGCTGGAGGTGGATACTCGTCATTTGCGGTTGCCAATGGCCGGCTCGTCACGATGGGACTCAAAGGGAACCGCGAATCTGTGATCGCGTTTGATGTGGCAACCGGCAAAGAAGTGTGGGCAACACCGCATGGCACACCGTTTCGCAATGATCGTGGCGATGGCCCCCGTGGAACTCCAACGGTTGACGGCGAAACCATCTATGCTCTGGGTGGGAGCGGTGACCTCTCAGCCCTCGACGCGCGAACAGGCAAGCTCGTCTGGACTATGAATGTCCTCCAAAAGTTTGGTGGTTCGAACATCACCTGGGGGATCAGCGAGTCGCCTCTTGTGGTTGGCGAGAAACTCCTCGTCAACGCCGGTGGACCAGGCGCCTCTATCGTCGCGCTTAATAAAAAGGATGGCGCCCTGATCTGGAAGAGCCAAAGCGACCGAGCCGGCTATTCCTCGGCGATTCCCGTCCAGGTCGGAAACACAGCGCAAGTGGTGTTCTTTACCCACACGCGTGCCCTTGGCCTCGACCTGAAAGATGGAAAACTTTTGTGGGAGTATCCACGCGCTGCCAACAACGTTGCGAACGCGGCGACCCCTATCGCTCGTGGCAACCGCGTCTTCATTTCTTCGGACTACGGGAATGGCGGCGGCCTCGTAGAGATCAAGGCCGATGGGAGCGCGTCCGAAGTCTATTTCACGAAGGAGATGCGAAATCACCACAGTAGTTCGATTTTGATCGGCGATCACCTCTACGGTTTTTCAAGCGGCATTCTGACGGCTATGCGTTTCGACACCGGAGAAGTCGCCTGGAAAGACCGCAGCGTGGGCAAAGGCTCATTGGTCTACGCCGACGGGAATCTCTATGCGCTTAGTGAGAACGGCGTAGTTGGTCTCGTCGAAGCGACTCCTGCGGGATATCGCGAGAAGGGCCGTTTCCGCATCAACCAGGACTCTCTGCCGACATGGACACATCCAGTCATTGCCGTCGGCCGGCTTTACCTACGAGACCAGGATACGATCTACGCTTACGACGTGAGGGAGAAGAAGTAGTATTTTCCTCAGATGACAATCCATTAAAAGCAACCTGAGCGAAGATGACTTTGAACTGGGACGGAAACCATTTCGTCTTATGTCATCTCTTTTCTTAGGAATCCGCGTCACCGTACAACTGGCACCCGGGCAGTAGCCGAATGTTAAGGAGGGCTTTGATCGACGTCTTCCTTAAGTAACGAATGAAAACTCGCAAATTGCTCGTCCACTGCACATTGTATCAGCCCGAAAACTAATGAAAAAGATCTTCTCAAATTGAGAAGATCGCTCACCATAAAAAGAACCACCCGGCAAGCTTGATGGCTGCCGGGTGGGTCCCAAATCTGACTTGAAGGGTTTAAGCCAGCCTCCTATTGCTCCATTAAGCTTGGCGACGTTTGCGGAGTGCAGCGCCCACTCCTGCCAATCCCGAAACGAGCAGAACGAGAGTAGCAGGTTCAGGTACGTTAGCCGGTTCGCTATAAATGAAATCGTCCATGACCACTACATCAGTTCCCGTCGAATCGTTTGGACCAAGCGCAGTGTTTCCGCTCGTGATCCGCACTCGGCCGACTCGTTCCCCAGCATTGAAAAACACACCCAGGAAGGAGAGGCCGTTGTTGAAGGGCGCGACATTGAAGGTTCCCAGCGAAACATTGTTGGTGTCAAAAAACTGGATCGAGGTGACGCCGACAAGATCAACATCGGTGAATACGGATCCAAAGCCACTAACAAAAGCTGGCGTGGCGCTGCCAGGAACAAAAAAGCTTACGTCGAGTATGTATGAACTATCCTGAGGCGCGCGAGTATATGCCACACTTTGGCGCGGAGTCAAAGGGACTTTGCTCCTCGGACTTGCTCTTGAGACTCTTAACTTTTCTCGCTCTTCGTCAGGCAAAACACGGCCGGCGGCTAATGCTGCTTACGTCTCCATAGTGATCACACAGCCGCGGACTTGCTTCGTCCAAGGCAATTCCGTACTCACTTAAGTACTTAACAACCTCACCCTCAAATACTTCGAAAATCGGAGTACAAGCAGGAAGATTTTGAACCTCCAGATAACCGTTCTCTTTTACCTTACTTTTTGCAAGCGATTAAGAAAACTGGGTCGGACAAGCCCAAAAGAGAAGGATGCCCCGGGCTTGCCCCGTGGAGCC
>JBPCIQ010000094.1:0-5862 GCA_051006135.1 Pyrinomonadaceae bacterium | reverse complement strand
TATCGATGAAGCCTGGAGCCAGCACCAAACCACTTGCAACGATCAGCCTGGCGCCCTCGGGAATCTTCAACCGTCCCACTTTCCCCACACCCATGATCGAGTCGCCTTTGATAAGAATCAGTGAGTTCTTCAGCGGCGGCTGTCCGGATCCATCAATTAGTGTCGCGCCCCTGATTGCCACTACTTCGGAATCGGGAGATGGAACAAAGGCCTGTTGAGGCCAATTGAGCGTGCAGAAGGAAAGGAGAACAAAGAAGGAAAGGATACTGCGAAGGTATCTGCTCATTTTTGGTCAGGGATGATTCAGGTTCGCATCAGCGCTTTTTGTTATGGGCAATATACTGCTCAAGCTTCTTCCGGTCTGGATAGTCGGGCTTCTTTTTGAGAAATTCCTCGAATTCAATTGCGGCTTTATCCTTCAAGCCTGCTCCGTGATAGAGAGATGCCAAGCGCAAGTGAGCCTCGGTCATTCCAGTCGGGTCGAGTTTGAGCGCTTCGTATAAATAGATTACCGCCTTCGATCCCTTCTTTAGTTGCAGGTACGCCTCGCCGAGTAAAAAGTTAAGGCTGGCAGAAGTTGGCTGGACCTCCAGCGCTAGAGTCAATGGGACGAGCGCCTCTTCGTGCTTTTTCTGCGCTACCCGGAGTTTTCCCAGGTTCATGAGTGCCAGAAAAAACTTAGGCCGGACTTCGATGGCTCGAAGATACGACTTTTCGGCCTCAGACAGGTTTTGCTGGAGCAGATTTAAGGTGCCCAGCTCCGTCCACGCCTGAAAATCGTTTGGATCGTTCGTCAGAAGCTGATTCAGAAGACCGAGGGCTTCTTCGTACTTTTTCTTGTCGGTCGCCGTTTGAGCTTTCTCAAACAACTTTTGGTTCCCTGATGAACGCTTGTAGAAGTCGGCTGCCGATACGGAGCCGGGCTTTGCCGGCGCAATTACCGGCGACCTCCATTCCAGAGAGATATCATGCCGATAGTCAGTTTTGAGTGTGGGTGACAGGATCTCAACTCGCATGCGTGCAATTTCGGCGTTTTCCAGCTCCACCACTAGATCGTATTGTCCATTACCCAGATTAGTGAAGCGGTAGCGGCCTGTGCTGCTGACTTTCTGGCGGCCAACTATTTGTCCGCTCATACTATAGAGAATCAAGTCGTAACTGATCGGCTTAACGCCCGTCACCTTGCTCTCATCGACCGTCACATCTCCATAGAGAATGTTACCGCCACCCGTTTGTGCCGGGGACCGCCCGGTGACTGGGCCGCCAATAAGAATCATTAGCAGTACTAAAAGGCGTCTAGAGTTCATAGTTTAACGCGTCAGTGGTAGCCAGCAGAATCGGGGTCCCCAGCGGGGCAGCCCCGCTGGGGTGGTAGCGGGGGCAGCCCCGCTGGGGTGGTAGCGTGGGCTTCGATGTTAACTGAAACAAAAGCGGGCTGAAGCATGAGCCCCAGCCCGCAAGTCTGCTTGAGCAGTGCTCAGGTTAGAAGGAATAACGAATGCCGAACTGCATAACGCGCGGTGCACCCTGAATCCCGATAAAGCGGGCCCAGTTCGGCGGTATGTCGTCCAGAGATGTGAAAGTCTGTGGATCGAGCCCGAGTCCGTATCCGGTACGACTAAGAGTGTCTGGGCTGTTCATTCGCTGCGTGTTGGTAACATTGAACGCCTCAACCCGGAGCTGCAATTTATGGTTTTCGTTCCAGGGTAGGTTGAATGACTTGCTCACACCCATATCGAGATTGACATAGCCCGGTAGCCTGAAAACGTTTCGATCTCCAGGTTCACCGGGATAGGCATTGCGGAAACTCTGATAGGCAGCGACCGTATTGCACCCAAAAAGTCTTCCGCCTCTTTCGGGACATGTTTGGACGTCTCGGATTCTCACGGTGTTGCTCTGGGCGTTCCAGTTCGTCGCCCATCGAGCATCGTCGAAAGGAGTGCTAATGGGTAAACCGGAGTTCCAGCGGAAAATACCTGTGAGTTGCCAGCCGCCTAGGAACGCATCCGCGACTCTGCTGATGTCGTTGAAGAACCTGCGGTCTCGCCCGAAGGGAAGCTCCCACACGCTATTCGCGTTGATGATGTGGCGCACGTCAAAGTCCGAGCTCGCGTAGCTTTCGCGCTGGCGCAGAGGACTCAGGATAAACGCGCCTCCAAAAGCACCAGCGGTCTGCAGGCCCGAAGCATCGTCGAGCGAGTGCGAGAGCGTGTAATTGAAATCGTAGCTCAAGCTGCGACCCAGGCGCTGGCGCAGGCTAATTGCGCCAGCGTGATAGTTAGAACGAGCGATGCTGCTGAAACCTGACAGAGCCCCATATTGGGGGTGGAAGAAAATGTTTCGCTCCAGGCCCTGTTCGATCACATCCTGCGTGTCGGTCCAATCATTGCCGTAGACAAGAGCCGCCACAGCGTAGACAGCCTGAGTTTGATTGAGAGACGGATCTATGACCTCCTCGCCAAAATAGTTATCGTTCATCCGTTGGGCGATGTCCGGAGGAAGCATGTTCGCAAACCAGGGGATTTGCGGAATAGCCGAGATCGGTGTTCCCTGGGCTCGCAAAATTTCAAGTTGCGTCGCCACCGTGAACCAGTCTGTCTTAGAGGTCGGATCCACCAAATTATTAAGCGCCATCACATCGCGCGATGCGATCAGGTTACGGGCCGTCCTGCCCAGATACGATGCTTGAAAGACCAGGCCACGAGGTAGTTCCCGCTCAAAAGTGAGGTTCCAGGAGTAGTTAATCGGAGCTACCAGCTTTGAATCCAGGGTGGATTCGATGCGTCGGTCCTGCGCGAAACCTGCCGGATTCGGTTCGAACGGCTGGGTCCGCGGGAATGTAATATTACCCGGATCATTAATTCTGGGAAGCGGCCGCACGGCCTGGCCAAACCCGGTAAAGAGCGGCGCAGGTCGCGTTGTTAAGTTAAAGGTGTTGGCGGCGATGTCCTGACTGGATGAAAAACCCAACGTATTGTTGAGGTCAAAAGTGACTGCAAGTTGTTGGCCATAGTAGTCGTTGGTGATGCTGAAACCACCGCGAATGACCGACTCATGGTTCTTGCCAAAGACCTTTCCAAGGAAGCCGTTCTTGAACGAAGGTGACCAGGCGATGCCCACTCGAGGTTGGAAATTGTTCTTGTCATAATTGTAGAGCGGCGTCGCGCTGTTAGCGGGTCCAGATCGTTCCAGTATTACCGGCGTAACATAATTCTGTCCTATTGCGGCCGCCTGCTGCCTCAACTCGAAGATATCTGAAAGAGGGATGCTCGTCTTAACTTCAAACCCGTTCTTTTCGTAAACCGGACGGCTAATGCTGTAGCGCAGGCCGTAGGTTACGGTCAGATTAGGTGTAAGCTTCCAGGCATCCTGGAAATAGGCGTCGTATTCTTCCGTGCGAAACTCGCGAGCGGCGGGCGTGCCTGAGGGCAACAGAATGCCGTCCTGGTCAAAGGTGAATAAAGCCGAGTACTGAGAGAACCTACCGATCAGGGCGGTCACTGCATTCTGCACGCCAACTCTGGATCCAGAAATCGGTGAGAAAGCATTGACTGCGCCCGAAATTGGAGAGCCGCCACCCTGATAGAACGAGGGATTCGTGATTGCGTCATCGAAAGCGTTGCTGAAGGTATTCCGACGATTGCGAATGAGGCGAATGTTCGTGCCAAAGGCGAAGCTGTGATTTCCTTTCAGCCAGGAGAGATCATCCGTAAAGTTCTGGACGGGAGTTATGCGAGTCAAGGTGCGGGAGAAGGTAAGGGGTGAAAAAACGAAACGGAAGCTGATCGCGTTTTCACTGGAATCTCCCTGCTCGCTGAAAGCCTCGCGCGTATAACCGTAGCGGAAGTTATTCACAATGTTGTCGGTAATTGTCCATGTATGTCCGGCAGCAATGCCCACCGGGTGTGACCAAATAGTTGGCGCCGGTGTATCAGGAAACCGCCGTTCGCGGGCGATCAGATCATAGATGACGTTAGCCCGGAGAAACGCTTGCTGCTTGCTGGTGAGGTTAAAATCGAACTTACCCACGTGAGAGTTTCGCTCCGCAGGGAGTGGGGTATTGAATCTAAAGCCGGCGGTGTTTAATCCGTCGCCAATACTAAAGTCGTTGGCGGGATATCTGCTCGCGGCATTGGCAAGAACCGCGACTGCCGCGGGATTTATGCCCACAGACGGGAAGATGGCATTTAGCTGCGCCGTGGTAAGAGTGGTGATGCCTCCTTCGGGATTGCGATAACGCACCTCTCCGCGCCCCAAGCTGGCAAGAGGAACGTTCCGGGAGGCTGAAACAGGGGCCGTTCGTGTAATACGATCTCCCTCAAAGCTGTAGAAGAAAAAGGCGCGGTCTTTGATTATGGGGCCGCCCAAAGCGCCACCGAACGTGTGGCGAATTAGCGCCGGTTTCTCAATGCCTGCCTTGTTGTTAAAAAAGTCGTTCGCGCTAAACTTCTTTGTCCGATAAAACTCAAAGGCCGCTCCATGCCACTCGTTGGTACCACTCTTGGTCACCAACGCCACCTGTGCGCCTCCGGATCGGCCTTGATTAGCGTTGGGATTTGAGGTAGTAACGCGGAATTCCTCGACCGCCTCGGCATTCAGGCGCAGCACCGTACTGCGCTCCGGTACCAGGTTAAGGGCATTTGTACTATCGGCTGGGTCAGAATTGGGGTTGGTAATCTGATTTGTCTCCGCCTCATTGATATCAACACCGTCAAGCGTAATATTTGACTGGTCAGCGCGCGCTCCGGCAACGAAGCCATCTCTGGTACTACCGGGCTGCAAGGACAACAGGTTCGTAACGTTGCGAGCCTCCAGCGGGAGCTGGGTAATTTGCTTATTGACAAAAGTATTTCCCAGGGTAGCGTCCTCCCTGTTTACCAGCAGCTCCGCGGATCCTGAAGCAACGGTTACTGATTCACTAACATTTCCGATTTCAAGCTCTACGTCTACAGACGTAGGCTGCGCGACTAGCGCATGCACGTTGGGTACTATCGCTTTTTTGAAACCCGCGGCTTCTACTTCGACGCTGTAGTCCCCCACAGCAACGAACTCGAATCCATAGACTCCACTCTCCGTAGTCGTGGCCGAGCGAGAGGCGCTCGTACCTAAGTTGCTAAGTGTCACGGTGGCGCCGGCTACGACGTTGCCCTGGGGGTCTTTAACCGTGCCGCGAATTGATGAAGTGCCCTGCTGAGCAAGGGCAACGCTCGAAGACACCAAGGCAACAAGAAGCGCGCTTAGTATTAGAGCTGTGGCGCTTCCCCGAAAGCTTTCTCTTTTCATGGGGTTCCTCCGATGGAGAATGATTCAGATCTTTTAGTCGTTTAGGCGTCTGCCAGCACGACCGATTCGAAGTAATTATCTGCTTGCTTGCGGGATTTAAGTTCCAAATCCCGTGTTGAAAGTCAAAATCGACAGCGCTAAACCGCCGTTGGTTCGATTAGTTCTCATCATCAGACTGGCTGCCTGGTTTTAGTAAACCGGCACATGCAGAGGGCCTCAGCCAGTCAAAGACTTTTGATTCACTTAGTTCCTTGCAGATACCATTCCGCAGGGAAACAAGAGTCAGGCGAGAAACTTAAACTGCTTAAATTGTGCGCCTTAGGAAGTTCGGCGATCTTTCAGACCAAGATTTTAGTCCGAATTTCCAATTGGAATGCAAAATTTTGGATCATAAACTAGTCAGCAGGATCTGAGGCGGATTCCCAAATGAGGTCGTTAGAAGCTCGTGACCACACTACAAGGCAGGAGAGTTGGCGCGTCTTCTGCGCAATAGGTCTGGAGGTTAGCGTGCGCGCCAGTCTGATGAGACAAATCAAACGCTTGCGCGAATCGGTTCCCCACGCTCAAGCGAGTTGGAGT
>JBPCIQ010000093.1:0-5172 GCA_051006135.1 Pyrinomonadaceae bacterium | reverse complement strand
GGCGGGCGGGACGCCCGCGGTCCCAGTGAAGAGCTCGGATGATGTAGGCGAGGGTTGCTACTAAAGGGCCACGCTCGCAGTAGCTCGCGGCGCTGTAACGCCATGACGCGTCATGCTAGATTGTTAGGCGAATGAGCAGAAAGCTACTGAACCGCGAAGATCTGCTTCGGGAACGCACACACCTGCGCTCAGAAGGCAAGCGCCTTGTATTCACAAACGGTGTCTTCGATCTTCTGCATGTGGGTCACGTGCGTTATCTGGCACAGGCGCGCGCCCTCGGCGATGCTCTCGTTGTGGCAATCAACAGCGATCGGAGCGTTCGCGATCTGAAGGGTGAAAACCGACCTGTAACCAATGAGCATGAGCGTGCTGAAATAGTCGCAGCGCTGCGGCATGTGAGCTACGTAACTGTATTCGACGACATTTCACCACGGTCTTTAATCGCAACGTTGCTGCCTGACGTGCTGGTTAAGGGTGGTGATTATGATCTTAATGAGATTCACGGCCGTGAGGAAGTAGAGGCTGCTGGCGGCCGTGTCGTATCTTTGCTTTTCATCGAGGGCGCTTCAACGACGGCAATGATTGAGCAGATACTACAAGAATGAGCAGTACGATCAACACACCCATTTTGCAGACTACGCTGCAGCGAGTCACGGAGACTTCAGAATACCAGCAGCTTGTAACAGAGTTAGCGCGCGGCACGCGTGTTATCTCCGTGAGCGGACTGGTGGCGGGCTCCGCGCGGGCGCTGGCCCTCGCAGCTCTGCAACGGACATCGGGAAAATTGTTCGCGATAGTCACTCAATCAAACCGGGATCTCGAGCCCTGGGAGCGGGATCTGCGTTTCTGGTATTGCGCACTGGCTGGAAAAACTGATTGCGACAAAGAAGTTTTGCTTCTACCTGCCTCTGAGAGCGACCCTTATGTCGGCTCATCGCCCCACGCGGACACGCTTGAGAAGCGCGCTTTGGCTCTCTGGCGATTAGCAATTCAGCCACAGGATTTTGTGCTTCTGACAGCTCGCGCACTTGCCGGTAAGACAGTCGCTCCTGAGGAAATTGCCCGCGCCGGAGCTTTGCTGAAACGCGATGAAGATCACTCACCAGAGGACCTCGTTGAGAAGCTGACTGCTTCTGGTTATCTCCAGGAGGATCCCGTTGGCGCCATAGGCGAATTCTCAATCCGGGGCGGCATTCTGGATGTCTGGTCGCCAGGATGGGACGCGCCCGTGCGCATCGAGTTTTTCGGAGACACGGTGGAGTCAATTCGGGAATTCGATCCTGAAACGCAGCTTTCAACAACGCAGTTGACTCAGGTTGAAGTCGCCCCTATGCGCGAACTCGTTGTCACGAGCCGCGACTTCCGCGCTTGGGCAAAGGCGGCGCGAGATCGTTGGAGCGACGAACGTTTTACGCGAGCGCTTCGCGATCGAACAGCATTTGCCGATGAAGGGGAGGCATTTTCCGGTTGGGAGTGGTTGATGCCTCTAGTAAGCGAACGCAACTCCAGCGTGTTTGATTACCTGAAGGACGCGGTGCTGGTGATTGACGAGCCTTCGGGTATTGAGTCTTACCTCGCCGAAGCTTATCAGACGCTGGCTGACCGCTTCAGCGAAACTGAGGTGGCCGATGATCTTGGGTTGGCCCCTGATGAGCTCTACCTCCAGACGGAAGAACTGCGTGCCAGGATCGATCAGCAGCAGCGACTTGAGTTGCGCACTCTTGGCCGTGCCGCGGCGGATATGGACCAGGGGTTGGCGCTGGAAGCGGAGGCGTCGAAGGTTCAACTCGGTCGGATGCGAAGCACCCGCCGCCCAATGTTCTTGTTCCCACCCGTTGGGCAGGCGCCGGAGGTCGCATGGAAGACGCAGTCAGCAATGCGTTACCACGGTCGCCTGGCAGTGCTTGCTGCTGATGTTGCTCGCGCCCGGGAGACTGGGACGACGACGATGTTTGTCATGCCCAGCCTCGGGGTCGCCGAACGCATTACGGAGATTCTTGGCGAGTACGAGGTCGATGCACGGCTTTCCTTGCTTGACGAAAATGGAGAGACCGGTTTGGGGCAGACGATCGTCACGGTGGGACGGCTCAGTGCGGGCTTTGAAATGCCTGATTCACGTCTGCTGGTCCACGTGGAAGGCGACCTGTTCGACGAAGTCAGCGAGCAGACGCTTGAGAGGCGCGGAATAGCCGCGGAGGGAAGAAAGCAGAAGGCCGAAGGCCGAAAACGAAGATCAAAAACCGCCGCCTTTCTTTCAGACTTCCGCGATCTCAAAATCGGCGACTTCGTGGTTCACGTAGACCACGGCATCGCGCGTTTTGGTGGCCTGCAGACTCTGAATCTGGGCGCGCGCAGCGGCGAGTTTATGCTGCTTTTCTACGCCGAGGACGCCAAGCTCTACGTACCCGTCGAGCGGCTGGACCTCGTGCAAAGATACTCAAGCGCTGAAGGTCATCAGCCGCAGCTCGATCGGCTCGGTGGGCTCGGCTGGCTTAAGACCAAGGCCAAAGCGAAGCGTGCCATGCGTGACATGGCTGACGAGCTATTACGGCTCTATGCGGAAAGAAAGCTGGTTGGAGGTTATGCTTTCGCCGCCGACACACCATGGCAGCGGGAGTTTGAAGACGGCTTCGAATACGTGCTCACGCCGGACCAGGAGACGGCGATCGAAGACGTGAAGCGAGATATGGAAGAGCCGACCCCCATGGACCGTCTCTTGTGTGGCGACGTGGGTTACGGCAAAACCGAAGTTGCCATGCGCGCGGCTTTTAAGTCCGTGATGGAAGGTAAGCAGGCGGCTATACTAACGCCGACCACAGTGCTGGCATATCAGCACTTCGATACTCTGCGCAACCGTTTTGCACCTTTCCCCGTTAAGGTCGAATTACTGTCTCGGTTTCGCTCGACCAAGGAGCAAAAAGAAATTGTTAAGCGTGTGGAGGCGGGAGAGGTAGACATCGTCATTGGAACGCATCGCTTGCTATCAAAGGACGTGCGTTTCAAAGAACTCGGCCTGGTTGTGGTTGACGAAGAGCAACGGTTTGGTGTGGCCCACAAAGAGAAGCTCAAGCAACTAAAGAAACGTGTTGATGTGTTAACGCTTTCCGCAACTCCGATTCCGCGCACGCTTAACATGTCTCTGACCGGCCTGAGAGACATGTCGTTGATCGAAACGCCGCCGCGAGATCGTCTCTCAATTCAGACGCAGGTTGCGCAGTTCTCGGAGAACGTGATCAAGTCGGCCATCGAACTGGAACTTGCTCGCGGCGGGCAGGTCTTCCTCATACACAATCGCGTCGAAACGATCCAAACCATTGCGGCGCTGGTGCAGCGGCTGGTACCACAGGCACGGATCGTCGTCGGTCACGGAAAGATGAATGAGAAGGAAATGGAACGAGTAATGCTCGATTTCATTGGATTTAAATATGACGTTCTCGTTGCAACCACGATCATCGAGAACGGAATAGACATCCCCCGCGCTAACACAATCATCATAAACCGCGCGGATGGATACGGTCTTTCTCAGCTTTACCAGTTGCGTGGGCGCGTGGGACGGTCAAATCGACGTGCCTATGCCTACCTTTTGATACCTGGTGAACAAGAGCTTTCGCCGATTGCCAGGAGACGATTGGCGGCAATTCGCGAGTTTTCGGATCTGGGCGCCGGGTTTCGCATCGCAGCCTTAGACCTTGAACTCCGTGGGGCCGGCAACTTTCTGGGCGGGCAGCAGTCAGGCCACATGGATGCGCTCGGCTTTGATCTCTACACCCAGATGCTGGAGCGCACGGTGGCTGAGTTGCGCGGTGAGCAGGTTGAGGACGAAACCAGTGTTTCCATCAATCTCGGCGTGAATGTCGCGATTCCTGAAGATTACATACAGGATATGGGCCAGCGACTGCGAGCCTATAAAAGGGTTTCCTCGGCGAGAGATGAGGAGACGCTGGCCAGCATACGGAGAGAGACTGAAGATCGGTACGGACGAGTTCCGCATTCGGTTGAGGAACTCTTCGCTTACGCTCGCTTGCGTCGTCTGGCAGAGGAAGTCGGTGTAATTTCCATCGACCGGACAGCGGACGGCATTGCCGTTAAGTTTGGCGAGAAGGCCCGCGTTTCTCCTGAAAAACTTGGTGTTTTTGTCAGCACGCGCGAGCGCACCGTTTTTACACCTACCGGGGTTTTGCGCCTGGATCTTAACGACGAAGAGATCGACAACGTCTTGCGAGTCGCGCGCGAGGCGTTGCTGGAAGTTCGCTCAGAAGACTAATATCGTTCAGCGTCAGTTGTCCGTAGTTCTTGATAAATACCCGGACTAAAACTCCAAGCAAAGACAATGACCACTGACAAGGGTCTACCGACCACTGACAACTGACCACTGACATTTTAAGTAGGAGTAATTCCGTGAAATTAAAACTGATGTCCCTTTCCTTCGTGGCCTTCATTTCGTTCTTGTTTTTGGCGCTCGCGGCACCGGCAACCTTCGGCCAGGAGGGGGAGCTACAGGTCGTTGACGAAGTGATTGCCCAGGTAAACGACGACGTAATCACGCTTTCGATGCTCAAACGCGAATCCAAAGAGCGCATCGAAGCCCTTAAGCAGAGTGGTATGCCCGAGCAACAGGCGATTGAAGAGGTCACTAAGCGCCAGGCAGAACTGATTGCCACGCTCGTTAACGAGCAAATTTTGCTGCAGAAGGGTAAAGAGCTCGAACTCTCGACCGACGTTGAGGCTGAAGTGAACCGTCGCATGCTCCAGGTGGCGAAAGAGCAGGGCATTACGACCATCGAAAAATTGGATCAGGCGATGCGAGAAAGCGGGGTTGATCCCGCAACAACTAAACTGGCGCTTCGCACCGAGATCATGAAGCAGGCTGTTGTGCAGCAGGAAGTTGACCGAAAGATCTTCTTTGGGCTGACCATGGATGAACTGAAGAAGTATTTCGACGCCCACCGCGATAAGTTTCTCAAACCTGAAAGCGTAGAGATATCGGAGATATTCCTGAGCTTTGCCGGCAAGAGTGAAGCCGATGTAAAGGCCCGAGCGACAGAGTTGGCTACACAACTGCGGGCGGGCGCCGACTTCGGCTCACTCGCCTCTGCGAACTCGGAGCGCGAGCTGAATGGCGTGCGCACGGGGCCACAGAACAAAGGCAAGGTGGGACGGTTCGAAGTCCCT
>JBPCIQ010000092.1:0-6083 GCA_051006135.1 Pyrinomonadaceae bacterium | reverse complement strand
CCTTCAAGGACTACACGATCCCGGTGCTTGAAGCTGTGTTCGGCACAGCGGGCCGTTTGCCGGAGATGAGAGTTTCCGGAATGACCGACTTGCAGATTATTGGCGAGGCGCTGCGCCATGAAGGATTCACGCATGACCATATTCGCGAGCGTATCAACGATCTGCGTCAGAGCTATATGGAGGAGATGCAAAAGGCTACCGGAAACGGTCAGCAATTTTTTGACCTTTTGCCAGGCGTGCGAGAGGTATTGCAGGAAGTTGCCGATCATCCTCGCTATCACTCCGCACTGCTAACGGGGAACATTGAGCCTGCGGCTTACCTGAAAATGGAGTTGGTGGGGCTGTCAGAATGTTTTGATTTGCCGGGAGCGTTCGGAGATGAGTCGCACGACCGGCGCGATCTTCCGGCACTTGCCGCCGAGCGAATCAGCCGGCATCTGAATCTTGACCTCGAACCTCACCAGTTCATTGTTATTGGCGACACACCAAACGACATTGCCTGTGCCCGACACTTCGGAGCGCGCGCTGTCGTCATCGGAACTGGCCGCATGTACACGCGCGAAGATCTTCTTGAATGTAATCCCGACGCTCTATTGCCGGATCTTTCGGATGTCACACTGGTAATGAAGACGCTGGCTGGTCTCTAGCGAGAGCAGTAAATCGATCCACGAAATCACACGAAGTAACCCGAATTAAAGCATCCATTTCGGGCTGGTTCGTGTTTTTTCGTGGATCGTGTTTTGTTTCAACCTGTTAAGTCGTTGATCAGATACGGTGAAAGCCTTTTAGGATATCTCTAGTGGCCAGGCGAAGAATCACCGGTCGGCCGTGGGGACAGGTGGTTGGTGACGATGTGGTGAGGAGTCGATCGATCAGCCAGCGCATCTTCTCCGGCGCCAGCAGGGTGTTTACTTTTATTGCCGCATGACAGGCGAGGGATGCTGCGATGTCGTCGCGCAGAGTCTCCCGTGCAGTTCCTTTTTTTTCAGCATCCACAGTATCCAATACTTCCGCGAGCATGTTGCGGGCCTCGCTCGCGGGCAGATCCGCCGGAGTGGCTTTGATTGCAACAGTGCGTCCGGAGAGGCGCATTAATTCGAATCCATAGCTTTCGAGATCCTTCGCCACCAGATCAAAAACTGCCGCCTGTGCGGGCGTGAGGTCGAAGGTCTCGGGCAGTAAAAGACTCTGCGACTCCGCGGAACGCGTGGACTCGAGCGCGCGGTACTTGTCAAAAAGAATACGCTCATGGGCTACATGCTGATCGATGAGTAGTAGACCATCATCATCGGTAGCGACGATAAAACTTTCATCGAGCTGGCCCAGTGGACGAATGTTTGAGGAGAGCGATTCGAGCGCCACTTCCTGCACAAACCGGCCCGCCGCAACGAGCGGTGGCAGTGAAACTGATTTTGCCGGTTCTCGTTCAGTTCCAGCTAAAGGATCAGCTGCCTTTCTCGCCTCAACAAAACCAATGTCTGAACTTCGCCGCTCTCCTGTTTCACTGAATGGCCGCTGATCCGCGTGCATACGTCGCATGATTGCATCCAGGTCCCGCGCAGTATCGCCCTTACGATGTTTATTTTCTAGAATGCGGAACTCCACAAATTCCCGCACACCGAATTCGTCATCCTGGATACGCGAAGCCGGGAAGTCGATCGAGGATTGCCTGCCTGCTGGGCGTTGATATTCAAGAGGCGTGAAAGGATTCGCAGAAGTGTGATTGGATGGTTCCGGACGTAACGCTCCTTCGCTTGCTGCAGCTGACACTGCCGCTCTCGATTCGCCCTCTCGTTCCGGCAGGGTTGCTGGATCCTGCGAAGTCTCTCTAGCGCTGACCGCTTCGGCGCGCACATACCCGGCGCTCGCAAGCGCAGCCCGCACCGCTTCGCGTACCGCATCCGCAACGGCTGCTGCGCGGCGAAATCGCACTTCCGTCTTCGCCGGATGGACGTTTACGTCAACTTCCTCGAGTGGCGTCTCTATGAATAGAAGCGCCGCCGGATAGACTCCCTGCGGAAGAATCGCGCGATAGCCCTCAGAAAGAGCGCGGCCAATCAGTTGATCTCGCACGAAACGTCCGTTCACGAACAAGTACTGAGCATCGCGCGATGTGCGTCGATCACGTGGCGCGGACACATACCCTCTCACACGCGCAATATGCGCTTCTCCAGCGCCAACCTCCAGTAGATTGTCCAGAAACTCCTGGCCAAAAATCTGATACGCGCGCTCTCGCAGGTCTTTAGCTGGGGCCACGCGCAACACTTCGCGACCGTTGTTTGTGAGACCAAATTCAATCTCCGGATGTGCGAGTGCGTAATGTGTGATGAGATTGGTTAAATGAAAGCTCTCGGTTGCTTCTGACCGCAAAAACTTTCGGCGAGCAGGGACATTAAAGAAGAGGTCGCGCATCGTGACCGTGGTGCCGCGCGGATGAGCGGCATCTTTGACGTCGCGCAAGCGACCCCCTTCAATAACCAGGCGTGTCGCGACGGTAGCGTCTTCGGTTTTACTGATCAATTCAACGCGGGCCACAGAGGCGATTGAGGCCAACGCTTCACCGCGAAAACCGAGTGTGGCGATTGCGTGGAGATCCTCAGTCGTCCTGATCTTGGAAGTGGCGTGGCGCTCGAAGGCCAACACCGCATCGTCGCGCACCATTCCCTCGCCGTCGTCTGAGACCTTCAATAACCGTCTTCCGCCTGCTTCCACATCAATAGCTATGCGGGTGGCTCCTGCGTCGATCGCGTTTTCAACCAGCTCTTTTGCTACAGAGGATGGGCGCTCGACGACCTCGCCGGCCGCTATCTGATTGGACACATGATCTGGGAGGAGGCGGATTTTGGACATCTTTAGATTTTTGATTTTAAATTTTAAAGTTTTGATTTCGTGCGTGGTTTTTGATCTTTGTCTTTCGGGCTCAGAACCTAGAATCTTCGATGTCACGCAAATCAAAAATCAAAAACAAAAATCTCGAAAATCACAAATACACGATCTCATGTTCTGTCGATCCGAGGTTGATGGCGTTATAGATCCAATCGATCACGTAGCGACCATGGCGTGCGAGCAGAGACGTAACGTTGATGTGGCGTTCCTGCAGTGCTTTGTTCGGGTAGAGTTGGTCGAACGCTCGCTGCAACTGCCGCTGCACCGCTTCGTCTCGGGACATTTGCGCGCGATGAAAACGGGAGCGCAGTCCCTCCAGTTGATAGTTGATCTTGCGCCGTCCCGTTTCCAGGGCCTCCGCCAGCGTTGGGTCAACCGCACTGAGTTTTTCCTTTAAGTTGTCGAGTTGCTCGTTCAGACTCTCGCCAGTCTCGGTGAAACTCTTTGCCGTGTCTGCTCCAAGGTGTTCTTCCACGACGCGGGAAAAAACATTATCGGGTCCGGCAAAAAGATCCGCCAGACCCAGGCCGTATCGTTCGAGCACTCTGCTGGTGTGTCGCTCAACCATCGTCAAGCTGGAGCGCGGAAGAATCGGCGTGATCGGTCGTCCGAGGACGCGATAGACTTCGGCGGTTTGGGCGAAGTAGGCAATTTCCGCGGCGCCACCAAGATACGAGATCGTGGGAAGAAGAAAATCCTGGACCACAGCCCGCAACGTGACGTTTGGACTGAACCGCTCTGGCTGTGCGGCCGCTAAATCCGAAAGTTCGTCGGCTGTATACGCGGAATCGACAGCTTTAGCTTTGTACTTGCCGTCTTCCGTGCGAGTCAAAGCATGCCTGGCCCCCTTGGCGTCATGCAGGAAAAGCGGAAAGGAGTTTGCCGACGCCAGGACTTGCGAGTGATAGCCAGCCTCCTCCAGTTCACGGCTGCGAGCCTCGACCGCGCTGGCAATCTCCTGCGCACGACCGGCCGCGCTGGCATAGAGAGGCGCTGCAAGTTGTTTCAATTTTGGGTCGAGCGGATCCAGGAAAATCAATCCGTGCCGGCTCAAAAGCGATGTCATCATGCGGGCGAATGCTTCGCCATAGTTGCGACCCGGCTTCCATGCATCGCGCAACAAGGCTTCAAGATCACCACTGAATTCCGAAACTGGTAGTAATTCAAGCAGACGATCAACCACCGCATCGGTCGATTGATCGAGCACCACCTGGCCCACTGGTTGCCCTTCCGTGTGTAACTCAAAGGGAACCGCAACGCTGGTCAATCGGCAATCCCGCCCGATGAACTCAGCCTTCGCAACTTCCGGAAAATCATGATCCTCAGTGGCGATCCAAAAGACCGGCACAGCCTTGGTATTGCGCTGTCTTAAACAGCCTGCCAGTTTTACTGCCGACAGCGCTTTGTAAATCGTATACAGCGGACCAGTGAAGAGCCCTGCCTGCTGACCGGTAACGACAGCCAGGCAATCCGCATCGCGCAGTAGTTCGATGTTTCCCAACGTCTCAGCGCCGGCCCCCCAACCGGCGTTCGCTTCCTGGAGCGCGTCACATAAAACCTGGCGGTCAGCGGTTTGCGCGGCGAGCACTTCCGGCGCGCGCAGTGGCAGTTCATGATGAAAGCGGACAGCTGAAGGATAAAATCGGCGGAGCGCTAGTGGATCGCGGAGATAGTCTAAGAACAGGCGCGTTTGATGTGGGATGCGTTCGAAGGAAAGCGTCTCGACACGCAAACCTGATTCTTCGGGGGTGCTGTAACAGGCAGATTCAATCGCGCTCACGCTTTTATGGCTCCTGAGACGCGAATTTCATCGTCCATCGATTTAGTATATGAGGATTCATCGCGTTGGAGGTCTGAAAGCAACCCTGCGATTTCCAGTCGGGCTGCTTCGCTAGCAGGCTTCAGCGGCGCACGGCCACCGCCTCCCGCAAAACCGATAATGTCCAGAGCAGCTTTGAGACCGCTGATACCGTAGCGCTTCGTTACTGCTAGCGCAAGCGGCCTGAGTTTCTCCTGCATGATGGTTGCGGTTTTTTCGTCTCCAACCTGAGACAACCGGTAAATTTCCATGCATACGGCCGCTGCAACGCAACCTACCGCAAGCACGCCTCCACAACCACCCGCCGACAGTCCATCAAGAAAGACGGTGCCATTCCCAACCAGTACAGCAAAATCATCGCCCGTGAGTCGAACTGTATCCCGGAATCCAGTCATGTCAGCCGAACTATCTTTGAGGCCGATGATGTTTTGATGCGTACTCAATTGCGCCACGGTCTGAGGCTCGATCTTAATGCCGGTCAGATCGGGCATGCTGTAAAGGATTATTGGTACAGGCGAATCATCTGCCACGGCCAGGTAATGAGAAAGAAGTGCTTCCTGCGTCATTGCCGAGCGATAAAAATGAGGCGTGATCACCAGAACAGCATCTCCCCCCACCGCTGTGGCTCTTTTGATCTCCTCAATGGTACCGCGGGTGCTTTGCTGACCAACACCGACGATGAAAACAAGATCTGGCGGAACCGCTGCACGCGCAACTTCAATAGCTTCCAGGTACTCGCGCTCGTTCAGGTTCACGCGTTCACCCGTTGAACCTAGCGCGACGTAACCGACAATCCCGCTCTTGTTCCATTTGCGAATGTTGTCGCGCAGACCATCGACGTCGAGGTCGTCGTTGGCTTTGAAAGGCGTAGTAAATGGCAGCAGGACGCCGCGCAGACTGTCTTTAGACGGCGTATTAGTTACGGCTGGTTGAGGTCGTATGTCCTGGGGATGATTCAAACTGTAGAATTATAACGGGCTCATCGGCGTGCAAGCAATGCGTCTCGATTTCTGGCTGGTGTCTAATTTGCTGATCAGCAACCGAATCGCTCTTCAGTAACCTTCTATGTTGAAGCCTCTCAGGTAAGGAAGAGACCCTGTCCCCGCCTCAGCTTGGAATCTGCGCCATCGGAGCCCTCCTTAACAGTTGGGCTACTGCCCCGGAACTCAAGCTGAAGCGTGAACTAAAATTGGACGTTATCGGCAGTTCGGCAGTTTGAACGAACCGATTCTCGTGTGCCAGTTGAATGCGCCCGTCTGTTTCTGGTACTGAGTCGTGAACCAGAAACTACAATCGTCAGTCGGATCGACGGTCAGCGAACTGTAATCGCCCCAGCGGCTCACGGTGTCGCACCGGGCATTACCATTCCGATCGAGGA
>JBPCIQ010000091.1:0-21097 GCA_051006135.1 Pyrinomonadaceae bacterium | reverse complement strand
GAACCGGCGACCTTCTAATTACGAATCAGACGCTCTACCAACTGAGCTAAGCCGGCCTCTTAGAAGAAACGCGCTGCGCTTTAGCAGTGAGATTGCACTATACGAATGCGCAGTTTGAAGTGTCAAGGTAGCAATAAGGCAGCCGAATCAAACCAGAGAGGAGCAGGCAAGATATGGGTAGAGAACAAATGCGAAACCTTGAGGTGTTTAAGATTGGTGGACCTCAGGTTAATGAGTTTGAATATCAAAAAAGACAGGGGGAGATGACTGAACAATCTGAACACCATCCTGATGAAATCGCCACGGCGCCGAAACGACAGACGCAAGCCGAGCGCGTGAAGCAACTAACGGCAGAAGCTCATAGAAAAGTTGAGAAGAAACGGAAGCGCGAGGCTGCGAAAACGGGAAGCTCGAAGAAGATCGCCGCTTCATCAAAACCTACGGCCAGACCTGCCGCTATAGGCGTTCTAAAGCGGGCCTCGCAAGCCGGCAAGAAGAAGCAAGCCGCTGGCAAGAAGAAGCAAGCCGCCGGCAAGAAGACGCAGTCTGTTAGCCACGGGAGTTCAACTCGCGCCGCGAAGAAAGGTCGGATGAAGTAACTGGAGCATCTTGGATATTTTTACCGAGACAAAGAACATCCAAGAGTGGCTAGTTTCCCGGCGACATCGTGCCAGCGCGGTTCTTCTGAACGCCTTGCTGCTCTCTTTGATCTTGCTCCACTGGAGCGGTCGGCAGTTGTTCGCTCAGGCACAGTCAACTGCGCGGCCACAAAAGTTACCCTCTGCTGAGAAGGTTGTGGAGAACTATTTAAAGGCAATCGGTGGAAAGAAGCGCCTCCAGATGGTTCGCGACTCTACCTACGAGTGGAAGGTCCTACTCAATGACCAAACCATGGGCACAGCCAGGACACAGTTAAAGTCGCCCGGCTCACTTCGTTCAGAACTGAGGTTTGGTAACGGGCAAATCACCTCGGCAGCGAATCCAAGCTCGGCCTGGGTGTACGGACTTGATGGACAGCTTCGTACGCTCACCGGCAGCGAAGCCGCTGCCGCCAAGCTGCAGGCACTGCTGGAAGCAAACCATCTTGTTGCCTACAAAAAGCTGAATGTTCTCGCCCGCGTAGTCTCTGTAGGTGATCTTTCGTCCGGACCGGCTTACATCGTCGAGTTTTCCACTCGCGGCGGAGCGAGGCTGCGTTACTGGTTTAGCGCGAAGACGAATCTGCTTGGCAAGATTGAGGACAAAGCTCGCGAAACCGGCACACGCTTCGATGACTTTCGCATTGCAGGAGGCGCCGGAGGAATTATGGAGCCGTACCGTGTCAGCGTGAGTAGCGGGGGCACAGGTGAGTTGACGTTCTTGCTGGAGCGGTCCAGCTACAACATCGGCATAGCGGACAGTTCTTTCGATGCTCCGCGCGCATCCGAGTTGTTGGATGTGCCGGCACTACTGCGAGAAGTAGGACGCAATCAGGATGAAGTTGAAAAGCGCGTCACTGAGTATGCCTTCATGCGGAAGGAAACTGATCGGGAAATCAGCGGCAAGGGCGAGATCAAGAAGGAGACAATAAAGGTCTTTGAAGTGTTTCCGGTTGCCCATCGCGAGCCCATCATGAGGTTAATCAGCGAAAACGGTGTGGCACTCTCAGGCGAGCGAGCTGCAAAAGAAGAAAAGCGCCTCGAGGAGGAATTTCTAAAGGCCGAACGGGAGAGTCCAAAAAACGAAGAGAAAGCGGAGCGAAGACGGACAGAGCGCCAACGTAAGAACGCGGCTCGGAACAAAGAGGGCGAAGACGAAGATCCCGAACTTTCGCAATTCCTGAAAGTGTGCGAGTTTGTATCCCCACGGCGCGAGCGGTTTCGCAATCGTGAGGCAGTTGTATTTGACTTCCGACCTCGACCCGGCTTCAAACCCGGCAACCGCCAGGAGAGTCTGATCTCGAAACTCATGGGAGTGATCTGGATCGATCCGGTGGATAAGCAGGTTATGCGACTTGAGGCGCGGCTCGCGGAGGGTTTTAAGATGGCAGGTGGGTTGCTGCTTTCGTTGCGTCCTGGCGCCGGATTTTTGATGGAGCAGACGCGCATGGCTGAGGGAGTCTGGCTACCACGTTTGGCCCAGGTCAACGTGTCGGTAAAAGTTCTTTTATTCGCGGGTGGTGATCTGAACAAGACAATCGAGTGGAGCGACTACAAACACTTTAAAGGCGACGTTTGGGATTACAAACTTTATGCACCAAAGACAACTGAGACTCCGGATAAGAAGCCTTGAGAGTTTTGGCTTTGCCGCCACTGCAAGGCAACAGAGGCGCAAGAAAGGGAACCTGCGCGCGCTCTTCTCGGTTTGCACTCGCTGAGATGAATGAAGTTCTAGTCATCGGCGGTGGTTTAGCTGGAGTGGAAGCTGCCTGGCAAGCGGCACGTGCCGGTGCACGTGTGCGTCTTTTTGAAATGCGCCCAGTCAAGCAAACCCCCGCCCACCGCACCGAGAAGCTTGCCGAGATCGTTTGCTCTAATTCCCTAAAATCAGACGAGCCAGGTACCGCCCCTTTCTTGCTAAAGGAAGAGTTGCGCCGCGCCGGTTCCCTGGTCATGGAAGCCGCAGCTGCTACCAGGGTTCCGGCCGGGGCCGCGCTGGCAGTCGATCGTGAACTATTCGCGGAATACATCACCGAAAAGATCGAAGCGAACCCAGAGATCGAATTGGTGCGGGAAGAAGTGACGCAGATCCCTGCTGACAAGATCTCAATCATCGCCACAGGGCCACTTTCCTCCGATTCCCTGACTGTCGAAATCATGAAACTTACGGGAAGCGATCAGCTCTACTTTTACGATGCAATTGCGCCGATTGTCTCAGCCGACTCTGTTGACCGGTCAATCGCGTTTCCTGCTGCTCGCTATGGAAAAGGTGGAGATGACTATCTCAACTGCCCTTTTAACGAGGAGGAGTATGCGCGCTTTTATCAGGCTCTAATCGAAGCTAAGAGTGTTCCCCTGCAGCGCTTTGAAGAGACGTGTTGGTTCGAAGCGTGCCTTCCAATCGAAGAGCTGGCGAGACGCGGCGTAGACACTCTTCGTTACGGCCCAATGAAGCCCGTGGGCCTAATCGATCCCCGCAACGGCCGCCAGCCGTATGCCGCTGTCCAGTTGCGGCAAGAAAATTTAATGGCGGACGCGTACAGCTTTGTTGGGTTCCAGAATCATCTACGCTATGGCGAACAAGCAAGAATCTTGCGATTGATACCGGGACTGGAAAGGGCTGAGTTCCTGCAGTTCGGCCAAATCCACCGTAATACTTACATTTGCTCCCCTCGAGTGCTGCAGCCGACGATGCAGATGCGCGAGCGAACAAAGATTTTTTTCGCCGGGCAGATCACGGGAGTCGAGGGGTACGTCGAGTCGGTGGCAACTGGCTGGCTGGCGGGAGTAAATGCGGCACGACTCGCGAGCGAACAAGTGCTTGTTGAAGCTCCGCCACGAAGCGCGACTGGAGCGCTCGCTCGCTACGTTGCAAACGCTGAAACGAAAAACTTCCAGCCTGTTAATATCACTTTTGCACTGTTGCAGCCGCTGGATGAACAAGATCGCCGGCGCTTTCGTCGAAAACGTGACCGCCATCAATTTCAGGTCGAGTTGGCTTTGAAAGAGTGGGATTCTTGGCTTCAAGAAATTCAAAATCAGTTCACCGCACAGGCGTTGGCCCATTGAAGGCTTCCTGCCGAAGCTATTGCCAGGCTCTTCTCGTGATAGTTATGGGCATGGCCTTGGTGAGCTTTGCCACCAACGGTGCCGCACAGTCCGGTCGGCTCAAAGAATCTAAACCACGGCCCAAGCCCGGCCCGACTCCGATCGCGGAGCGCGAGCGGCGCGCCAGTTCTCACAAGCCTGCAACCGTTGTAACCAACTCACCTAAAGAATCCGCCAATGAGGTGGATTCCTCCGATGTGGTGCACATCTCGGCAAATCTGGTTCCGATCCCGGCCTCAGTCGTCGATACGAAGGGGTTCGCAGTTACCGGCCTGCGACTTGACGATTTTGAACTGCTAATCGATGGACAACCTAGGGCAATTAGCGAAATGACCCGCGCGGATACCCCCGTCCGCCTCGCTATGCTCTTCGATAACAGCGGGAGCCTTGATTCCGCTCGCGAGTTTGAGAAACAGGCTGCTTTGCATTTCTTTCGCAGAGTGATGCGCGCGTCTGACGAGGCCGCGGTCTATTCGGTCGAGACCGAGAGTTACCTCGCGCAAGCTTTGACTGGCGATATACGAAAACTCGAGCAGACGATTGCCGGCTTCGGTAGACCGCAAGGTGCTACATCGTTGTTTGATGCGATAGTTGATGCCGCCGCTTACCTGCGGCCGTACAGGGGCCGCAGAGTGATAGTAATTGTCTCCGACGGTGTGGATACCATCAGTCGCACAGATTTTGAAACCACAATCAAGTGGGTACTCCGAGATGACTGTCAGATTTTCGTAGTGCAGACAGGACTTTATGAGGGTGCGAACTTGCGCGCCCTGGCCGCCGAACGGCGCATGGAGCAACTAGCCATTCAAACCGGCGGTGCTGTTTACGTCCCCAAGACGATCTCCGATCTCGAGACAGCTTTCCAACAAATTGCTGCCGATCTTGCCCACCAATACGTGCTGAGTTACTACCAGTCGGATGAACATCGTGATGGCCGGTTCCACGTCATTGACCTGCGTATCAAAGCGCGCAAGGACGTGCGGGTACGGGCGCGTAAGGGTTACTATTCTCCGAAGGGTGCGAGCATGGTGAGTGAGTGGTGACCGGGGAGGGAAATCGCGCTTGCGTCGATGACTTGAGCACCATCCCCGCCCGCCTGGGGAGCCACTGTCTGGCGTGAAAAACATGGAGCAACTGATAACTCAGTTTCTCGAACACCTGCGCTACGAGCGCAACGTGAGCGAACACACCCTACGCAATTACGCCAGTGATCTTAACCAACTGCTTGACTATCTAGCGCCTGCTCATCCGCAAACAGGTGACCGCACACCGCCTGACGTTCTCCAGGTTGATCACATTACAATCCGTGAATGGCTTTCGGCACTACACTCAGCACAAAAAACGAAAGCATCTATCGCGCGCAAGCTCGCGGCCTTGCGGACTTTCTTTCAGTTTCTGGTGCGCGAAGGCGTACTGGAGTTGAACCCGGCGAAGCTTGTTTCGACCCCGCGGCTGGACAAGAAGCTCCCAAAACACCTCTCGATTGAGGAAGCAATCAAGTTTATCGAAACGCCCGACAAGGGAACTGATCTCGGGAAGCGTGATGCTGCGATGCTCGAGTTGCTTTACGCGACTGGTGTGCGGGTCTCGGAACTGACGAAAATGAATCTTAAGGATATCGACCTCAAGAATAAATTGATTCGCGTGAGCGGCAAGCGCCGCAAGGAGCGCATAGTGCCTTTCGGTGAGCCGGCGCGTGAAACACTTAAAAGCTATTTGGACGTGCGGGAACGTTATTTGAACAGCGCACCGGTATCACAGCGCGAAGATGAGGCCCTCTTCTTGAATTATCAGGGAACGCGCATCTCACCGCGTTCGGTTGGCAGGATGGTGGAGAAATACATCAGCATTTGCGCCGGCATGCACAATATCAGCCCCCACGCCCTGCGCCACTCGTTTGCGACACACCTATTGGACAGCGGCGCTGACCTGCGTGACATTCAGGAACTGCTCGGCCACGCTCGCCTCTCTAGCACTCAGATCTACACGCACGTTTCGCTTGAAAAGCTGATCGATGTTTATGACAAGGCACACCCTAAGGCGTGAGCAAGGTGGCAGCGTGAGATTTTACGGACATGCTTGAAGCTTCTCTAGAGAGAAGGGTTAGTATCATCGCCGCTATCAGCTTCAATTGCTGCCTGGCAAACGGCATCATAACGGGCCGTCGGCACAGCTTCCAGCCGGCGTTCATCAATTAGCTTTCCGCAGCCAGCACAGATGCCATAGGATCCTTCCTCAATGCGCAGAAGCGCCTGGTCGATGTCAGCAACCATCTGCGACTCGCGCTCGCCGAGGCGCAACGCGAGCTCCTTATTGACATCCATCAATGAAAGATCACTGCTGTCTTTAACTCCGTCATCAGACAGTTCGAGGGCGGCAGCCTGATCGTCGCGAATGTGCTCAGTGTGCGTGCCCAACTGTGCTGTCAACAAACGGCGAAAGTGTTCCAGTTTTTCTGAGTCCATCGAGTGATCTACTTCCTCCACGCAGCCGGCGCACGTGCTAATCGGTAACAGACTTGATCGGTGTTGGGATTATAACCTACGACCGTGAGAGATCGGAATTACGGAAGCACTTCAGGCAGTTCACGGGGGCACCGACAAGCTCTCATCAGATCGTTCTTAGTGACAGTCAACTAGAATTCAAACTTAAAGCCGGCTTGCACTCCACGAGGTGGTCCCGGTAGCAGACCACGGGCGCGGTCTGCGACATACAGACGGTCAAAAAGATTCTTGGCTGTTACAAACAGAGTGGTATGAAACCTTTCGAGCCTGTAGTTAAGAGTGGCGTTCCAGATCGTGTAGCTGGGAATAAGTCCCGTTTGTCCATTAGCCGTAATTGGATCAATGCGGTTCAGGTCTTCACTAAACTGCGAGTCTACGTGGACGGCTTCCAGGAAAGTATCAATGCCGCCTGAGTGGGCGTACCCGACGCTAGCATTAAGGAGGTGTTCCGGAGCATAGGGAAGGCGATTGCCAGTTACGTTGGTCCCGGTGAAGCCGGGCACACTGCTGAAACGAGTACCGCGAAAGTTTGCCACCGGCAGGAAGGTGTAAGCAGATCGCAGATACAAATTGTATCGCCGTCTTAGAATGGTCGCAGTATCGAAGGCCAAAGAGATTTCAACCCCCTGGTGCAGTGTCTTGCCTCCATTTGTGAACGTGGAGCCGACACCCCCAGCGAGACTTGCCGGAACAATCTGATTCTCGTAATCCATGCGAAAGAACGTACTTTCGACGCGCACGGCGGGATGTGGCCTGGCACGCACGCCAGCCTCGTAGTTCCAGGTCAACTCAGGCTCGAGATCTATACTGCCGCCCGTTGAATTGTTAATCACGTCTTCAGTGCGAGGCGGCGCAAATCCCCGATGTACTCCAGCGAACACGGTTAGGTTGTGATTGGGCGTATAAGAAACTCCGAGACCTGGAACGGCTTGTGTGAGGCTTGTTTCACCGGTTACGCGCAGAAGACGATTTGTACGGCGATACCTTACATGTTCAATCCGCAGGCCAGGCGTAATAGACACGTCGCCCAGGATGAAGCGATTCTGAATAAACGTTGAATAGGCTTGGTTGCGACGCTCGTTATTTTCAACCACAGCACCGTCCCTTGAGTTAGGGCGCTCGCCGTTTTCCTGCACCCGCTCCTGGTCTTCAAAGTGCACGCGGAAGCCAAGATCTGTTTCACTGCGCCTACCAAGAATTTCTTTTGTAATCCGGAGGCGCGGCTCCAAACCAGCGAAGACGTATCGCCGCAGACGCCCCTGATTGCCGCAAGTTGAGTTCAGATTCGCCATGCCGCCGCAAAGTGGGTCGGACGCGTCATTGGGACGCTCGTTGGAGTTTGACGATTGGCGCCACCAGTGGCGACGGAAGTAGGACCCGTAGAGATGGGTTGTAAGCGCAATGTCAGGGCTAAATACGTATGCGTGGCTGAGGGAAGCGGCCACGCGATCTCCATAAAAGAAATCGTTACGAAAGGCGTTCTGACGCGGGTTGGCGCGAAACTCGTCCTCTCGCAGTCCTGAATAGCCGACGTTTGAATCCTCTCCATAGAAATTGAACTTGAAAGTTACTGCCTGTCGTGGGGTGAGCGTCGTAACAGATTTGAAATTAAGATCGTTAAGACCCGAACGGATGTTTTCGCGCGATCCTTCTCCTTGTTTGCGAGTGAAACCGAAAACGAGACCCGTGTTACCAACCGTTCCGCCGTAGGTTAATTGGCCGCTGAAATAGTTACGAGTACCACCGGTGATCGTGATTGAACCCTCGCGTCTTTCAGGTGGCTTGGGTGTAATGTAGTTGATGACGCCGCCAATGGTTTGAGGACCATAGATTATCTGACCCGAACCTTTCAAGACTTCAATACTCTCAAAACGATCTATGGGCGGATGATAGTAAGAAGCATTGTCGCCGTAGGGAGCATAGGTGAGTGGTATCCCGTCTTCAAGCAGCAACACTTTGGTTGAGCGGGTGGGATTCAAACCCCGGATGCCGATATTTGGACGGAGGCCAAAGCCCTCTTCGTCCCGAAGATTAACGCCGGCAACTTTGCGCAAGACCTCACTTGACGTAAACGCACGACTGTTTTCCAGTACTTGCGCGTCAATGATGGCAATCGATCCAGGGATTCTCTCAACCACATCGGGTCCCGAAGCCAAGTGGCTGCTCGTAATCACCACAGATGCGGCGACTTGACCAGGTTGGAGTATTATCTCAATCGCAGCGTTTTCATTGGTCGTCAGGGAGATTGCTTTCTCGTGGGTATTGAAACCCGTCTGACTGGTCATGAGGCGATACTCAGCGGGGCGGAGGTGGCTAATTCGAAACTTACCACTCTCGTCAGTTATAACTCTGTACTCAGA
This sequence comes from Pyrinomonadaceae bacterium, assembly GCA_051006135.1. Taxonomy (GTDB): domain Bacteria; phylum Acidobacteriota; class Blastocatellia; order Pyrinomonadales; family Pyrinomonadaceae; genus PSRF01. The sequence continues at coordinate 12,487 of JBPCIQ010000091.1, read as the reverse complement.
GGTCAAACCCTTTTGCTGCAAAGTGATGGTGGCCCCACCAATCGCAGCTGAGTTCGAGTCCACCACCTGCCCCGAAAGAGAGGCACTGTTTGACTGGGCGCAAGTGCAGAGGGGCAGCATTAAGGCCGCTAGCGTGGCAAGAAAAGCTTGTAAATACCGGCTGCTGGTTATGATTATTGTTATAAAAAGCCCGCCTAATTGAAAATGACTTTCAATTTCGGGACGAGTATATTGTTCCGGAGTGCTTTTGTCAAGACGAAGCTTCGGAATGGATGAGAGGAATCTATTCGCGAGCGCCGCAAATTAGTTCGGCGGCAAGCAGCGGAATTGTGAGTTCGTGGTGGCCCGTAATCGCATAGCCGCGACCGGCCCCATCCGCGTTAGGGCGGCGCACGACATTGGTTAAAGGCCGGTATGATTGGATGAAGTCGAAATTTGCCGTAGTGATATCGGTGAGTTCGTGGCCCAGATTACGGACAAGCGTCACCACCTTCAGAAAAACTTCGGGAAGGGTGACGGCCGATCCTATATTCAAATAAACTCCGCCACCGCTAATACGACGCACCAATTCAGCAAGCAAACACAAATCGGTATGCGAGGTTGCACCTAGCGCTGCACCATCGGCATTCGGGTGGAAGTGCGCGATATCACCACCGATCGTAACGTGGGCGGTGAATGGAATACGAGATTCAAAAGCGGCACAGAGTAGGGAGTAGTGCTGGTGCTCAGGATGGATCGCCATCAGAGCGCGGCCCAGGGCTTCACCCAAACCGATGCCATCTCGTGCCCCTTCTTGCGCAGCACTGTTTAGAAGTCTTCCAGTTTCTTCAGCGCCACCGAAGGAACCCTGGCCCAGCGTCGCATCGACATCCTCCGAAGTGGAACCTATCAAGGCGATTTCTGTGTCGTGAACCAGTACGGAACCATTTGCGGCAATGGCGGTTACAAAACCGCGCTTCATCAAGTCGATGATCACGGGTGCGAGGCCGGTCTTAATCACGTGCCCGCCGATTCCCCAAATAATAGGTTTTCCGAGTTGCCTCGCTCTGTGAATCTGTTTGGCAAGGCTACGAAGGCTTTGCACGGCAAGAATGTTTGGCAGACCGTTGAGAAAATCTTGCAGTGATGAGTTTTCTACAAGGGGCCGCGCAAAGTCGGATAGCGAAACCTTGCTTTGGCGTGACGCTAGTGGATACGTCTTTACTTTATCCAAGCTGAGCGGTCCAAGATCATCTTCGTAGATTGTCATCGCGTAATTGGTTGCGTCGTGTCATGGCAGATGTAGTGGTTTGTCCATGATATCTGCCCTTTCGCGTGGCAATTATATCACGCGATCTTCTGGTCTTCCCGCCGCGAACCGTTGCCGGGGCGTGCCACGCGACCGTTCAGCAAGGGTCGCAACACTTGACCTGTGTAGGAACGACGCGAGCGGGCGACTTCCTCAGGTGTGCCGAACGCGACCACGCGTCCACCGTGCTGCCCGCCCTCGGGGCCAAGATCGATAATGTGATCGGCGCTCTTGATTACATCCAGATTGTGTTCGATGACCAGGACGGTGTTACCCAGCGAAACCAATCGCTGCAGGACATCGAGGAGTTTATGCACGTCGGCGAAATGCAGTCCCGTCGTTGGTTCGTCGAGAATGTAAATTGTGCGTCCAGTGGCCCGCTTTGATAATTCTTTCGCCAGTTTAATACGCTGGGCTTCGCCGCCCGAGAGGGTAGTGGCGGACTGGCCGAGTTTGATGTAACCGAGACCGACGTCGAGCAGTGTTTGCAGCTTCTGCTGAATCTGGGGAATGTTTTCGAGCAGTGGCAACGCCTCCTCGACGGTTGTGTCGAGTAGTTCGGCAATCGACTTGCCTTTGAATTTAACAGAGAGCGTTTCGCGATTATAACGAGCGCCACGGCACACATCGCAGAGAACATATACATCCGGCAGGAAGTTCATCTCTATACGCTTCATGCCATCGCCCTCACAGGCTTCGCAACGGCCGCCTTTCACATTGAACGAAAAACGCCCCGGCTTGTAACCACGTTCGCGGGATTCAGGCAGCATTGCGTAAAGTTCGCGCAGGGGCGTAAACAATCCGGTATAGGTCGCCGGGTTTGATCGGGGTGTTCGACCAATAGCTGACTGATCAATCTCAATCACTTTATCGACATAATCCAAACCTTCGATCGCCGTGTAAGGACCTGGCTCCGCAAGAGAGCCGTAAAGATGGCGGGCGAGGGCGGGATAGAGAATGTCACCGATCAGTGTTGACTTGCCCGAGCCGGAAACTCCAGTGACAACGGTCAGCAGACCAAGCGGAAATGTTACGTCAATCTCTTTAAGGTTGTTTGCGCACGCCCCATGAATAGTCAGGCACTTTCCGTTAGCAGCACGCCTCTGCTTCGGTACTTCGATCTTCTTCAGCCCCCGAATGTAGAGACCGGTAATCGAATTTGGATTGTTAGCTACCTCCTCGGCGGTGCCGTACGCAACCACTTCGCCGCCATGCGCTCCGGCGCCCGGGCCAAGGTCGACAACGTAATCAGCGCGCCGAATGGTTTCCTCGTCGTGCTCTACCACGAGAACTGTGTTGCCCAGATCGCGAAGTGCACAGAGAGTTTGGAGGAGTTTCTGATTGTCACGCGGATGGAGGCCGATCGATGGTTCGTCGAGTACGTAGAGAACGCCGCGAAGCTGTGAACCGATCTGAGTGGCCAGGCGAATTCGCTGACCTTCACCGCCCGACAAGGTCGACGAAACGCGATCCAAGGTGAGATAGCCGAGCCCCACAGTTTGCAGAAAGCGAAGGCGGTTCACAATTTCTCGCAGGATTGGACCGGCAATCTGGTCTTCCCGGTCACTTAACTTGATATCTGCAAAAGCCGCCACGGCATCTTCAATAGGCAAAGTCGTATACTCAGCGATCCCCCGACCACCCAGACGGACCGCCAGCGAATCGGAACGCAGTCTTCGTCCTTTACATTCCACACACGTTCCCGGAGAAACCAGTTCCTCCAGCGCGCTGCGCACTCTTTCAGACGGGGCTTCATTGAGACGCTCACGCAGCCAATTCAAGGCGCCTTTCCACCGGCTTTGATAAGAGTAAGCGCCCTGGTGGAAATCCAAGGGGCGGCTGATTCCTTCCAGAAATGCCTCTCGAATCTCTGCCAGCAGTTGGTTGAAAGGAGTTTTCGCCTCGGCTTTAAAGTGAGTGATGACGGCCAGCAGCGCGCTTTTGAGGTAGGCCGATCCCTGACGATCAGCCGGTCCCATAAACACCAGTTTGTCTGCGCTGGTAGCCCCGTCTGGAATAAGCTTCGCCGGGTCGACTTCAAGCACAGTGCCCAGGCCATGACATCTCTTGCAGGCGCCGTAGGCCGAGTTGAATGAAAAGGATCGCGGCTCGAGCGGGGGCACGTTAATGCCGCAAATTAAGCATGCCATCCGTTCCGAGTAGAGCTTTTCTTCTCCATCCACAACGGATACGAGCACGGCTCCGCCCGTAAGTTTCAAAGCAGTGCGCACAGATTCTGAGAGCCTTTCCTTGATTCCCGTCTTGATTAATAAGCGGTCGATGACCGCCTCAATGGTATGGTTGCGCCGCCGGTCAAGCTTGATCTCTTCGTCCAGCGAAAGCAGTTCACCATCTACGCGCGCCCGCAGAAATCCATCCTTTGCCAGTTTCTCGAGTTCCTTTTTGAATTCGCCTTTGCGCCCCCGAACAATCGGAGCGAGGATCATGACGCGCTCGCCTTCCGGCAACCCGAGAACGTTTTGCACGATTTGCTCGACACTCTGTCGTGTTATCGCGGCCCCGCATATGTGGCAGTGAGGTTGGCCGATGGAGGAGAAGAGCAAACGCATGTAATCGTAGATCTCGGTTACCGTGCCTACGGTCGAGCGGGGGCTACGGGAAACCGTTTTTTGCTCGATGGAGATCGCCGGCGACAACCCGTCTACAGAATCAACATCGGGTTTTTCGAGCTGATCCAGGAACTGCCTCGCGTAGGCCGATAACGACTCAACATAGCGCCGCTGTCCTTCAGCATAGATAGTGTCGAAAGCAAGGGAAGATTTGCCGGAGCCCGAAAGGCCGGTAACGACCGTGAAGCGGTCGCGAGGGATTTCTACGTTAATGTTCTTGAGGTTATGCTGGCGGGCCCCTCTTACGGTGATACGGTCGATTGCCATGGTGCTTGACTGGGCACGCCGCTACAGACGTGAATATTGAGCGGCGCAGAAACCATGATTCTAGCTGAGCGCAAATCACGGGGCAAGCCGCCACCTGACAGTGATGGCCTTACTCTTTTTCAGTTCAAAATCTTGTCCTTGTGATGACAGTTAGCGCGTGATAACGTGCGACCTTGAAGCCCCTCAGAGCCTCCAAATCGGGATTAAGAAACTCACAATGAATTCAATCGAAGGGTTTATCCTTGTTGGCGGGGCATCGAGCCGTATGGGAACTGACAAGTCGCGGTTGCTGTTGAATGGCGAAACGTTTGTCGAACGCATTGCTAAAGAATTATTGTCGCTTGCCGACTCAGTCAAAATCGTGGGAAACGATTCAGCTCACCTTGACCTACAACTCCCGAGCGCGGCCGATATTTACCCCGGTTGGGGAGCGCTGGGCGGAGTCCATGCGGCGCTCGCGGCCTGCCGTTCTCGGTGGGCTGCGATTGTTGCCTGCGATCTTCCGTTCGTATCTGCAGCGCTGATCGCTCGCTTAGCCAGTTTGCGGGAGAACTTTGCCGCGGTTGCTCCGATTCAGAGCGACGGTCGACCGCAGCCCTTATGCGCGCTCTATCAGGTTGTTCCTTGCCTGAATCAGGCGGACCAGCTGATTAAATCTGGCGAAAGAAGGCCTATAGCTCTGCTACAATCAATCGGCGCGCGATGGGTATCGTTTGCTGAACTGGCGGACCTGGTCGGAGCAGACCGGTTTTTTGATAACATCAATACGCCGCAGGATTATGTTCGTGTAACTCAGAAAGGGGAATGATTTGAACCAGGTATGAACTGGGGGTTTTCCCCAATTCATCAGCGGTATCTTTCCTTCCAATGCCACGCCGAAGAGTACCAGGCAAGAAACTTCTCAAGTCACTGCTGCCAATTCTGTTGTTATTGTTTCTGGCAGTCATTGCTGCGCTTAGTTTCATCGTTTATGGAATCGCCAGGCCGCCTCGTCGTGCTTACCTTGTGGACCCCGAGGCGTTTGCCAAAATCAGTGGTCCGGTTCTCAGGGTAACCGATGAGTCCTGGCAGAATCGTGACAATACTGCCGCTCGAGGCTGGCTGCTGCGCGGCGCCGAAGGGGCTCCCGCTATTGTACTCACGCACCGCTACGGCGCCGATCGATCGTGGCTGTTCAATCTCGGCGTCAAACTATACGAGGCCACCAACTTCACAATCCTCTGGCCAGACCTCAGGGGTCATGGGATGAATCCAGCAGTCAAATGGACCTCGTTTGGTACGAGTGAAGGTGACGATGTTCTGGCGGCAATGGATTTTCTGCAATCTTTGAAGACAAGCCGTGGCAACAGGCAGGTAGGAGATCTGATGGGACTCTATGGCGTGGAGCTTGGTGGCTATGCTTCACTCCGTGCCGCCGTCCAGAATAATGGGGCGCGCGTTCTGGTTCTCGATTCCGTCCCTGAAAGCCCAGACGACTTAGTAGGAGCCGCGGTTAAGGATGATCTGGGGTTAAGTAATAAGCTGTTGGACCAGCTAACTCGCCTCGCAGCCCGCATCTATTATCTCGGCGGGTATGAAAACACCCCCGCATGTGAGTTGGCGGCTACTCTGAAAAACCGTCGCATCCTATTGCTTTCTGGCAGCGATGCGGGGTACCTGCGCGATTCGACGGTCGCCCTCGGGCGCTGTTTGCAAGGTTCGGCTAAGCTGGAAATCAAAACCGATTTACCATTGACCGGCCTCAATCTGCCTTCGGCCACTGGTGAGCAAGGTGAGGGATACGATCGACAAGTAATCGATTTCTTCGATAAGAACCTGCGCTGAGTCTGCAGTCATGAGCCGACCCGCGCGTATAGCGCGCCGGTCAACTATCAGCGCGCCCCAACTACCGAACCGCGGTTTCGACAAGGTCATTTTCCATTTCCCATTAGACATATTAAACATCATTAGACATTTCTCATTGACCATCTGCCACATGAGAGCTCACTGCAGACTCACGGCCACAATCGCAATCTCACCGTTATCCGCAATCACTTCAGTCTTGAGTGTTCTTAGTTCCGTCAACTGCCTTAGATACTCAACTGGCACCATAACTAAAGCTACCCCATCCCCCTGACGGACCGCATTCGCAACTTCAGAAGGCCCTTCGAATCTAACTGGCTCGCCATCCGGACCATAAGCGATGCGTCCGGCAGCATAAAACTCCGCGGTGCGAGAGATCTGATGCAAAAAGTAAACGGGGACCGAGCCGTATCCGCGAGCATCGGCACGCTGAATCAGGTCTCTGTCTGAATCACGCTGCGCAAACCCGGCAACACCGCAATTTAGCATCACAACAAACGCTACCAGCGTGGCGGCAATCAAGATAGCCGCTACTCGGGTTACATGGGGGAAGAAGAGTGCGAACGCTCCTGCGCAAATGACCGGCGCTGCAATAGTCAGTGCGCATTGCGTGGTGAGGTCTCCTGACAGTCGGGAAAAGACGATGCCGCCAATGGCGAATAACAGGAATATCGCTCCCGTAACTCTCATAGCCAAGCTAGCAGTTTGCCGCTTATTGGAGAGTCTAGCGATTCGCTCACCGGCAATTAACGCTACGGCGGGGAGCACCGGAAGAATGTACCCGGGAAGTTTTGATCCGGACATTGAAAAAAAGATCAGCGGCACCAATATCCATGCGAATGCAAAAACGCGAAACCTATCCATTGGCGACTCGGCACGCCAGCGCCAGTTCCTGGACTCCATAATCCCTTCAATAAGGAATGCGGACCAGGGCAACGTCAGCATCATGATCATCAAGGGATAAAAGTAGACCGGTTGCGGATGATGGTACTTATTCGACAGGTAACGCTCGAAATGATGCTGAATGAAAAATTGGTCAATGAAAGTCCAGCCGTGCTGTGCAATCACCGGCCCATACCACGTCGCCGCCACTGCGACGGTTAGCGGCAGGCCCCAAAACAGACTCCACAGCGTCTGCCGAGGCGGAAGTTCCCTGCGCAGAATGTAATAGCCGCCGATTACACCAAAGGGAATAACAATTCCAACGAGCCCTTTTGCCAGTAGGGAAAGTCCTACGAATATGTAAAAGCCCACCAACAACGAGCGGCGGCGGCGGGCGTTCTCTTCCCAATCCGTAACCAAATAGAAGCTCAATGCCCACGTAACGGTCATGGTGACCACGATGTCAAAACTGGCGCCTCGCGAGAAAACTATGATTCCGGCAGTTGAAGCGCAGATGAGCGAGCTCCAGGCGCCAAGTCCGCTCTGTTCGGAATCCGAGGTCCTCACTTCCGCGCGCTTACCAACCCAGTAAACCGCAGCGCTGGTTAGCAACCCTGAGACGGCGGGACCCAGACGCGCAGCCCACTCAGAGACACCGAACAATGAAAAACTTCCTATCATCATCCAGTAGAGCAGCGCCGGTTTTTCAAACCAGGTGTGCCCACCGAGTGTGGGCGTGATTAGGGCGCCTCTCAGAAACATTTCGCGCGCCACCTGGGCGTAGCGGGGTTCGTCAGGTCCGACAAAAGGAATATGACCAAGACCGTAAAAATAGAAAATGATAACGGTGAGAAACAGTAGCAGCCAGACACGCTTGGCAAGGGTTGAAGGTTGCAAGTATAGTCGCTCCGCAACGAACTTGTTGTCCGTGGTCAGTAGTCAGCGGTCAGTTGTCAGTAGTCCGTGGTCAGTTGTCAGGGTCCGTTGTCAGTCGTACGGCTTGTAACTGAGCGCACGAGTATCCTCGAAACCAGCTACACATTCAAACTAACGAACTGGGAACGTACATCTCACAACTGACCACTGGCCACTAACGACTGACCACTAACCACTGACCACGGACAACTGACCACTCCACTAACACTGACCAACAGACAACTGACCATGTCAATTCGTACCGGTGTCATCGGCGTGGGCCACTTGGGACGACAGCACGCTCGCATTCACCGGGCCGTGTCGGCGGAGGGCCTTACGAAATTTGAATGGGTTTGTGATCTCAATGAAGACGCCGCGCGTGCTATTGCTGCGGAGCGCGAGGTCGACTGGACCACTGATTGGCGGGAACTGATCGGTCGCGTCGATGCCGTCAGCCTCGCGGTCCCTACCTATTCACACTGTGACATTGCTTGCGGCTTGCTTGAAGCGGGAATCCACGTTCTGGTTGAAAAACCGATATCGCAAACGCTCGCCGAAGCAGAGCGTATGATTAAAGCAGCGGAGAAAGGTGGCGCTCTTTTACAAGTAGGACATCTTGAACGCTTCAATCCCGCGTTGATGTCGCTGCGTCCGCACATTCGCAACCCTGTGTACTTCGAGATTCATCGTGTTGGGGAGTTTACTGCCCGTTCTCTGGATATCGACGTGGTGCTCGACCTGATGATTCACGATCTGGATATCGTGCAGTGGCTGGTTGGGGAAGATGTGCAAGTCACTGAACTGCACGCCGTAGGTATCCCGATCCTGACGAACAAGGTTGATGCTGCGAATGCGCGACTAGAGTTTTCTTCCGGCGCGGTCGCCAATATAACGGCGTCACGTGTCGGCACTGAGAAGATTCGGAAGATGCGTTTCTTTCAGCCGCATGACTACGTTGCGGTGGACTACACCACGAAGCGGGCCTCAATTAGTAGTTTGGCGCCTCCGACGGCGGATGGTAAGTGGCCCGGCGTGCATACTCGCAATCTGGAAGTGATGGACGTAGAACCACTTTGGTCTGAGATCATCGCTTTCATTGAAGCAGCGCGCGATGGTCTGCCATCACCTGTGTCGGGGAGCGATGGCAGAAATGCTCTGGCGCTAGCGCTACGCGCCCTCGAACGTATAGCTGAGCATGCGGCGAAGGTTCGGGTTGGTTCTCAATGATCCTCAAGAGCCAACCGGAACCAGGAATTTCTGCCCTGCTGACGAGCCGCATTGCCGCCGGCGACTTCCCCTCGGCGGTTTACCTCGTTTCTGAGCGCGGCCGCATTTGTTTTGCAGAGGCTCTGGGAAATGCAGTCCTGGAGCCATACCGGATCACCGTCTCGCTTGATACCATCTACGATCTCGCCTCCCTCACCAAGCCTTTGGTAACCGGTCTTCTTTGCGCCCGTCGAATTGAGTTGGGAGAAATCACGCTCGACAGTTCCATCTCTCACTACCTGCCTGAATTTGAACGTGCAGACAAGCACGCGATCACCGTGCGACAGCTACTGACGCATACCTCAGGGCTGCCCGCCTGGCGGCCGCTGTACATTCTGGCTGATGGCGAGCCCGATCGGGCGATTGGCATTATCGCCGCCGGTGAGCTTGATTACCGACCAGGGACGCGCGTTGTCTACAGCGACCTCGGCTTCATCACGCTGGGTTTTCTGCTGGAAAGACTTACTGGCAAACGGTTAGCGGAAATCGCGCGGCAGGAGATCCTGGAATCGCTCGAGCTAAGGCGCACATTCTTTAATCCGGAGGTCGCAATGCAAACTCGGATCGCGGCCTGCGAGACGGGCAACGCTTACGAGCGCGAGACGAGCCGAGAGGCTGGCGCTCCAGAGTTTGAGGGCTGGCGCCAGGGTGTCATTTGGGGCGAGGTCCACGATGGTAATGCCCATTTCCTTGGCGGAGCCGCGGGCCATGCTGGTCTTTTTTCGAATGCTGCTGAAACATTGCGCCTTGCCGAGCAATTTGTTGCCGGCCAAAGCGAAATGCTCCGACCTGAAACATGTGAGCTTTTTAAGAAGAACATGACCGAAGGTCTTGAGGAACTGCGAACAATTGCCTGGAAGCTGGCGGCAACGACGGCATCGGAGGCGGGTCCGGGTCTGCCGCTCAACAGCTACGGCCACTCAGGCTTTACCGGCACCAGTTGCTGGGTAGATCCGAATCATGAACGTATCTTTATCTTACTGACCAATCGTACTCATGCCCACCCGCTTCCTTTTAGTAACATTAACAGCGTGCGTCGTGAGTTTCATCAACTCGCCGTCTCGGCCCTGGAGAGCAGGCAGTAGGCTTCGTTACGAGGCAGGCAGACGGCAGGAGGCAGGAGGCAGAAGCCAAATACGCAGGCAGGAGCGCGACATGGTCACTTTCCGCCTGCTGCCGTCTGCCTGCTGCCGTCTGCCTCCTGCCTCGATTCGTCGGGCAGCACGGTGAAAGACGACAAGCCAACTGCCACTCGGTCTCCGATGTTGAGCTGGATCGTGCTGATGCCCGGTTTTGGACGGGTAACAATGATTGGCTTAGTGCTGGAGCGTTCGGGCGTTTCGGTTGTCAGATAGAAGGGCGTCTCAGTGGTCCCACACGCTGCAGAGTCAACCCACTCAATGCGAATCTTCACGCGTTCCTACGCGCCAACGAAACTCTTCTCGTCGACGATTCCATTTGCGATACAGAAGTGGCTGGCTGGAAGCTCTCCACTTGTGCTCAATGAAACGTCTTCCGGACGAAAAACGAGTTTCAGTGCCTGTCCATTCCTGAATTTGCTGCTGTCCGAGCGAAAAGGAATCAATGCAGGGCCCACCTCAATACTGTCGCCCCGAAACACAGCAGGCAGCAGATTGGCTGCGCCCAGGAAGGTGGCCACATACTCAGTCGCAGGATTGCTGTAAACTTCGTAAGGAGTCCCAATTTGTTCGATATGGCCGACATTAATTACGGCAATCCGATCTCCCAGTTCCAGCGCTTCTTCCTGATCGTGAGTGATGAAGATGGCCGGGACGTTCACCTTTTTTAGCAGTGCTTTAATTTCACGTCGCAGGTGCCCGCGAGTTTGCGCATCGAGCGCGCCGAATGGTTCATCGAAGAGCAAAACCTCAGGCTTGTATGCAAGGGTGCGTGCGATCGCGACCCGCTGTTGCTGGCCGCCCGAAAGCTGCGAAGGATACTTTTTGCGATGGTCTTCAAGCTGCACCAATGCCAGCAGACCGTTAACGGTCTCTCTAATGTCCCTTCGTCGTCGCCTTCTGATCCTCAGCCCGTATCCAATATTTTTCTCGACGGTCATTTTAGGAAAGAGAGCATACGACTGAAAGATCACTCCCACCCCGCGTTCTCGAGCGGGAAGCTCTGTGACATCTTTGCCGTGAAGCACGATGTGACCGGTGTAGGGCTGCTCAAGGCCGGCAATAATTCTGAGGATTGTCGTCTTGCCGCTGCCGGACGCCCCAAGCAACACGAGTATCTCGCCCTCACCGACCTCGAAGTTAATGTCTTCCAGTACGCTTGTCTTACCAAAGCGCTTGCTGACGCCAATGGTAGCGACCACCGGTGAGCTTCGGTTCAAATCGGGGGCAGCTTTCTGTTCTGAGATCATGGCTTGCTTAGCTTTCACGAGAACCTCTTAATCCACATCAAGCCAGTCGCGGGCAAAGAACAGTACACTGAAGATTAAGAACGAAAACAACGCGAGCACAATCGCGATGGCATTTGCTGCCTCGATTTGACCTTCATTGAACTTCGCGAAAATGTACAGCGGAGCAGTTTGCGTGCGGCCCGCAAGATTTCCAGAAACAAGAATTGTCGAACCAAACTCGCCTACAGCGCGCGCAAACGTCAGCAGCGCGCCGGACACGATCGCCCCTCGCAGCGACGGCAGCGTGACGTGCCAGAACGTTTGCACACGCGTCGCACCAATCGTAGCCGATGCTTCCTCCAACGAACGATTCATCGTGTCGAACACCGGTTTGATAACACCAAATGCCAACGGGAACGTTACAAATACGTTGGCCAGAACAATTGCTCCAGCCGTGAACATGACGTCGATTCCCTGGGGTCTTAGGAAACGGCCAAGGGTTCCATAAGGTCCCCACAACAGAAGCAGAGCAAATCCGGCAACCGCCGTCGGGATCGCCGTTGGGAGTGAGATAGTTACTATCAGCGCGTTCCGTCCCCAGAAGTTGTAACGTGAAAGAACGTAAGCCGCAAACAGTCCGAAGATCACATTGAACGCTGTAGCCCAAAAGCTTGTTACCATGGAAAGCTTAAGTGCGAATACAGCTTCAGGGGCCATCAGTGCTGCCCAGAAACTATCCAACCCTTTGCTCGTTCCGAAGATGAAGATTGAGGCAAGCGGCAGGAATACCAGTGGCAACATCATGACCACCAGCATGCCAATGCTCAAGGGCCGCGCGAGATCGAAGCCGCGCACGTGACGCATTGTGGGAATTAGGGAGCTCAATGGCTTACTTCCTCCGCTGTACCTGATCTCGAAAGATCCGCTCAATAATCTCAGGATAAGCCTTGTTCCATCCGCCGAAGTAGTCGATCGTAAATGGTATCTCTATGTGAGCAAGCTGCTTGTTTTCTTCGTTCAAACCTTCAT
>JBPCIQ010000090.1:0-22212 GCA_051006135.1 Pyrinomonadaceae bacterium | reverse complement strand
CAATGGATCTGTTACCAGACCAGTGAGACTCGCGGTATTAACTTGAGCCGAGCCTTGAACGGCCAGGCTCATATAAAGAAGTAGCAAGCAGAAGATCATTCGTGGGGTTTTCATCGTTTCTCTCCTTTTGACTTGATGCGGTGGTTCTCGACCAACGAGTAATTTTCAACTGCTCCATTCGAAGGGCAAGTTACCAAGCGGCAGAAAACGGCTAGCAAGGACAAAACAGAAGCTCTTTGCTCCCGGTAAGTCCTCTCAATCAACTCGCGTGGAATCTCAAATGAACTTTCCGGCACGATGCACCCGCAGCACTTGGGCACCATTCTCTTACTTGGGCGAACGCAGGCCGTTGGTGTTCTTTAACTTGTATGACTGATGTGGCACGCTTGAGACGTTTTACTTAAGAACCTTTTAGCTCTCGCTTCAATGGGCAGTTTAAATAGATTAGTGCGAGAATCAAGTCAGCCAATAATGCGATGCTTTTTTTGGGCCCATTTTGGTAACTCAGAGCCTTCTTAGGTTTGCCGCGGATGATAGCACACATCTTTTTGGTTAATACAAGATTTTGAAGCGACCAGGACTCTATTGACAACTCAAGGAGGCGAAAGGGGTCGCCTTGGGACCCCGCCAGCCGCCCGACAAGCTTCAACTTGAAATCATTTTTGAATTCCCGTAGTTTGAGCGCCAACTCTTATGTCTGCGTAGAAGTAATCAAACACCTTTCACCCTAGTGCTATCTATTGAACACCAGGTTAAATCGCTATGAAAACTAAGCTAAGCTTTTTCTCCCTCTCTCTACTTCTCTTGACTTTCCTTTATTCGTCGACACCCACGCACATCGCGGCGACACAGAGTATCTCTCAGCTTCCTAAACTGCTAGCTACTGAAACTTTTATCCTGACGGAAGACATGGAAGTTGGCCTTGAGATTGTGGCTCGATCACCAGGAGCGTCCTGGGTTCGCAAAGGCGCTGAAGCGTCTGCGCTTTCGATTTCAGTTGATGGGAAGGACAACCAGGATTTGCTCCTTTGGGCCGGCAAGGAATTCTTCAACTACCGCGTCATGCTGGGACGCCTGAGGAAAGGGAAACACACAGTTTCCGTGTCGCTCAACCCGGCGCGTTCGGCTGCTGGGGCGCAAAGTGCCGAGGTCAAGGTGCTGCGTCCGCTCCCGCTCGGGGCTGCGCGCACTATAGCCGATTTCGATGAAGAACAATTAGCTCTGGCTCACTCACCTTTTCTCTACGCTCGCGCTAATACGATTGACCGTTTCACAGACATTCCGCTGCTAATGTACTACGAGATTCTGCGCGAAGCCGGCGGAGTTCTGATCGTGCGCTATACCGTAATTTTCACGAACGAGGATGGTGGCACGAAGACCGCTGCTTTGATGGCCCGCTGGGGTCGCGCAACGGACATCGAATGGGTCTATCAGATTCGCGCGCGTGATGGAAAAATCATCGAGGAGACCTATCAGGGAGTTGAGCACGAGACAAAGTGTTTCACTGGTCCACGCGCCGGTGGTGGCCATCCGCTCCTCGCCGTAGCCTCAGATAACAACAACTTCTCAGATCTGGCATGCTCCGCTGTCCGTTTTGCCCCGTTGCCCATTCGCGCTCGTCTCGAGAAAGCAACACGAGAGAGCGTCATGGATATGTATCCGCAAACGTATCGAGTAATGACTGAAGAGCTTATTCGAGAGCAACGCATCAGTGAGACGCTAACTGACATCAACCACATCGCTGACCCGCGCGACTACCTCTACATTGAAGCTGGATCAGAGCAAGAGGGGGCAACGATCGCGTTTGATGTGAAGGTCTCCGGCCAGTCGCGAGTCTTTTCGTCGGACATGAGCGATGCCCGATTGCGTATCGACCGAAGTGGCAATTTTCGTTCGGCTGTGCGTCTACCGAAGGACGTTTTACCCACAATGATCGAGACCATCACCGCCCGCTGTGATCTAAGAGCAACAACTGCCGGCGTGGGGCGCTGCAAGCATCTCACCTTGCTTCGAGCCCTAATGCTCGACCAAAACTACGTGCCGCGACAGTTCCCGCTGCAAGCACAGCCTGAGTCGTCGCTTGAAGCGGGGCAGTCATTGGTTTTCAAGCTGGGCCAACCTTAACGTTCGCTAGAAACTCGCCCGTAAAGTTTGTTTATTTCAGCACCAGCGCGAACTGTTAAAGCCCTGGGTAGCGAGGCTGTGTAAAAACTCTTCCTCTCAGGTCACTTAGTAATCTCAAGGTCACTAGAAATCTCAAGGTCACTAGAAATCTCAAGGTAAGGAAGGCGGACCCTGTCCCCGCTCTTACGCTGAGACCTTCAACGCCTGAGCGGGGTCCGCCTTCCTTACCTTGAGATTATTTAAGTATGAGGTTTTGGCTAAAAGCGATGGCTTTCCCACGTGACCGGGGCGCTCTGCTCCGGCCCAAATTCAGACCGCCGCTACGCGTCGAGGACTATCTTCATCGCGCCAAACGAGTGTCGTCGCGACGGACAACGGAACTCCTACCGCCCCCTCCCGATTTTGACATAAATGGGATTGGTTAAGGCGAGTAGTGCCCTAGTGTTATCACGAACCTCAAGGCGGAAATAAGAGTCGTGCTGGCATTCAATCTCGATCACTTGCGGTTTAGCAGCTGTCCGGTCGGAGAAGGTGCGAACTACCTGGCCGTTCGAAATTAGTGAGATTGTGGCGTCGGCCGGCGCGGCTTCGGCGTTAATAAAGAAGCGGATCGGCGCAGGTCCGCTCAAACGCATCTCATCGCCGATGCCAAAACGCGAATGTCGTTTGTTTGGCGACGCTTCGAAAGTGACGACAGGTCGCTTTGGTTCGCTCGTCAAGTAAATGCGCCCCTGGCGAATAGCGCTTAATAGGCTGGTTTGTGACAGATCCTTCGTCCCTACATGTGTTGTCGGATTGCCGATGGGGTTGGCTGGACGATGCGAGTCGCTGGAGGCTATAGCTGTGATGCGTCGCCCGCTCTGCAAAACCTTATCCCACATTAACACGGCCTGCTCATCGGTCTGGTCCCACGCGCCATTCCATACTTCAATTGCATCAAAGTCGCCCACCGCAGCGGCGTAGCTCCAAGAGCATCCTCCACACAAAGCGAACGGATGATTGATTGAGATGAGCGCGCCGGCGCGGTGCACTTCGGCGGCCATGTTCGAGATTCGGGTGCTGTCTCCTGGACGTGCGCGAAAATCAATCCACGTTCCTGAAGGAAGTCCCCAGGTATTAGTATGACCGCCGTAGGTGGTGATCTCTTCGCCGCGCAGCACGAGCGGTTGCCGCAACCCCTTACTTAACCGATCAATTTCCGCGTGGTGGCTAGCGGTATTATGATCCGTGATCACGATAAAATCTAAACCTGAATTGCGCGCACTGGAAATCAACTCTGCGACCGTCCAGTCACCGTCACTGTGGACGGTGTGCGTGTGAAGATCGCCACTCCACCAACGAACTGCTTGCCCGGCTCGTTTCCGAGGAAGAGACGAATCGATTGGCGCGCCGTTCTGCGCTGCAGAAACTGTTGCCGAACGGTTCGTTGATATTTCCGGCTTGCCCAATCCTGAGATAGGACTCGGCGACGTCTCGCCCTTTGTTTCAATTTCAATCTTCAGAGAAATATCCACGCCTGCCGGCCCTACTCGGTAAAGACCAAGAATGATGCGCCATTTGCCCGCCGGCATCTCACCCCGCAGATAACCGGGCGTCGCCTCATCGGCGGAAACGAAGAACTCGGAACGACGCCCGCCACTCCACCCACGAAAGCCACGCGGGTCCGTATCGGAGCCCGTCGAGCGCGCATCGAAGAGTCCGATGTCAATAGTGTTAGCTCCATTCGCTCGTTCATACTGGTAGCTAATGCTGATCCGAACCGCGCGCGGCGGCACATCGAAAGGGACATATGCGTAACGACTATCATTCGCGCCGGGCGGGGTAATATGAATGCGCCGCTCAACCGCCGGAGCCTGCATGCCCTTGGAACCGGGTACGACGGTAGCGACGTAAGGCGCGGTAACTCCGTGAACAAAACTGATCAGAGCCAAGGTAATCGAGCGTGTCATCGTCAGCATATTTTCTCTATATCGAAACTTACGAGCTTGGGAAACAGAAACAGATATCCACCAAATCACACTAATTGAGACGAATGAAAATCCACGAAAGATTCTTCGTAAACGTGAAGGTCAGTGCCGCAAACTCCGCAGTAGCTCACCTCGATTTTTACCTGATCGCCGTCACAGCGCGGATCTTCGACCTCCCGCAGTTCGGCGTTACCGACTCCAGATTCATATTTAACCAGGGCCTTCATGAAGGAATTTAAATTCCGATAACCGTCTTGAGATATTGTCGACTGCGGAGAGCACTCTCAAAGGGCTTAACATCTTCATTGCGGGTGTCCACGTCTTGCTCAACGATGGCCCATTCCGAATAGCCACCGGCACTCATATCTTGAATGACTTTGTTGAGATCAACTGCGCCGGAACCGAGTTCGCAGAATACACCGCGCCGTACCGCCTCAAGAAAGCCAATCCCGTCTCGACGAGCGGATTCTAAGATCGGGAGTTGTACGTCCTTCAGGTGAAGATGCCGAATGCGCGCGCCGTACAAACGCACCGCTTCCACAGGGTCGCCGCCGCCGAATAAGTAGTGACCCGTATCCAGGCATAGACCTAGCAAGTCAGCATCGATACTGGCGCACAAGCGCGCGACCTCTTTTGGTGTTTCGACGTACGTACCGGCATGGTGGTGAAAGACCGGGGACAATCCCAATTCGCGACAGGCCAAAGCGATGCTTCCCAGGATCTGCACCGCGCTCTCCCATTGCGAATCACTCATTCCGTCACGAGATTCGTCAACACGCCCAGACACGGCCATGCGCGTCTCGCTCATCTCGTCAGCCAGCACGATCAAACGCGCGCCAGTTTGCGCCAGCAGTTGTGCAACTTTAATTGCTTCCTGATAGCCCGCCTCGTGACGGTCCGGATGAGCCAGTGGAACGGGCACGAAGCTCGCGACCAGTTGCAGCCGGCGAGCTGACAATTCCGCCGCCAACTCATTCGGCTCAGTCGGAAAATAACCATACGGTCCGAGCTCCGTGCCCGCGTAACCGGCTTCAGCTATCTGATCCAGGACTTTGCCATAAGGTATTTGCTCGCCCCAACCGGCAACTTCCATGACGCCCCAGCTAACGGGAGCATTCCCAACCTTGATGTTCATCTTAAAAGATCTCGTCAACCTGTATTTTCACGGGACGGTTCTCCTTGAATGACAACGTGGCAGCCGCGCTGACTTGCAAAGCGGCCACGCCGTCGGCGCATGAAACGGATGGCGGATTTCCTTGCAAGACGTTGTTCACGAAATCCTGGAGTTGCGTGATGTAGGCCTGTTCGAAACGCTCGGTGAAATAGGGCACAGTATCGTGGGTGATGCCGTCTTTGGTCATAACTAGAATCGGAGTTTCGCGCAGATATCCGATTTTTAGCGTGCCCTCGGTTCCAAGGATTTCGGTCCGGATGTCATATCCGTAAACGCCGTTTCGGCTTAGATCAATCGTTCCCAGCGCGCCGCTGGTGAAGTAGAGGCTCGTGATGGCGTTATCAATGTCGCCGATCTCTTTCATCTCAGGATAGGCCAGCGTCCCGCCGATACTGTACACGCTCGCTATATCGCCCATGTACCAGCGCGCAAGATCGAGATCATGAATACCGCAGTCTATAAACAGCCCGCCGCTGTGGGCCGGGTCGAGGTACTCAAGGCTGGGGCGGTAAGGGTCCCGCGAGGATGATTTAAACACAACCGGCTTACCGATTCCGCCTTCTTCAATCTTGCGCTTGGCCGCGACATAACCTTTATCAAACCGCCTCATGAAACCCATTTGGAAGAACACGCCCGTCTCCTCAACAGTGCGGAGCATCGCGCGCGCCTCTGCCAGCGAGATTGATAAAGGCTTCTCACAAAAGATCGGTAGCCCGCGTTTCGACGCCTCAAGCACAATCTCTTTGTGAGTACTGGTGGGGCTAACAATGACCACGCCCTCCACTTCCCGGTCAGCGATTAAATCCTGATAGCGACTATACCGTTTGGAGATGCCTAACTCCGCAGCCAGTGAGGCGACGGCGCTTTCGTTAACATCGGACACGGCGACAAGGCCTGCGCCGGCGATGCGACCGGTAAAGTATTTCGCATACGAGCTGCCCAGTCGGCCCACCCCGATTACACCTATGCCTAGCTTCTTGGTCATATATTCTTAACTCTCCGGTGATGCTATGGTCTAAGATCCATAAGGAGTTCTGCAGTTGTCGCTGCGACGAACGCTAACTTGCAGGAAATCGAGCTCAGCAGATTTGCAAGTTGATTCCTTTCCCATTAGTGTCTGTGCATTGCATCTTCCGGCGGGGGCGCGCAAGGCCCTTGCCCCCTTCCCGACCTGCAAATTTCCTAACTCGCAAAATACCGTAGAGCATTTAGTTTTTTCACATAGCCTATACTACACGCGCCACCAATTCACTTGTTCGCGTTGGCAGAGCCTGCGGTGTCTTTCGTAACCATCCTGATTGGGACAACGAACTCCTCCTTGACCTGCTCACCCTTAAGCAAACGGTAGGCATTCTCTACGGCCAAGGCTCCCATTGTCGCAGGAGATTGCGCTACGGTTGCATGCATGGTGCCCTGTTGAACCGCTTGTTGCGCTTCGTCGGAAGCGTCAAAGCCGACGACGGTGATCTGCCCGGTCTTTTTGGCGGCGGCAATTGCTTCGACGGCGCCCAAGGCCATCAAGTCGCTACAGGCGAACACGGCCTGCACGTCTGGGTGAGACTGGAGAATGTTCTGAAACACGTTGAAGCCCTGGTCCCTCTCCCAGTTTGCCGTCTGGGAGGCGACGATCTCGATCCCCGGTGTCGCCTTGAGGGCATCGCGGAAGCCTTTTAGACGGGAGTCGCCGGTCTCATGACCCGGAATGCCTTCCAGCACCGCGACCTTCCCTTTGCCGCCCAGTTTTTTTGCGATGAATTCGCCTGCAAGCTTGCCGCCTTCATAGTTGTCCGAGCCGATGAAGGTCGCGATCTTTCCCTTCGATTCGCTCATGGTTTTAGGATCCACGCGTGTATCTACGATTACCACGGGAATGCCCGCGCGGTTGGCCTTCTCAATGGCAGGAACTATCTCCCTCGAGCCGCTCGGCGTTACGCACAGCGCCGCGACTTTGGTTTGAATCAAGTTCTCGATGATCTGCATCTGCTTTTCGACGTCAACCTCGCGTTCTGCCGCTTGCACGATCAGATTAACCCCCAACTTTTTAGCCGCCTCCTCGGCTCCCTTTTGCATGTCGATAAAGAAGGGGTTGTTTAAAGTTTTAAGCACCAGAGCGATTCTTGGAGCACTGCCATCATGGTCAGCGCCTCGCTGACAACTCAGGAAAGTAATTGACAGGATTCCCAAGAGAATAAAAACCAGACCCTTCTTCATAGACGTTTCTCCTCTTCATGAATGTTGAGCCGGCAGGTCAAACCGCGGCAATAGCTGCGGGCCGTCCTAAAATGTCGGGACCGCCCGCTACCGAAGCTGTGAAAAACTTAGCCACAGATTGACGAGGATGACACAGATCAAAAACAGACTAGAAACATTCGTAGGCTTCTTAACTTCTTATCCGTTCTGATCCGCGTTATCCGCGTTAATCTGTGGCTAAGTTTCTTTTTTTTCACAGCTTCTACTGCAGGCGGTTCCGACACTATTTTCCTCGCCTCTTTAATGCCATATCAATCAGCACGGCGACAATGATGACTGAACCAATTACGATTTGTTGAATAAAAGAGGAGACCCCTAAGAGGTTTAGACCGTTCCTCAGGACCGCCATAATCAGTGCGCCAATCAAGGTCCCCACAACAGTTCCCTCGCCGCCCAGTAAACTAGTACCACCAATTACGGTGGCGGCAATAGCATCCAACTCATAATTCATGCCTGCTATGGGTTGCGCGGAATTCAGCCGCGCGGTCAGCAAAATGGCTGCGAGGCCGCTGAGCATCCCAGCCAGTCCATACACGAGGGTCTTGTATAACTTGACGTTGATACCAGACAGCAACGCAGCTTCTTCATTGCCGCCGATTGCATAAGTGTAACGTCCCAGCTTGGTACGCGCTAAAACGAAATAGGCGATCGCATAGACAACAACCATGATGATTACGGGCGTCGGAATCCGCAGCACTTCGCCAGTAGCAAGTGAGCGGAAACCTTCAGAGAAACCTGAGACCGGTCTCCCTTCGGTGAACATCAGTGCCGTGCCCCGAGCCACACTCATCATCCCCAGGGTTGCGATGAAAGGCGGGAGACGTCCGATTGTGATCAGCAGACCGTTTACCAGCCCGCAAAGCAGGCCTATCCCCAGGCCGACCAGCAAAGCCACCGGCAGCGGCACGCCCTGGTGAAGGGCGCTCGCCATAACCACCCCGGCAAAAGCAAGCACCGAGCCAACTGACAAATCAATACCGGCGGTAATGATGACGAAAGTCATGCCAACAGCGATGATGGCGATGATGGTGGCCTGCTCGGCAACATTCAGCAGGTTTGAGATGGTCAAGAAGTGGGGTGTCAAAGCCCACAGCGCGACGACCAGGCCTAACAAGCCTGACAAGGTGCCGAGCTGTCGTCCGTAGTGTGAGAAAAAATTCTGTCGCAGGGCTATTCCCCTAAGGCACATTGTAAGATTCTTTCCTGCGTAGCATCCTCGGCGGAGAACTCCCCCGCAATTCTGCCGCCGCGCATGACTAGAATGCGATCGCTCATTCCCAACACCTCGAGCAGCTCTGATGAGATCATGATAATGGCAACGCCCGACGCCGTTAGCCGGTTCATCAGCTGATAGATTTCGGCTTTCGCGCCCACGTCGATGCCGCGTGTGGGCTCATCGAAGATGAACACCTCGGCCTGGGAACAAAGCCACTTGCTGAGCACCACCTTCTGTTGATTGCCCCCACTCAAAAAAACGACCTTCTGATTGAGGCTGGGCGTTCTGATACGCAGTTCTTTGACATACCGACCGGCTGCCTGCTGTTCCTCGTTGGTATTCATGACACCCCAACTCGAAAACTTGTCCACACTCGAAAGGCAAAGGTTCGCTTTGACCGACAACGGCAAGACCAGACCCTGTGACTTTCTGTCTTCGGTGAGGAAGCCAATCCCTGAATTGATTGCGGCCCGTGGCGAGCTGATGCGTTGCGCCTTGCTGTTTATGTAGATAGTTCCCGAATTAATTTTATCGAGCCCGAAAATTGCGCGCGCCAGTTCCGTCCGCCCCGCGCCCAGAAGGCCGGCGATGCCGAGGACCTCTCCCTTGTGAAGTGACAAGCTAATATCCTTCAACCCTCCCTTGGTGCTTAACCCTTCGACCCGCACAACCTCCGGACCTCTCGCGGCCTTTTCTTTCGGAAACAGGTCCGTCAATTCACGATTGACCATCAGGCGAATTAGTTCGGATTTGTTAATGCCGCGCACGTCGTAGGTGCCGACGGAGCGCCCGTCCCGCAAGACGGTGACGCGGTCGCCGATTTCAAACAGCTCCTCCATGCGGTGCGAGATGTAAATAATGGATCGGCCTTTGTCTTTGAGCCTGCGTATGGTAGCGAAGAGTTCTCCGATCTCATGTTCGGTGAGCGCGGCAGTAGGCTCGTCCATGATCAGAATTCTGGCGTCGAGTGAGAGCGCCTTGGCCACCTCGACCATCTGTTGTTCAGCAACTCTCAACTCTTTAACTAACTTACGGGGACTGAGTGTCAGACCCAAAGCAGTTAAGGCGCGCGTCGCCTCTTGAAAGATCGTGCGTTGATCGATTACTCCCGGCAGACGGGCAGGCTCTCGCCCGAGGAAGATATTTTCCCCGACCGATAAATGCGGGATGAGATTGAATTCTTGATAGATGGTACTAATGCCAAGGGTTTGCGCATGCCTGGGATTTTTGATTTCCACCTCGGCGCCGTCGAGAATGATTTGGCCCGCGCTTTTCTGATAAGCCCCGCTCAGGATTTTCATGAGCGTGGATTTCCCGGCGCCGTTCTCGCCGAGGAGGATGTGAACTTCGCCTCGCCGCAGGTCAAAATCAACGTCGTCCAACGCCACGACGCCGGGAAACGTCTTCCTGATATGGCGCATTTCCAGAACGGGAGCATCTGCCATGATTAGAACTTACGCGACCACTCTTGTGGCCAGCGTTCGATCACGACTTTCTTCTCAGTGTAGAACTCGACCGCGTCGCGCCCCTGACTATGCATAACTCCCAGGAAGCTGTCCTTCCAACCGCTGAAGGGGAAGTATGCCATCGGTGCGGCCACGCCGATGTTGATTCCCACGTTCCCGGCCTCCACCTCGTAGCGGAATTTGCGCGCCGCTGCTCCACTGGTAGTGAAGATCGAAGCCGCATTGCCGTAGAGACTCTGGGACAGGATTTCCAGCGCTTCGTCCACTGTCTCGGCGTGGACGAGACTGAGCACAGGCCCGAAGATTTCGGTCTTCGAGAGCTCACCGCCAGGTGGGACGTTTTCCAGCACGGTCGGCTTGATGAAATTACCTTGTTCATAACTCGGAATCTTAGCGCCCCGACCGTCGAGAAGTACGGACGCCCCTTCGCTCTTCCCTGCGGCAATCAAGTCCTCAATACGTGCTTTACTTGCGCGCGTGATGACCGGCCCCATCTGGCTGGATTCTTCAAGGCCCGAGCCCACTACGATTGATTCAGCACTCGCCGCGATAGCATCTCTGAATGTGTGCTTTGCTTCACCCACCGTAATCGCGACAGATACTGCCAGGCAACGCTGACCAGCGCAGCCGAAGGCGCTATCGGTAACAATCTGCGTCGTCGTTTCCATGTCGGCATCTGGAAGCACAACCACATGATTCTTGGCTCCTCCCTGACACTGGACCCGCTTGCCGTTGGCCGAGCCGCGCGAATAGATATACTTCGCAACCGGCGTTGAGCCGACAAAGCTGATCGCTCGAACTTTCGGGTGATCGAGCAGCACGTCAACCACAGATTTCGCGCCATTCACCAGACTCATCACACCGGGCGGCAATCCCAGTTGCTCAATAAGCTCGAACAACCGGCGCATCGTAAGTGGCACTTTTTCCGAGGGCTTAACTATGAAGGTGTTGCCGCAGGCAATACCGTAAGGGATGAACCAGAAGGGCACCATGATCGGAAAGTTGAATGGCGTGATGGCGGCCACGACGCCCAGCGGCTGGCGAATCATCATCTCATCAATGCCCCTTGCAACATCTTCGAGGTTGTAGCCTTGCATGAGCGTCGGAATGCCGCATGCCACTTCGACGTTTTCAATCGCCCGCCGCAGCTCTCCTCGCGCTTCCGCTCGCGTCTTGCCGTTCTCAACCGTGATCAGACCGGCCAATTCCTCAAGGTGGTCTTCAAAGAGCTGCTTCAGTTTAAAAAGGTATTGAATGCGTTCTTCCGGCGGCGTGCGACGCCAGGCGGGGAAAGCAGCGGCAGCCGAGTCGATTGCCGTTGCTATGTCGGCCTCCCCGTCGAGCGGCACCCCGGCCATCGTCTCGCCAGTCGCTGGATTGATCACGTCAGCAAACTGTTTGGCAGTAGAATTCTGCCACAAGCCATTGATGTAGTTAGGCAAGCGACCATTCCTCGACATAACCGTCTCCTCCCTAAAGCTAAATAGATTTACGATAGAAAACTGCGCCAAGAGACCCTTAAATCAGAACGCACAAGATTGGGACAAGAAAGAAATGATCCACGAACTCGCACGAAACAGCACGAAACAAGACCAAGAATTTCGTGTGTTAAGGTTCGGGTCGTTTCGTGTGCTTTCGTGGATCAGGTTTTTTCCATTCGCCCCAATCTCATAAGCTTCGATTTAAAGAAAGTATCGCTCTCGCTTCACTGCTGTGTCGTAGTCCTCGCGGGCGTGCTTGACCGATTCCATGTCCGAGACTTCGGCCACCGCAACGTCCCACCACGACTCGTAACCAGGTACGCGCACCTCTTTATCGACCTCGACCACAATCACAGTTGTTCGTTCCTGCCGGCGAGCTTCCTCAAGTGCGCGCTGCAGATCGTCGTGCGTCTTGGCGCCAAGCACGTGCGCTCCCAGGCTGGCCGCATTGGCGCCAAAATCAACCTCCAGTCGCGCACCGTCCAACTGGCCGCTCTCGGCGCGCCGCGTTCTATAATCGGTGCCGAAGCCGCCCGAACCAAGCGCTTGCGAC
This sequence comes from Pyrinomonadaceae bacterium, assembly GCA_051006135.1. GTDB lineage: Bacteria > Acidobacteriota > Blastocatellia > Pyrinomonadales > Pyrinomonadaceae > PSRF01. The sequence goes on along the minus strand of JBPCIQ010000090.1, from coordinate 9,981 downwards.
AGCCCGCCGATGCTGCTGAAGCCATAATTGTTGAGCAGAATAATAGTTAACTTGTAGCCTTCCTGGATCGACGTGACGATCTCCGAGGACATCATGAGGTAAGAGCCGTCGCCTACCATCACATACACCTCACGGGCGGGGTCGGCCATCTTCACGCCAAGGCCGCCTGCAATCTCGTAGCCCATGCAGGAGTAGCCATACTCGAGATGGTAGCCTTTAGGATCGTGCGTGCGCCAGAGTTTATGTAGATCTCCCGGGAGACTGCCGGCGGCGCACACCACTACGTCCTCTGGCTTGGAAAACTTGTTCACGACTCCGATGACTTCGCTCTGGCTGATTGGTGGCTCCTGCCGGCGGCTAAATAAGCGTTCGACTTCCAACCTCCATTGTTCTTTGAAGGCAGTAATGGCTGACGCGTATTCAGCGCCGACCCGATAGCCTCCCAGCCCCTCGCGGAGTTCATCGAGCGTGACGCGGGCATCAGACACGAGTGGTAGGGCCGCATGTTTGTGAGCATCAAATTCAGCAATGTTGACATTGACGAAGCGCACTTCTGCATTCTGGAATGCCGTTTTAGATGCGGTCGTAAAATCGCTAAGGCGCGTGCCGACCGCAATCACCAGGTCGGCCTCACGAGCGAGAACGTTGGCTCCGGGTGTGCCAGTCACGCCCAGGGCTTCAAGGTTTTGCGGATGGTTCCAGGGCAGCGCACCCTTGCCTGCCATCGTCTCTCCAACCGGAATGCCTGTTTGTTCGACCAGGCGCGCCAGTGCTTCGCCCGCTTCACTATAAATGACGCCGCCGCCCGCAATGATAAAAGGCTTCTGCGCCGCGCGAATCCATTCGAGGGCGCGGGCCAGGAGTACTCGGTCAGCCAATGGTCGAGGGATGGTCCAAACGCGTTTCTCGAAAAGCTCAGCTGGATAGTCCCACACTTCTGCCTGCACGTCCTGCGGGAGTGCCAACGTTACTGCTCCTGTATCGGCCGGGGAGGTTAGCACTCGCATGGCCTCTAGCAAGGCGGAGGGCAGTTGGTCGGAACGGTTTATGCGATCCCAGTAGCGCGAGACGGGTTTGAAAGCGTCATTGACCGAAATGTCCTGAGTGGATGGTGACTCCAGCTGTTGCAGCACAGGTGCCACGTTCCGACGAGCGAAGATGTCGCCGGGCAGCAGCAATACGGGGAGACGATTGATCGTCGCGGTCGCCGCGCCGGTAATCATGTTGGTCGCACCCGGCCCGATGGAAGACGTACAGGCAAATGTGCGAAGCCGATTGCTCATCTTTGCGTACGCAGTGGCGGCGTGGACCATCGCCTGTTCGTTACGCGCCAGGTAGTAAGTTAAGCCTGGTGTCTGCTGCAGTGCCTGGCCAACGCCGGCCACGTTACCGTGACCAAAAATTCCCCAGACGCCGGCAAAGAAAGCGCGCTCTTTCTCATCGCGCTCGACATACTGATTCAGCAAAAACCTGATGAGCGCCTGAGCGGTAGTTAATCTTTGAGTTTTCATCGTTTGTTCGTGATTAGGAAGCTGTGTTGGCTAGACTGACAGGAGGTCGAAGTAACGGCTCACCTCATTCATATCACGCCCGCGCCATGATTCCTGTGCCTCCAGAGTGCGCTCCACGCTCCAGTTATGATGAATGATTGAACCTGCAGCTTGTGCGACAACAAGCGGATCCTCGGCGCCCGGGTAAAGAACGTTCCGCCCCACAAGAGCGCCGCGCACGTTGGATCCAGCTGACAGCCCTGCGGAAATTTCTCGCAACAGCGGTGTAGCATCCCCGACTGACTCACCTCCGAGTAATAAGATGGGTAGCGTCGTGGCGCATGCCACAGCCTCATAGTTTTCGCAATAGGGCAATTTTAGCCATAGGAAGCGACTAGTATCACCGAGTGCTGACGCCACTCCCACAATCTTCGCCAAAGCTTCTGCAGTTTTCACCACGCGGTAGCCGCTATCCGTCTTGCTGACGGGTAAAGGTTCGAGAAATGTTGGCAGTCCCAGACCATTCATTTCTGTAATAGCGCGGGCGCAATAGAGCATGGTGTTGAGCGAGTTAGGGTCTTCATCACAGATGCGTAGTAGGAGCTTGGCCCCATCCAGTTTCAGAGCGGCGCAGGTCGCGGGCGATGGACCTGTTACTGGATCATCCATTTCCCAACTGGTCCCTGCCAGGCCGCCGCGATTGAGGCTGGCGATGAGCAGCTTGTCATCGAGAAATGCTGGACCACCAGCTTCCAGGATTAGATGGTGGAGGATCAATAAGTCTTCGAGAACATCCATAGTTGCCATCACGCCATCCACGAGATCGCTCTGTAGCACACGCACGATCCGCGCGAGGTAACCGTGACGGTCGGCCATCTTCAGGGCATCATCGCCAACCTTCGTTACGCGGCGTGCGGGATGGTCCGCGGCCAGGATGTTGAGTTTTCCGTCAAGCGTGAGATTGCTACGTCGCTTTCTCGCTTTAGCGGCCCGCACAGAGCACTGGGGATCTGTCACCCGCACTGCAGTTATCCTGGCCAGCGCGGAGGCAGGAAGAAACTCCTGGTCAAGAAAAGCCTGCATCTAAAATCCCCCTTGCTCTTCGATGAACGCAAGAGCTTCATCTTCATAGGGCATAAAATTGGCGCAGCCATGTCGTGTGACCACTATCGCTCCGCACGCATTCCCCATTCGCGCCGACCGTTGCCAATCCCATCCTTTAAGGTAGCCGTAAAGAAAGCCGCTTGCGAACGCATCCCCGGCCCCCAAAACGTTATACACCTCGACGGGAAAAGTGGCGGCCTCGATTTTTTCGCCACCCTTTAAGTAAACGGTCGTTCCATCCGCGCCGCGCTTTAGCACCAGACTTTCCGGACCTGCAGCCAGAACGGTCTCGACCGCCTGCAACACGTCACCGCTTACTTGCGCACCGGATACTTGCGAATGCTCGCCGGTGACAGAAGTACCTTCCAGAAGCGCGCCGGCCTTCACCTCGTCTGCCGTTCCCAGCACTACATCAGTCAAACGCAGGACTGAACGGACGGTAACGCCAAAGGCCCTCGCGTCGTGCCACTGATCTGGACGAAAATCGAGATCAAGTACGACCTTTGTGCCGGAGGCCCGTGCCCGTTCCGCGGCGAAGATGGTGGCGCTGCGACTCGGCTCCCGGCTCATCCCTGTGCCAGATATTAACAGGACCCGGCTCTGCTCTATCGGCGCTGCCAGGACATCCTCGATCGTCAATTCTATGTCCGCGCAATTATCACGATAGTAAACGAGTGGAAATTTATCGGGCGGCTCAATGCCCAGAATGACCGCGCTGGTCCGGCGACCCGGTTTGAGCGGAATGAAGTCAGTGACCACACCTTCCTGCTTAAGAAAGTGGAGTACGAAATCTCCCACGGGATCAGGTCCCACCGCGGTCAGCAGCACCGAGCGCAGCCCTAACCGCCGTGTGCCGACGCTGATATTTGTGGGGCAGCCTCCGACGTAAGCAGCGAAATTCTTAATCTCATGGAAAGGCGCGCCAATGTCGTTGGCATAAAGGTCAATAGAACTTCGGCCCATCAACAAAACACAAAACTCTCGCTCCGCCATCATCTTGCTCCGCCGGCTGTCACCAGCGGCACTCGGGGATCCTGCTCACGCCAGGATTCGCGCACCCAGGCGTATGCAGGATCATCTGTAGCCGCCATCGAACGCGCGCTACCCGCGAGGGCGTTGAGGTAATAGACGTTGTACCCGTGCGCCGCCACTACCGGGTGGTAGCCTTCAGGGACCAGCACCAATTCACCATCGCGCACAGTGAGAGTCTCGTTGATGCGTCCGTCCGGCGTATAGACTCTCTGGATAGCATATCCCTCTGGTCGATCGACTTTGTAGTAATAAATCTCTTCCAAATCCACCTCGTCAGGCGGACTGTGTACATCGTGTTTATGCGGCGGGTAACTGGACCAATTCCCGCTCGGTGTGTAGACCTCCACCAGCAATAATCTTTGTGCAGGAAAATCCGGTTTGAGAATGTGATTGATCTGTCGTGTGGCGTTAGCGCCGCCCCGAACCTCCACCTCAATTTCGTCCGGCGTAATCAGCCGCGCAGGATACTTTTCTTCCGCGCGCGAAAAACAGAGGGCGATTTCACAATCCGTGGCGGCCGAGACAGCGAACTCGGTCTCAATCGGCAAGTAGAGCGCGTGAGGCAACCCATCAAACACGTGTGTGCGACCACCAAAGTCCAACCAGGAACCGGCCGTTGAGTCTACCGAACAGCGACCGCCCAAAACCACCATCCCTAATTCACAATCGCCCGTCCTGGAGGAGAAATTCTCCCCGCGTAACATCTTCCGGACGCGAAACGTCAGGTACTCGAATCCCGTTGAATCCGGCGTAACGACGAGCGTCTCTCCCAACGAATTTGCGGGGGAGTTTGGTTTGATCAGCAAATCTTCCGTATAGTGCGGCATTGATGACTCCTCCTGGCTCTAATGATTTCGGCGGCGGGTTCAAACTTCGTCATGATAAGTTGATCTCCTCAACCGAACACCGTCAACCGCAACTTAATCCTCATCGCCTGGCTCTGCTACTCTAAAGGTGTTAGGTGAAAACTTGACCTGCGAAACATCGGAAAGGACAGAACTGCATCTGCTTTGTATTAATTATGTCTACCACAAACATTCGCTTATCACCACAGTTTAAGTCAACCGTGCGCTCTTGCATCGTCCGCATTTCGCTTATGGCGTTGCTTACCAACTCGTTGGGCGTAATCACGCGGGGACATGCTGCGCGGCCACCGACGAATCAAAACACCCCCGTTTCACAACCAACGGTGCGCATCATGCCGCCGGACGGATCGGCGTTTCTCGTAGAGCAAAGGTTTGATATTCGTGTCGAAGCACCACCAGGTCTAAGCGGCCCCCTTCACGTCTCACTCGATGGTCGTGACATCAGCGAGTGGAACAACCGAGGCCATTTGACCGGGAAACAACTAGATCACTTCCCGTCTCAGGCGTTGAACGATTCTGCGGCTTTTCTTTCACGCGACTGGGCCTTCTCTCGCGCCGGTCGTCACACCCTGCGGGCGACTATTAACGGGACGGCCGGGCGCGAAGTGTCGTTTGAAATTGTCGCGTGGCAAGGCACCGGGCCTAAGGCACGTAACGTGATCCTGCTGATCGGTGATGGCATGGGCGTCGCCCATCGCACCGCGGCACGCATCGTCTCGCGCGGCCTTACGGAGGGGCGGTACCGAAACGGAATGCTGGAGATGGACCAGATGCAAGCGACGGGGCTGGTCACAACATCCTCCCTATCCGCGATGGTCACAGATTCTTCTCCCGGCGCAAGTTGCTACTCGACAGGCAACAAGGGCGCCAATAATCATGAGGGTGTTTTCCCAGACAACACCGATAATGAATCCTTGAAGCGCACCGACCCGGAAAGTGATGCTTTCTTCGATAACCCGAAAGTCGAAAACATCAGCGAATATCTCCACCGCGCGCGTGGCATGAATCTTGGCCTCGTCACTACTGCCGATGTGACAGATGCCACTCCCGCTGCGTTCGTGGTCCACACGTCTAACCGTGGTGCCTCCACGCGCATTGCGGATGATTACTTTGACCGCCACAACCAAACTGGCCTCACTGTTTTGATGGGCGGTGGTCGGCAGTGGTTCGACCCGAAGGTGAACAAAGACGCAGGCGGGCGTCGCTCAACGCCGACCAACGCCAAAATTGAACCCGCACGCGACCTTGTTAAGGCATTCCAGAGCGCGGGATTCGCCTTTACCGATTCTACTAAGTCTTTGCAAGCCGTCAGCGGTTCACGGCCTCCTCGTCTTCTCGGACTCTTCGCGCCGAGCACGATGCCGGTGGCATTCGACAAATTGGGTCCCGGCGCCGAGCGCGTGACCAATGTGCCGATGCTCGACGACATGGCGCGCGCGGCCATTAGTTCCCTTTCGTCATCTAGCCCGCGCGGCTTCTTCCTGATGATTGAGGGTGCCTCCATTGATAAGCAGGCCCACTTTGAGGATGCCGAACGAACGATCTGGGAGACGATTGAGTTTGACCGAGCAGTCGGTGTCGCAAAACGATTTGCCGAACAGACAAACTCTGATGCAGACCCCAACAACGACACGCTGGTAATCGTGACCGCCGATCACGAGACGAGCGGTTTCTCGCTGATCGGTGCGCGTAATCCCGACACGCGGATTCCACGCGGGAGCCGTGACGCGGCGCGCGCGTACCGAGGTTTCACTGATTATAAGGATACAGACGGCGACGGTTATCCGGATGAGGTAGATCCGCCGAGCAAACTTATCGTCGGTTTCGGCGCGAGCACTGACCGCTACGAAGATTGGATCAGCAACAAGCGCCCGTTGTCGCCAAGCATAGTTAAGAACGGGCGGGTAGTTGCTAATCCACGCCGCGACGGTCCAGAGGACGCTGATCAGGCATCCCGCAACGGCACGCTCATCACTGGGCAGGTCGAGAACGGTGAGGCCGCCTCCGTCGCTCCCGATCCAGACAGAGAACCGATTACCAATGCTGTCCACACAGCAAGCGACATTCCGTTGACTGCCTCCGGTCCCGGTGCAATGCAGTTCGTGGGAGTACAGGATAATACGTCGGTTTTCTTCAAGATGATGCGCTCTTTGGGGGGCTCGTATCAGCGAATTTATTATGACGGACCTAGAAACGCATCTACGCGGCAGCGCCGCCGCGCAAAGAGTTTGTGAGCAGTTAAAGAACCTCGCCGTTCATCATCGGGGATCAGATTCTCAACGGCGTGAGGCCAGGACGGCCCTTACGATTAGCGGCAGGTTCGCCAGCAGCATTGTCAGCCACGTTATCTTGCGGTTCCTATCTTCGGCCAGGTAGAAGATTCGTGCGGGGAAGTAGACCAGCAAAGCCAGGGCGCCGATGACAATGAATCTTCCCAGAATATCGGTGAGAGTGCCGGGTCTTCCCAATGGAGTACTAGTCAGGTGCTCCCAAAAAGACGTCGCGGCCGTCAAGCAGTTCCAGAGAATCTGAAGACAAATTACGTTGAGAAACATTAAAACGTCGCCGAGCAACGCGGCGCTTGGCGTTGTCAAAAATTTCCAACGAGGTTTCTTTTTGGGTCGCACAAAATAGCGATAGATGAAAACGATATTGACAACCGACAAAACAACTCCTGCCAGGATAAATCCTGGTGCGAACTGAGACGCCGGTGAGCCTCTCTCAAAGAATACCTCGGTAAGGATTATCGTAGCCGCGCCGGAAATCAATATCATCATCACGAGATAAACCCACATGAACCAGAAGAGTAAACAGCCCGCGGTCGAATTGCTCTCAAACTTGAATCTTTGATGAAACGACCAACGCTTCAGCACCGGCCCCAGCGGCTGCAGGAAGAAGAGGCCGGCAAAGAACAGGCCGATCGCAAGTTTGGCAAACACATCTTGTTCGGCCTGGTAGACAAGTTTCCGGGAAAGGATCGGGAGGATCTGCATTAAGAGCAGGTTGATGAGAAACACAACTATGTCCAACAGAATCCCGCGATTCTGCTGGGCAAAGATCTTTTTGAAATCAATGGTTTGCATGACAGCGGGGCTCTCCGGCATCTGAGAATACCCCGATGAGTTCGGATGGAGGAGACTTTTTTTGTCCTTTGCCAAGCGGCTGGCAAGATCGTGGCGTGGAGGCTTTCAGCTCGCGGCGGCCCGAACCACACCACGATCCGGTCATCCAAAAGACATCATCAATGTGAGTACTTGCCGAAACGTGAGATGAACTCGGATCGCGTCAGGCCGCCGGCGTCAGCTAACTTCGCGATGGATGCCTCAGCGAGAAAGTCTCTTACGCCGATCCGCACCATATAATCCCGGGCCACCCGGTAACTTTCCGTCTCCACGTCAACAAAATTTTGCCGGCCGCGGCCCGTTTCAGGATCCATCACCTGACTGAAAGGGACGGGTTGAAATTCGCCACCCTGAATAGTGATCATTGAATTTGAGCCATCGCGAAGAAGATAGTTAAACGCCGCGTAGCCGAGGTCGCGTGCATATTCGGCGTCGTAAGGGATAGGAGACGCGCAACGCAGTTCGTAGCCTATGCTCTTATCCACCACTGTTACTTTTATGTTTCGACGTTCCAGACTGAGCTGCACTTCATTCTTGACCTTGCGGCCCAGATCGATCTCAGCCACGCGTATATTACCTTGAGCATCCCGGTCGACATCCTGGAGCTCGGCGACTTCGTCCGCATCAAAATGTTCAACCAAAGCTTCTGACAGCAGGATTACGCCGTGGTGTCGTCCCATTGCTCGGCGCTTGATAATCGTTCCTTCGACAATATCGACGATATCGGCAAGTGAGATCTTCTTGTCAAACTCCTCGGGGATGATGGTACACGTCACACTCGCGGCCTTACCGATTCCGAGAGTTAAATGGCCGGTCGGCCTTCCCATGGTCACAGCTAGATACCAACGCTCGGTCGTGCGAGCGTCCTCCATAAGTCTCTTAACCAGCTCGACTCCGACGTGGCGGGCGGTCTCATAGCCGAGCGTCGGCACTGAGCCAGGCAGCAACAGATCGTTGTCTATGCTCTTGGGTACCTGCACCACCTTGATGGACCCATGCGTTTCACGCTCAATAGCTGCTGAGCTGCGCACTAAATCGTCGCCTCCAATGGTCACAAGTGCTTCAATTCCCAGTTTCTTGAGCGCCGCGATGGTGTTCTCCAGCGATTGCGGTTGACTCGTTACGTCCGTGCGCGACGTGCCCAGCATGACGCCGCCCTGCAGATGTATGCGGGCTACCTCATCTCTTGTCAGCTCGTGTTGCTCATCCGTATACCGTTGAGCAAGCCATTCGAAGCCATCGTGAAAACCAATCGCTGGGCGACCACCCTTAATGGCCTCAATTGCAATCGCCGAGATCACTCCGTTTGTGCCTGGCGCCGGCCCACCGCCGACCAGAATGCCTACTCTCTTAGGTGCCATCAGGATTGCCCGCTAAAGTAAGCGAACCTATTGCAAAATTCGGCAGTTGTCATATTGGCTGCGGCAGCCAACTTGTCGACCCAGGAGGGATCTTCGAAGTCCTTCGCCTCAAGTCGGATCATGTATTCGTGAGCGACACGATAGCCCTCACTTTCAACGTTGACCATTCTGACGCGCGTCTTGCCTGTTTCAGGCTCACGAATCTGATCAAACGGCATTGGCACCATGCGTCCGCCCTGGACGCTGATCATGGCTTCGGTTCCGCCCTCCAAAAGAAATCTAATTGCGCTATAACCCAGATCGCGGCAATAGGCAGCGTCGAAGGGAATAGGATCAGCGCAGCGCAGTTCGTAACCGATATTCTTGTTGGCGATAGTCACGCGAATACCGCGCTGGGCCAGGCGGCCTTGCACTTCGACTTTGACCTTCCGAGCCAAGTCAACTTCAGCGAATCGTATATTACCGTGCTCGTCTCGCTCAACATCCTGTAACTCCTGAAGTTCCTGTAATTCCAATTTTTCGATCAGACCTTCAGCCAGGATCGCTACCCCAAAGTGGCGGCCCATCGCCCGTCGTTTAATGATCGCCGTTTCCACAATGTCGCAAATGTCGGAAAACGCTATAGTCTGCTGGCTGAACTCTTCGCCGATTACGGTCAGTGTGGCGCCTGCCGCTTTGCCAATCCCCAGGGCGAGATGGCCGGCTTTCCTGCCCATCGCGACAACCACATACCAACGTTTCGTTGAGCGTGCATCTTCCATCAAGTTCTGAACCAGTTCGACTCCGTAGTGGCGAGCGGTCTGGTAACCAAAAGTAGTTATGTGGCTGGGCAGCGGCAGGTCATTGTCTATAGTCTTGGGAACATGGACCACGCGTATTTGGTGTCCGGAGCGTTCAGCGACGAAGCTGGATGAAAGTGCAGTGTCGTCACCGCCGATGGTCACAAGATGAGTAACGCCAAGAGTTTGGAAGGCCTCAACCACTGTTCGTATGGCTTGTTCAGAAG
>JBPCIQ010000089.1:0-13387 GCA_051006135.1 Pyrinomonadaceae bacterium | reverse complement strand
CTCCAGGACACATTGAGTGCTGCTCTTGAAGAGGCGATTCGGCGCCGCCATGAGTACGTTACGCTTGAACATCTTCTTTTCTCCCTGCTCAATGATCGGACCGCGAGCAACGTTATCCATCATTGTGGCGGGGACATCAATTCACTGAAGAAGGAACTTGAGCAATTCTTTGAAGAGCACAAGGAAAAGCTCGAAGGAAATCAAAGGGAGAACCCAACGAGCATGCCCGAACAGACGGTCATGTTCGGGCGCGTGTTGCAGTATACGCTGCTCCATGCCGAGGCGAGTGAGCAAAAGGAAGTTAATAGCGGGCACATCCTGGCCGCGATGTTTCACGCCGAGCGCTCGCACGCTGTCTACCTGCTAAAGAAGCAGGGCATCAAGCGGCTTGAGGTGCTCAGTTACGTTTCCCACGGCATCTCGAAGATTTCTGAAGACGCAGAGCCGGTCTCTGGAGGCGTGAGCACTGAGGTTCCTGATGAGGAGACACAACCATCACGGGATCCGCTGAAATCATTCACCATCAACTTAGTCGAGCGTGCCGCCGCCGGCCTCATCGATCCTTTGATTGGGAGAGCCGGGGAACTTCAACGGACGATCCAGATTCTTGGGCGCCGCCGCAAAAATAATCCCATCTTCGTCGGCGAACCCGGAGTGGGAAAGACCGCCATCGCTGAAGGTCTGGCGCTGAAGATCCAACTGGGTGAGGTTCCGGAAGTACTCCGGTTAGCTCAAATATACGCACTCGATATGAGTGCAGTGCTTGCCGGCACGAAATACCGCGGCGAGTTTGAGCAGAGATTCAAGGGAGTCCTCGCCGCGCTCAAGAAAATTCCTCAGTCGATCCTATTCATTGACGAGATCCATACCATTGTGGGGGCGGGTGCTGTCAGTGGAGGATCGATGGATGCCTCGAATATCCTCAAGCCAGCGCTTGCCTCGGGTGAACTGCGCTGCATCGGTTCGACGACCTATCGAGAATACAAGGCTGCATTTGATAGAGATCGCGCTCTGGCGCGCCGCTTTCAGAAAATCGAGGTTGGCGAACCGACCGTTGAAGAAACGGTGGAGATACTGATCGGGTTAAAGAGCTACTACGAGGAGTTTCACGGGATACGCTACAGCTTAAAGGCCCTTCGCGTTGCGGCGGAGCTATCTGCCAAGTACATGCACGACCGTTTTCTGCCGGATAAAGCCATCGATGTAATGGATGAAGCCGGTTCTGCCATCAAGCTGCTTTCGCCTACCAAGGGACCAAAGACGGTGCGACCTGAGGAGATTGAAATCGTGGTCGCACGAATGGCCAAGATTCCACCTAAAACAGTAGTCAGCTCGGAGAAAGAGCGCCTGGGAGACCTCAAAAGCAAACTGCAATCGGTTATCTTCGGGCAGGACCACGCGATCAATCAGGTTGTCAGTGCGATCAAGCTGTCGCGTTCTGGCCTGGGTCAGCCCGAAAAACCCGTCGGCTCGTTTCTTTTCTCAGGGCCGACTGGAGTAGGTAAGACGGAACTCGCCAAACAGCTTGCGACTGTATTGGGAGTTGAGTTTATCCGCTTCGACATGAGCGAGTATGCGGAGAGCCATACCGTCTCCCGGCTGATCGGCGCGCCGCCGGGTTACGTTGGCTTCGATCAGGGCGGACTGTTGACGGATGCCATAACCAAGACTCCGTACGCGGTCTTGGTACTGGACGAGATAGAAAAGGCCCACCCCAATCTCTTCAATATCCTCCTCCAGGTGATGGACCATGCAACACTAACCGATAACAATGGCAAGAAGGCCGACTTCAGAAATGTCATCCTGATCATGACAACGAACGCCGGCGCCAGAGAATTGAGTGCCGGAGGCATCGGTTTTCAAAAAGATGAAGGCAAGGGGCAGGGAAGGGGAGCGATCGAGCGGACCTTCAGTCCTGAATTTCGCAACCGGCTCGACGCCTGGATCGCGTTTAAGCCGCTTGGCGTTGAAGTGATTGAGAGAATTGTCGATAAGTTTATTGCTGAGCTAAATGCGCAGCTCAAAGAAAAGAAAGTTGTCGTAAAACTTTCCAGTGAAGCGCGAATATGGCTGGCGAAGCGCGGCTTTGACCGGCTTTATGGCGCGCGCCCCATGGCGCGGCTGATCCAGTCCAAGATCAAAGAGCCTCTCGCCGAAGTGCTTCTTTTTGGTGAGGTACCGATTGTTGGTGACGTGCTGGTAGATGAGAAGGATGACGATCTTGTCTTGATACTTCCGGGTCAATAAGCCGTGGCTTTGATCGATTTTAAAGATCCCAGGTTAACTTCTCTGGACGGTATCGTTGCTCTTGGCGGAAGCCTCGATACGACAAATCTTGTGCGAGCTTATCGCCGGGGGATATTTCCCTGGCCCGTGAATGACTATCTTTTGCCATGGTGCTGCCCCGGGGAAAGAGCAATCCTCGAGGTTAAGGAGCTTCACATTCCGCGCAGCCTCGCAAAAGTAAAACGGCAGATGCCTTTTCACTTCACTATTGACCAGGCTTTTCCAGAAGTGATCGACGCCTGCGCGACGGTCAAGCGTAATGGAGAAAGTGGCACTTGGATTACCAGGCAGATGATGCGCGCTTATTGCGAACTTCATGAGCAAGGTCACGCTCACAGTGTCGAGGCTTGGGAAGGTGAGGCGCTTGTCGGCGGACTCTATGGAGTCGACTCCGGTGGAGCATTTTCAGGAGAAAGTATGTTCTTTTATCGTGCGAATGCTTCGAAGCTGGCTTTTCTCTATCTGATTGAATACCTGGAGGAGAAAGGTCTGGATTGGATTGATATCCAGATGATGACGCCGCACATGGAAGCACTGGGTGCAAAAAGCATTACACGTTCTGAGTTTCTCCAGAAACTATTGCTAGCCCAGGAACGCAAGATAGTCTTATTCGCCGCTTCTCCTGCTACCCTCGTCACCGAGGATCAATGGGTGGAATAACTCCCATCGAAGCTGCGGCCAAGCCGCGGGAGCAAATGGATTGCGATTTCTCGGGTTTACGCTATTTCTCGCCTTTCTTTTGCCACTCCTCGCGCGTGAGAGTCTTTATCGGGTCCAACTGCTTTTTAACCACAGCTGAGTTGATGCCTGCAAGTTCCTTTGCCAACCATGCTTCGAAAGTCTTCACCACGTCGTCGAGTTCGCGGGCAAGTACACTGGTGCGCTCGACTTGGGTCTGCGAAGGACGTCCCTCATAGAAATTGACGTTGCCGTAGAGGTCGCTCAGGAACTCACGCAGCCTTTCCTCGCCGGTGACCGCGCCGCCCTCCTTCGTGGCGACAATCTTTTTGCGCAATTCATCCACCGCACCTGACGCAGTTCGTAGGCGCGTGGCCAGAGGATCATTTGCCGGCAGCTTCGCTGCGCGATCCTCAAGCGCCAGGCGAACGTTGTTAATTCTTTCTACCGCAAAAGTCATATTACCCAGCAGATCGTAGAGCTTCAGAGAGAGATCGAACTGTGCCTTGCGATCTGCAGCCGTGTGCTTCGATCGCGGGTCAGCGAGCACCTCCAACTGCGTGGTGTAGACCTGCTTGTCCTTCGTCATCTTTACGGTATAGGTGCCCGGCAAAAGGCGAGGACCGAAGGCCGCACCGAAAGCGGCGCTCGCTGCCGTGGGAACCTTTGGCGCCTTCATTCGCATCGGCCAGGTCGCGCGGTTAAGCCCGCGGCGCTTGCTGCTGGGGATAGTGCTCAAAAGCTTGCCTTCAGAATCGAAGACTTCAATCTTCAAGTCACCGAAAATGTGCCGCTTCTTCTGGTAGTAGGTTATTACTGCTTCCTCAGTCGGATTAGGTCCGACGAATACAGCATCGCCATTGGCCCATCCGCCTCCGCCCGAGATGCTCTGTACACTCGGCTTGGCCTGAACAAAGACTGCTTCCTTCGCCAGATTCTCGGGAGTTAGTGCCCGAAGAGGCGTGATGTCGTCGACGATCCATATTCCCCGGCCGTGCGTGGCAATTACCAGAGCGTGATCACGCGGGTGGATCACAACATCGCGGACCGCGACGTTGGGCATTTCACCACCCTTATATTGTGCCCATTGTCTGCCAGCGTCGAGCGAAATCCAGAGGCCCTGCTCGGTACCCACAAATAGAAGATCCTTGTTGACCAGATCTTCTTTTACTACATGCGCGTATCCGCGAACCGTGGAGCCCTCAGCAATTAACGGGGTCCACGTCTGACCAAAGTCCGCGGTCTTATACACAAAAGGACGCATGTCGCCAAACGTGTGGACGTCGAACGTGGCGTAGGCGGTACCCGGTTCAAAGTGGCCAGCTTCAACGGAAGATACCCAGGCGTTTTTCGGCAGACCGGGAATGTTTCCGGCAACGTTCGTCCATTTTTTACCGCCGTCGCGCGTGATCTGCACGTTGCCGTCATCCGTGCCGACCCAGATTAAGTTCGAGTCTTTTGGCGATTCGGCAATTGCATAGATCGTGGTGTGCATTTCCGCGGCTGAATTGTCAACAGTCACACCGCCCGACTGTTCCTGCTTTTGCTTTTCGGGATCGTTGGTCGTCAAGTCAGGCGAAATGCGCTCCCATGTCTGGCCGTGATCGCGCGAACGGAAAAGAAACTGCGCCGCAACATAAATCGTGCCGTCGCTTTTGGGGCTCAAATGAATGGGCGTGTTCCAATTGTATCGAAGCTTGCCTTCCTTATATTGCGGCAACGGCTGAATATTGCGTGATTCATGCGTCTTGCGGTTAATTCGCGAGATTCCGCCACCCTGGTATTCGGCGTACAGGTAGTCAGGATCGGAAGGATCGGCAAACATCCAGAATCCGTCCCCTCCATACATGTTCTCCCAACTGCTGTTGGTGATCCCGCCGGGATACTGCGAGTCGCCCACCCATGAGCTGTTGTCCTGCAATCCGCCGTAGACGTGATAAGGCATGTCCATGTCCACGCTGACATGATAAAACTGGGAGATAGGCAGGTTCTCGCCCTTCCACCAACGGTTGCCGCCATCATAGGAATACCAGACGCCTCCATCGTCGCCGGTTATCACGTGATCAGTGTTAGTAGGATTGATCCAGAGGTCATGATGGTCGCCGTGAGTCCCGCCGGAGATGTTGCTAAAGCTTTTGCCGCCGTCGTTGCTAACGATCAACGGCAGATTGGGCTTATAGATCTTGTTCTCATTCTTCGGGTCGACAATCAGGTTGGCGAAGTAAAACGGACGCCAGATCATGCTCTGGCTGCGATCCAGCGCGGTCCATGTCTGGCCGCTATCATCCGAACGATACAGACCGTCCTTTGGAGCTTCTGCTTCAATAACGGCATAAACAACGCTCGGCTTTGAAGGAGCTGCCGTCACGGCAACACGGCCCCACGGTTTCGAAGGCAAACCCTTTGCGCTCTTTTCATCGAGCTCTGTCCAGGATGCACCACCGTCGGTGCTCTTAAACAGGCCACTGCCGCTGGGCATATTAGGACCGGCTCCGCCGCTACGGAAAGTCCAGCCCTGGCGACGAAAGTCCCACATGCCTGCAAAAATAGTCTTCGGGTTCTGCTTGTCTAGCGATATCATGGAGCAGCCCGTCGAAGCGTTTGCTCCTTTCAGGACCTTTGTCCAGGTCTTGCCGCCATCGGTGGTTTTGTAGACGCCGCGCTCATCGCTGTCGCTCCATAATTTGCCGGTGGTGCAGGCATACACCGTATCTGTGCTGGAGGGATCGACAAGAATTTTGGCAATTCGTTCAGAGTCCTTCAGCCCCACGTTGATCCAGTTGTCACCACCATCCACAGATTTGTAAACACCATCGCCGACGGACACGCTGTTGCGCGTCCAGGATTCCCCGGTACCCACCCAAACAACTTTTGGGTTTTTCGGATCGATTGTGACAGCACCGATTGACTGCACTGGCTGCTTGTCAAAAACAGGCTTGAAGGTTGCGCCGCCGTTTACAGACTTCCACACCCCGCCGCTCGCCGCCCCGATATAGACGGTAAGTCGCTGACCTTCATGCACCGCATCGAGAGCAGCTACACGGCCGCTCATCGCAGCCGAACCGATATTGCGAGCGCCTAATCCCGATATTGTTTCCGAATCTATCTTTATCGTAGTGGGCTGCGGTGTCTGGGCCAACACGGCGTTGGCTGACAAAAGGCTGAGAGCTGCTATCGATAGGCAATAGACTATTCTTGTCTTCATCGCTAATCCTTTTTCTGGATATCGGGTTTCGGCTGTGCCGTTTGATGTGCGGGGGCCTGTGACCTTCCGGCATCCAATCATAGATCTAATCGGTGATCATTGATCTCTCTTCTTTCTCCGGGTCACAGCCGGACTGTTCGCGCAGGGTGATTGCTCTAGCTATGGCTTAGTAGGTGGCTTGGCTACTGGCGCGCCCTTCTTCTTCGGAAGTGTGTCCGCGGCGTCGAGCGGCTTGGCAGGCTCGGTCTTAACGGCCGCCGTCGGGATGTGGAAGCGGCTGTCGTCAATCGGCACGTTGGCTTCGATTTTGTCGTAGGTAACTTTCTGGCGGTTTGCGCTGCCTTTCACATTAACTTCGATCGAGTGGGGCAGATACCAGCCCGCCACTTCCTTGTAGTCGCCCAATGAAGTCTCGTATTCACGCTCCGCGCCACGAATTATTCGCTTGGTGTCAATCTTGATGGGAACGTAATAATCCGTGTCCATGTAGTAGAAGCGAACGTCGCCGTTAGCGAGCGTCAGTTTAAGTTTGAAAGCATCCGTCCCTTCGACTGGCTCCATGCCGACAAACTCGAGCTTGTTGCCCTTCTGTTGGTAATTCACAAGCGGACCATCGAAGTCTGAGTCCTCCAGGATCTGCTTCATCTCTTCTTCGCCCAGCGGCTCCGGATCTTTTTTCCCTTGCCAGGGCTCAATCTTCCAGCCGGTTTTTCCATCGTAAGCATTAATGCCCGTTAATCCTTGCAGCGAAAATTCCTGACGCACCATGTTCGCGCGCTTGTTCTCCTCCAGGATCGTCGCTTCAAAACCGCCGCCTCCGATAAATTTACCGGCGCGACGCAAAGTCTTCACGGCTTGAATCTTGTCGGCTCCGCCCACCGTCTTGAAGTACTTCGCGACAATCTCTTCCGCAGTTTGCGCTGAGGCGGGCAGGGCGAAGAAGGCCAGCCCAATCATCAGATGTAGAACTCTACGCATGATCTTCTCCTTAACTGGATTGGTTAACTCCGGCGACGTGTTCGGACGAGAGAAACCGAACCTCTAGCTTCTCAATGTCAGTTCGCGTTACTCCAACTCTTTTTAGTCTATCTTGAGAGTACATTATACGGGTCGACGTGTTGCAGATACCACGCGGCTGAAGCAGGTGGTATCTGCCTTCAAACAGTCTCGACTGCCTGGTGGTACTCACCCGATCTATTGCACATTTCAACCTGGGTGACCGGGTTTGGGCCCCCGACGGTCAACCAACAAGAAATTGCTTTTCTTCACGCTTCATGGAACCGCACGTAACCCGGTCGCTACCGCTCCCGGTTCTGACTTTGAGTCCAAGCGGTACTCTAATACCACAGAGGACCATTAATATCTCATCCCGCCTGCCCTTTGGCGTTTTCTGCCAGAGCGTCTTCGATATCCGCGATGATGTCGTCGATGTCCTCGATGCCGAGGGAGATTCGCACCAGTCCCTCAGAAATTCCTAATTCGAGTCGTCGTTTAGGAGCGACCTCGCGGTGAGAGGCTGTCGAGGGGTGCAGCACTCCGGTAAACACATCACCTAAGCTTGTCGAGCGCACGCATAGCGAGAGCGCATCCATGAAACGGAATGCTGCCTCACGGGTATTTTCCTGAAGCTCTATCGATACCAAAGCACCCGCATGAGGCGGGCGGAGCACGCGTTTGAGCGTCTCCTGTTTATCCTCTGTGGCAAGGCCGGGATAGTAAACGCGGGAAATCTTCGGGTGCTTCAGAAGGTGCCGGGCTAGTTTGTCAGCATTGGCACACTGGCGGTCCATGCGCACGGCCAGCGTCTTCAAACCGCGAAGAATTTCATGTGCCTCCCAGACGCCAAGCACTCCGCCGACCAGCTTCATCACGCCTACGAGAGCCAAGAGATCCACCTCATCGCGCGCAACGACGAGTCCACCCATGACATCGGCGTGTCCTCCGAAATACTTTGTGGCGCTGTGCACTACAAAGTCTGCGCCGTGCTTTAAGGGCTGGCAAAGATATGGTGACGCGAAGGTGTTGTCCACGATGAAACGCGAACCAACCTCACGCGCAATTTCACTGCAGGCCGCAAGATCACAGATCTTGAGCAGCGGATTTGAAATTGTTTCCGCAATTAACAGCTGTGGGCTGGCCTCCAAGGCTTTCGCTCTTAAAGCCTGCACGTCAGAAAAGTCAGCGGTTACAGTCTTTATGTTGTAAGACCCGAAGACTTTATAGAGCAAATCGATGGTTGCGCCGTAAAGATCCTGGGACGCCAAAATGGTTGAGCCGGGTCTAAGTTCGCAGGCGAAGATTGCGGCATGAAGGGCGGCCATGCCGGTTGAGTAAGCACAGCAGGCAGCGCCTTCCTCCAGCACCTGAACGGCTTGCTGCAATGCTGCGATAGTCGGGTTGCCATAGCGGGTGTAGATATAGCCCTGCTTCTCGCCGGCAAAGACCTGATCAACTTCGGCCATGGAGTCGTAGGTGAACGTGGCGGTCGCGTAGATGGGAGTGGAGACGGGCTTGCCCAGGGGAACGGCGCCTCTTTCACCGGCGTGGACCAGTTGCGTGTTAATCCTGAAACTCTTTTTGCCCTGTGTCATAAGCAACCTCGTTTTTTAAGAATACTGAACTCTCCCCGCCGTAAGAAACCAACTGATCCTGTCAAACACCTCGCTCAACACCCTCTCATCGGGCAGGTACACCAGGCGGAATAACCCTGCCAGTGGGTCAGTGCTAAAGCCTGAGCCGGGCACGACCAAAATTCCCGTTTCTTCGAGTAGCGCGAGGACAAAGGCCTCGTCAGTTCTTGCCAGCGGATCATCTACTTTCATCATCACGTAAAAGGCTGCGCCCGGGACGTCACAGGACAGTCCCTGGATCCGTTGGGCGGACGCCACGACAAAGTCGCGTCTGTTCTTTATTTCCCTCATGAACTCTGCCAAAAAACTCTTGTCACCTTCCAACGCTGGTCTCACTGCATACTGCGAAGGTGTCGGTGAGCAGAGTCGTCCACTCGCCAGGCGGGCGATTGAGTGCGTGAGATCTGACATCAGCTCATCATGCGTGTAACGCATCCAGCCGACTCTCCAGCCCGGCACGAGATGAGTTTTTGAAAGACTCTCCAGGGTGATCAGCGGGAGGCCGATCTCTTGCGCCATGACGGATGCAGAGGTCGGTGCCTTTGCGAAACAGAGTTCTCGATAAACCTCATCTGCGATTATCAGCAAGCCGTGTCGTGCCGACAGGTCAAGAAGTTGTTTGGTCCTCTCATCAGGGATGATTGATCCCGTGGGGTTGTTCGGATTGATCAGAACCAGCGCACGGGTGCGACCCGTGATCAATGAACTTACTTGCTCCGCGGAAGGTTGCCAGTTGTTCGCGGGATCCAGTGGGTAGTAACGAGCGACCGCCCCCAGCTTCTGGAGAATGGCGGGATAGATTGGATACCCGGGTGCGGGAAGGAGGACTTCGTCGCCTTCGTTAAGCAATGCAGTCAACACCAGGTCAGCTGCTTCCGACGCTCCCGAAGTCATCAGCACCTGCTCCGTTTCGGTAGGCGCTCCCAGAGCAGTAGCGTAGGCGGCCACCGCATCTCTGGCCTCCCGCAGACCGGCTGAATGTGCGTAGCCTGTGAAGCCATCTCGTAACGCCTGGGTGACAGCCTCGACGATATGAGCAGGCGGCCGGAATCCGTATGCCTGCGGATCACCAATATTCAGGTAAGTGACCTGGCGCCCCAGCCTGACCTGCGCTTCAGCGACACTGACGAGGTTACGAATTGCGTAATGGAAATTTGCGGTTCTACTGGATGCAGCGATCATTTGGCAGTCTTCAAGAAGTGTTTAGTCAATACCATTTATTAAGGGATAGTACGATGCTCTGTTCAGGTTTCGCCAGATGAGACTGCCCAACTCCACTACTCGCTATCTCCCTGAGGACCGCAATTGTGCTTATCAGGGGATAAAAATAATTGCGTTGACAAATCAATGGTCCTGTTTAGAATCTGGGTAATTGTGTCACTAAGACTGCATAACTTGAATAACGAAACCCAGGTCAGCCGCTCTATGCGGACAATCACGATGCGCATGGCGGGTCGATATATTTTGATGCGTTCCCCCTAAACCGTAAAGAATCGTCTGAGTAACAGCTCTTGCGTTTCTTTAGCGCAAGAGTTTTTTATTGGACTTTGGTCGCGTGCTCCGACGCGCAGTAATGAGTGGAAGGTAGGGCATGAAAATGAGTTCGGTAATAGAGCCCACGGTTGAAGCGGATTTCACCTTCGGGCATGACACACCATTCAAACCGAGTGAAGGCGGTGTGCTGCAGCCAGTAACGCTCCGCTACGCGCTTTATGGAGAGCTTAACGAAGCCAGGGACAATGCTCTGCTTGTCTGTCACGCTCTATCAGGCTCTGCGCGCGCAGCAGACTGGTGGCCGCAGCTGATCGGTCCCGAGCAAGCGCTCGACACGACTCGATACTGTGTCATCGGCGTGAATGTGCTCGGGTCGTGCTACGGTTCGACGGGACCAAGCTCTAACAATCATCAAAAATCAGACGAGCCATACGGTAGCGACTTTCCGCTGATCACAATCCGCGACATGGTTAGAACGCAGGTTGAGCTGCTTGAACATTTAGGCGTGACGCGACTGCAGGCCGTCATCGGTGGCTCAATTGGTGGGATGCAGGCATTGAGTTGGGCCGTGGATTTCCCGGAGAGAGTTGAGCGATGTATTGCCATCGGAGCAGCGCCGCTCTCAGCAATGGCGTTGGCGCTCAACCATCTACAGCGACAGGCGATTCGCAGTGACCCGGCCTGGTTGGAAGGACGTTACCCTGCAGATCGGCAGCCAGTTGCTGGTCTGGCACTGGCGCGGGCCATTGCGCAATGCACTTACAAATCGTCCGCACTATTTGCAGAACGTTTTGCGCGACGACCCGACCGGAGTGGCGAAGATCCGCATAGTTCAATGATGGGACGCTACGACATCGCGGGCTATCTCGACTATCAGGGCTCCAGTTTTACGGCTCGCTTCGATGCCAACTCATACCTGGTTCTCTCGAAAGCAATGGACACGTTTGAGATCGATCGGGGTTACGGTTCAGAAGAGGAAGCGCTGCGTCGAATTCAGGCGCGCCTGCTGCTAATAGGTCTGTCTTCGGACTGGCTCTTTAGTCCGGGCGAAGTGCAGTCGCTTGCCTCAAAGGCCAGGGCTGTGGGTGTGAAGGCTGACTACAGAGAGATTGATTCGTCACATGGGCATGACGGCTTTCTTGCTGATGCCGGATTGTTGGCGCCGATCGTCAGGGAGCATCTTGAAGAACCAAGATTGCCGCGCGCGCGAGTTCAAGCGGTTACTGGTGACGGACTGCTCGGCTCAGGTAAGGTCGGCAGGTCCATTTTGCCTGGAAAGGTTAGCCTGCCACTTTTAGGTGGGCGCTAATTAGGATCACTCATTTAAGTCCAAAAGGTTAAGCGAAAGATTGGCGGCTAGTGCGCTAATCGAAACTCGAACGCCGGTGAACAACGGATTCTAAATCGTTCGTAGAAATCTACTCTATCTCACCACATCAAGATAAGGCTCACCACATCAAGATAAGGTAGTGGGCCAGTTTGAACATCTCTATTTCGTCCTGCATCACATAAAGTAGTATTGACGGGCGGATCTTACGCTCGAACAATGAAAACTCTCTTGCTTGTTAGCCCCACAATTTTAGTCATTGCCACGCGATGCTCGGCTGTTTCGTTTATTATTCGAAACAGCGGCGCGCGTTGGCTGGCGTAATTGAGATGCCCGTTACGTTGTCTTCTCAGGGAGGTGATCCTTGCCAGCAGAAAACCTGATCAAATTGTTGGAACGCATTCATCTCCGGCTAGACGAGAGCTTCGTTGGTATCAGCAGCATGGTCTCAGATCTGGCCCCGGCCGATCTGGCAGAACTGTTCAACCAACTAACCTGTCCGGAAGCCGCGACAGTAGTATCGATGTTGCCGGTGCAGCGGGTTGTCGAAGTATTCAATCAACCAACAATGCGGCGCCGTGCGGCAATTCTCGAAGAGTTGGAGCCTGCTCGCGCGGCCGAAATTCTCGCGGACCTCTCCGCCGACGAGCGTACCGACATCGTTCAAAAGATGGGCCTGCACGAGCGACACCGAATCCTGCCTAAGCTTAGTGACGAGTTGCGTGCCGAACTTGAAGATCTGTTGCAGTATCCGGACCATACTGCCGGCGGCATCATGACCACGGAGTTTGTGCGGCTTGATCTCAAGATGACAGTAAGTGATGCACTCAAGCATATCCGTTTAGTCGCGCGCGAGAAGGAATCAATTTATGCCTGCTACGTCCTGTCACCGGACACCGAGCAGCTTCAGGGCGCGGTTTCGCTGCGTGATTTAGTGATGGCCGAACTGGGCGCTCCGTTAAGCGAAGTGATGCGTCGCAAGCCCGTGACAGTGAACGCACTGGACGATCAGGAGTCTGTCGCTCAGAAAATCTCTAAGTATAATTTACTCGCCGTGCCGGTTTTGGAAAAAGACGGGAGCGTCGTCGGTTTTGTAACGGTTGACGACGTAATCGACGTGCTCATCGAGGAGCAGACGGAAGATATTTTGAAAATGGCCGGGGTTGAACCCGGCGCGCTTGATAAGCCTTACTTCGATAACCCGATCTTGCGTGTGGTCCGCAAGCGCATCGGCTGGCTGTTGCTGCTCTTTGTTGCCGGCACATTAACGAGCGCCGTCTTGCACCGCTTTGAAGATGAACTGGCGGCGGTCGTGGCACTCGCGTTTTTTATCCCGTTGCTGATTGGCACGGGCGGCAATGCCGGAGCGCAGACCGTAATGACGGTCATTCGCAGTCTCGCTCTCGGCGAGGTCGGAGTGCGGCACGCCCGGCGCGTGGTGCTGCGTGAGGCGACTACCGGGATGGTTGTTGGCTTGATGGTCGCACCGATCGCCTTTGGCCAGGCCCTATTGTGGAAAGCGCCGCTTGAACTAGCTTTGACGGTGTCGGTTACGATGTTTGCAATCTGCATCTGGTCCACAACTGTTGGGTCTCTCATTCCGATTCTGGCAGAGCGCTTCGGCGTTGACCCTGCCGTGCTTTCGGCGCCTTTGATCACAACTCTCGTCGATGCGACAGGCCTGATCATCTACTTCACGATTGCTAAGATGATTCTGCACCTTTGAACGAATGACAAACACAGATACCGTGACATTTTTCATTTGGT
>JBPCIQ010000088.1:0-7104 GCA_051006135.1 Pyrinomonadaceae bacterium | reverse complement strand
AACCCCAGTGGTGCGCCACTACTCAAAAATGGCACACTACCATGCGAAAACCCAATCGACTTTCGAGTAGATTTATTTATGAGGCAACGAATCACCGTAGGAGTAGATTTTATTGTGAGGCAACAGGACGAGTCGCAATCAGTAGGAAGTTGGAGCATGTCCATTTGAGTGGCTTCCAAGCGTGAGAGCGGGGACCGGATCCGCCTTCCTTACCTGGAGATTACTAAGTGACTTGAGAGGTGACGCAGGTTGAGGATTGCGCCAGAGTGGTTTGCGGCGTGAGCGGGATGGTCCGTCAGGCCTCATCCCCGGTTTGTGACCCGAAGCGTGCACTGTGGTATAAGTCAGCCGCTCTCCACAATTACTTTTCAGATCTCCGCTAAGGGGAAAGAAACATGAAAGTTCTGTTGATTCTGAGTGCTTTATTGCTCAGCCTGGCGCCACGGCCAACCCAGGATGGTTACGCCGATATTGTCTTCAAGAATGGAAACATCTACACCGTGAATGATCGTCAGCCGCAGGCTGAGGCGGTTGCGGTCAAAAGGGGCCGCATTATTTTTGTCGGCTCAAACCGACGCTCTCAGAGGTATATCGGCAAGAGCACCCGAGTTATTGATCTCCACGGCAACACGGTGCTGCCCGGATTAACCGATGCGCATCATCATCTGGCCCGCGTTGGTTTCCGTGAAATGACCCTTAATCTTGAAGGCACAACGAGCCTTGAGGATTTTCTGCTCAAGGTCAAAGCCCGCGTTGATCAGGCGAAGCCAAACGAATGGGTCACTGGACGCGGTTGGATTGAAACCTTCTGGAAGCCGCCCGTCTTTCCCACACGCTGGGACCTCGACAAGGTCTCGCCAAACAATCCCGTATTCCTTAGTCGAGCGGATGGTCACGGTGCTGTTGCGAACAGCGCAGCCTTGAAACTTGCCGCAATAGATAAAAGCACTGCCAGTCCCTTTGGAGGTGAGATATCAAAAGACAAACAGACAGGCGAGCCAAACGGAATGCTTCTCGATGCTGCCCAGGGTTTGATACGCCGCCCAGCTACAACGGCAGCAGACGCTGAACGTGCGATCATTCTTGGTGCTAAGCGGAACATAGAGCTGGGCTGGACTCAGATTCAGGACGCCGGCGGCAGCTATGACGAGGTTGACCTTTACAAGAAGCTTTATAGCGAAGGAAAGATCAAGCTGCGGGTGTACAAGGCTGTGCACGGTCCTTCGCCAAGTTCGCTAAAGGTGCTGCGCGGCGGCGCCATCACGGGCGCCTTCGACGATCGTTTCAACCTACGAACAATCAAGGTGGTCTTTGACGGCGCTCTTGGCTCGCGCGGTGCGGCGCTGCTCGAGCCCTATTCGGATGCGCCGGAGACTTCCGGATTTCTAACCACAAAAGAGGAAGAGCTGCAGCCGATGCTTGAAGAGGCTTTGCGGCAGGGGATTCAAGTGGAGACGCATGCGATAGGAGATCGTGCCAACCGTCGTATTCTCGATCTCTATGAGAAGGCGTTCGCAACAATTCCTCCTGATCAGCGAAAAATCGCGGAGCCACGCTGGCGAGTGGAGCATGCTCAGATTGTCAACCCGGCTGACATTCCGCGTTTCGCCAAACTGGGCGTAATCCCTTCCATGCAACCTTCACACGCCATCGGAGATCTTCACTTCGCGCCGAGTCGTCTAGGAATCAAGCGACTTGTTGGCGCCTACGCCTGGGAGACTTTCATTAAGAGTGGTTCTATAGTCGCCGGAGGATCTGATGCGCCGGTTGAGCGTGGCGAACCAATGATTGAATTCTATGCGGCTGTCGCGCGCAAAGATCAGAAAGGGTTCTCCGGTGAAGGCTGGCACCTGGAAGAGGCCGCGTCGCGCGAACAGGCGCTGAAAATGTTCACCATCTGGGCCGCCTATGCGGCATTTGAAGAGAAGCTAAAAGGAACCATTGAGGTTGGCAAGCTAGCAGATTTCACGATTCTCTCCGCCGATATCATGAAGATTCCCGAGCTGGAGATTCTGAAGACGCGTTGCGTCATGACGGTCATTAACGGCGAGGTCGTGTACCACAAGGGACCACGGACGACTGACTACGGACGACTGACTACGGACGGCGACTACGGACAACTGACCACGGACGACTGACCATGGACAACTGACCACGGACGACTGGGCACTGACAGTTTCTTATGGTAACCCTTCTCACATCGCCTGCTGTCAAGAGCGTCGAAGAATTGCTCGGGGCAGAGAACGTGCGCCGCGCGTTTTATGATTTTGCTGCCCACGCAGACGAACTCACACAGGAGCAGATAAACCTTTGCACAATCCCGGCCCCCCCTTTCTGTGAAAGCGAAAGGGCAGAGTACCTCCGCGGTAGACTGAGCGAAATTGGTTTGCGCGAAGCCCACCTTGATAAAGAGGGCAACTGCGTCGCTCTCCGCCGTGGGCGTTCGCTTGCCCCTCTGGTGGTGGTCAGTGCTCACCTGGATACGGTGTTTCCTCCAGGCACTGATTGCACAGTTCGCCGAGACGCCGGCAGGTTGTGCGCGCCGGGTATCTCCGACGATGGCTGTGGCCTCGTCGCCCTGATTGCGCTCGCTCGCGCCCTCGAAGCTGTTCAGATTGAGACCGCGGGATCGCTTCTGTTTGTAGGTACGGTCGGCGAAGAGGGAACGGGAAATCTTCGCGGTGTGCGACATCTCCTGACGGCGGGAGAATGGTCAAATCGTGTTGATGCTTTTCTGAGTTTTGATGGGCCCGGAGTTGAGCGCATCACCAACGGCGCGCTTGGTTCTCGCCGTTATCGCGTTGGTCTGAGCGGAACGGGCGGACACTCCTGGGGTGATTTCGGTGTCGCCAATCCTATTCATGCTTTGGGGCGGGCAATCTCGAGGCTGGCTTCTTATCCGGCGCCCGCGGAGCCTCGCACAACTTTCAATGTCGGACGCATCGAGGGGGGTTCGAGCATCAACGCTATTCCACGCGAAGCGACAATGGAGGTCGATCTTCGTTCGGCGAGCGCGGATGAACTGGTTAGACTCGATGCCTTCTTTCGCCGGGGCGTCCTTGAAGCCGTTGATGAAGAGAACAGAAAGCGACGGCAAGGCAGTCTGCCACTCGAGGTAGGCCTCAAACTAATAGGTGAGCGTCCAAGTGGCGAAACTCCGCCAGATTCGTACATAGTCGCGCTCGCGCAAGCGGCAACGCGGGCTTTGGGATTTACGGCGCGCCTCGATCAGGCCTCGACCGATTCCAACGTGCCCATTTCCTTGGGGATCCCGGCAATAACTCTCGGCGCCGGCGGGGTGTCAGGGAATGCGCACACGACTGATGAGTGGTACGACCCTCGCGGTCGCGAAGTGGGTTTGAAGCGGGCGCTGTTGGTGGTGCTTGGAATGGTGGGAATTGAGCAGCCACAATCAATCACCCAACTTTAGTCACGTCAAGGAAGGCGGACCCTGTCCCACCGTGGAAACCAGACAGCAACAATCAACCACTAAACCTTGGTCACTTGAGATGTGAGTAGGTTGAGAGGTTGATCTTGGGGACAGGGTTCACCTTCTTGACTTGAGAGGGGACTAAGGTTGAAGTTGTTTTACTAAACAGCGGTACGACCAAATTCAGCTAGCAGCGGGGCAAGGGTACTGACAATTTGATCGTGGGCCACGCCGTTGCTCGCAATGATTCCGTTAAGATTTTGTACTTCGAGTGAGTTGTAACGCAGCGGCTGACCAAAAAGATCTGTGAGCCGTCCGCCCGCTTCGCTGAGAATAACTTCGGGGGCGCAAGTGTCCCACTGTTTGGTCCGTGGGGAGAGATGAACATAAAGATCACACTGCTGTTCGATGATTAGTCCCACCTTGATTCCAACCGAGCCCCGACGCACCTCCTCTTTAACTTTGAAAGCCTTTACCACTTTATCCATACGCGGGCTGCGATGTGAGCGACTGGCCGCCAGCCGCATCATTGATAGATCCTGCTGAGCGGAAACACGTGCTCGCACCGGTGCAAGATCGGGCCTTAGGATCCACGTTCCCTGGCCGCGGACGGTGTGGTAAATCAACCCGGTTAGCGGCTGATAGACAACGCCAAGCACGCATTCTCCGTCCTGGGCGAGACCAATCTGCACTGCAAAATCTCCGTTGCCATCGATGAACCCGTTAGTGCCGTCGAGTGGGTCAACCATCCAAACTCTTTGCTTATCAAGACGGTGAGCCGTATCAACCGATTCTTCCGCCAGGATGCCATCAGCGGGGAACTCCCGCCGCAACGCGTTTACTATTAACTCGTTCGCAACCTTGTCGGCCTGTGTCACCGGCTCGCGATCGTAAGAGTCGCTCTTTTGTTCGATCTCGAGAGGTCCCTCATAAAACTCGAGTATTGCCGCACCCGCCTCGCGCGCAAGATCGAGTGCAACGCTAAGCTCGTGGTCATAGTATTGTGACTTAGTTTGGACCATTCAATTGGATCGTCCCGCGACTAGAAAGCGGAAGTTCTTCCCACATTTGATTACAAACCATTTGTCTCTATTGCCCTTGCGGACTCACGAATAATGTCAAGAGTCTTGTCGATGTCAGCCCGTGCGGTACGAAAGTTTGTGATACATGCTCGCAAAGCGAACTTGCCGCGAATAGTCGCATTAGATAGATAAGCCTCGCCGCCACGCTGTATCGCAAGCATGATTTGAGTGTTTAGTTGATCCAGTTCGCTTTCGATCCGTGCGCGCTCGGCTTCCGATGTTGCCTTCAACCTCACCTGAAATTCGCGCGGCAGATAACGAAAGCAACAGATGCTCAACTCAACCGGCGCGAGTAGCTCAAAATCCTCCGCCCGGTCGACACACTGCGCCAGATATTCCGCCAGCGAGTTATCTTCACAAATCGCCTCGCTGATCCGGCGCAGCCCGTAATAGCGCAACGTCATCCAGATTTTCAGTGCCCGGAAGCGCCGCGACAATTCAGTCCCGTAATCCCAAAAAGCAAAGGCTTCATCGGGATCCTGCTCGTGTATTTTGACGTAGTCAGCGTCGTCCCCTGCGAAGGCCGCGCGAGCCACTACTCTATCGCGAAACAACAAACAGCCGGCGTCAATGGGAACGTATAGCCATTTGTGCGCGTCGAGCGAGATGGAATCGGCGCGATGAATGCCGGCGAAAAGTGGCCGTTTGCGCTCATCCAAAGATCCTGGCGCACCGTAAGCGCCGTCGACGTGAAACCAGAGATTGAATTCGTCCGCCACGTCCGCGATTTGATTGAGCGGGTCCACGGCCCCGGTGTTTACCGTGCCGGCGCTGGCAACAACGCAAAATGGCCTGGAGCCTTTACGCAAATCATTCTTCACCTGATCGCGCAGCTGCTGCACATCGGTGTGAAAACGGGCGTCCGATGAAATGACGCGCACTTGTTCGCGACCAATACCGAGTATCTCCGCGGCTTTTGGGATCGACACGTGAATCTGATCGGAGGCGTAGATCGTCATGGGCGAGTCAGTGTTCCAAAGACCCTTCAGTCCAACTTCATCCTCCGCTTTTGCCCGGTGAGCGATCAGTAACGCAATCAGGTTTGCCAGGGAGCCGCCACTGGTCAGCAATCCGTGAGCGTCTTCGTCGTAGCCAATCATTGACCCGAGCCAGCGCACGACAGTTCTTTCTATTTCTGTTGCTGCGGGACCCGACCGCCAGGACGTGACGTTCGCATTAAGCGCAGAAGCGATTAGATCGGCAAAAGCGCCCGCTGGCGTGGCAGGAGACGCAACATAGCCGAAAAAGCGTGGATGACCATTATGCCGGCTCCCCTTCAGTATCGCCCGGCAATCCGCCAGCAACTTTTCCAGTGGCTCGCCCTCGAGTGAAAGGTCGGACCCAACCTGGTCGATTGTTTCTCCGGCGGAGACTTTGGGGAATAGGGGAAGACTGGAAACCTGGGCAAAATACTCAGTCACAAGTTTAGTGACTTCAGAAGCGAGTTCGTTCAGCGCAGATTCGGAAATGTCGAGCGAAGATTTTCGAGTCCCCGGCCGGCGCTTCGAATCGGCGCTTAGGGTGTTGTTCGGTTCGCTCATTTGATCCCCGGGGCAATTGCAACCAGAAGAGACAAACGCTCGCTCCCGTTGTTTGTAACGCCGTGCGGCACGCCGGCAGGAGCAATCACAAGCGAGCCCGCAGTCGCGTCGCGGTCTTCATCTCCAATTGTAAAATGGCCGCTGCCTTCAAGGACAAAATAGATTTTGTCGGCGCTCTGGTGCGCGTGCACACTCTGAATTTGATTGGGTTCAAGGCAGTTTAGCCCTACCGTTACGTGCTCACCTTGCCACAGCGTCGTCTTATAGAACTTTTCAGCTTGTGAGCCGGCGTGCTCACGCCAATCGAGAAAGTTAGTCATAGAGATTCCCTGGCAAATGATTTAAGCTCAAAGCTATCACACCGCCATTGAAGCATGAAGGGCGCTTGCCGGCTCACGGCGGTAGCGATTTCGAGGCAGAAGACTGAGCCGCGGATTTACGCGGATAAACGCGGATCTGAAAAGGGGAATACTTTCCTCATAGGGAAGGTCGCGGGTGCTATAAACTACAACCATGGCTCTAACCGGTTTTGCAACATTAGAAGGTATGGCGCGTTACCGTGATCGTTTCAATCAGCAGGCAGTGGAAAATCATTTCCGCAATGAACGGAAGGCCTGGTTATCGTCGATTGGCATCGGCACCTACCTGGGCAATCCCGATGAGGCTACAGACGAGAAATACACTGCAGCAATCATGCGTGCCGTTGAGCTTGGCGCTAACGTAATCGACACGGCCGCAAACTATCGCTTTCAAAGAAGCGAGCGTTCAATCGGCAAGGCTCTGGATTCTCTAACTGGCGAGCTGGGATTTGGCCGCGAGGAAATTGTTATCTGCACGAAGGGCGGCTATCTCCCATTCGATGGAGCGCCGCCCAGGGATGTCCGTTCGTACATTGAGGAAACATTTGTTAGACCCGGCATAGCACGTCTCGAGGATTTTGTGGGCGGCAGCCACTGCATGACGCCGGGATATTTGCAGAACCAATTGGAGCAGTCGCTCCGAAACATGAACATCGCCTGCGTCGATGTTTATTACGTACACAACCCTGAAT
>JBPCIQ010000087.1:0-11577 GCA_051006135.1 Pyrinomonadaceae bacterium | reverse complement strand
CTCGCTGATTGTCTAGCATAGCATGGGTGATTGGGAGGTTTGATGCTTCGCCACCTCACGGCCAGCAAAAGGTCCATCCTGGGGAAAAATTCCCCGTTGCCAACTCGTTGCCAAAATTCATAAGAATGGGTAATTGAAGGTCGCAAATGGTAGCGGTTGAAATCTTGTTCGCGGCTGCGTTTTTTTGCAAAAAGTGGCGATTTTCAAGGCACAAAAAGTGTTCTTGAAAAGCTGCCTTTTGCCGTTCGCAATGCGGAGGTCAGGAATTCGATCCCCCTCTGCTCCACCAATAATCCTGCCCTTTTCAAACGTTTACGCCCGCAGGCGAGCCGTGGCCCTTTTTCTTTTGTGACCCGTTGTGACGGCGGTCCAGGGAAATCTCCACGGGAAGGTTTCGACTCGGTGCGGAAGCAAGCAAAAATCCGAAGAAACTCGTACTTGCTGGAACGTCCCTACCTGGGAGAGTGGAGAGAATTCGGAGGCCAAGGGTAGCACACAAAGAACAGGTTCAGAAGAACGCCGATATTCATACACATCAACCCGCTCGCCGGCTTCAGATCGATTATTTCATCTATTTGGGATGGCCACAGCCCACTTGAAAGACTCTTAAAAGCTAGCGTTCGTGCGCGCCACTATACATTCCGTAAGGGCGTGCCCTATTATTACAACTTCCGTCTCCGCTTAGGTCAGTGATACGGAGCGCCTTAACGAGCGCTCCCTTCCTCATCTCACAAAACACTCACGATTTACTATCAACTCTTTGGTTTGTTTCTTCATGGAGGGGAGATGATCGGTCAAAGGCTTTCTAACCGATACGACATCAGGACGGAGTTGGGTCGAGGTGGAATGGGCGTCGTCTATCGGGCGCATGATCCCTTATTGAACCGCGAAGTAGCCATCAAGCTTATTCCTCCAACGCTGCTGAGCCCCGAAACGGAACAACGCTTCCAGCGCGAAGCGCAGTTGGTAGCTCAGATGGATCATCCCGCAGTTGTCCCGATCTTCGATTTTGGCAAGCACGAGGGGTCACTGTTCTTTGTCATGCCCGTCGTCCAGGGAACAAATCTGCGCTGGTTCCAACGCGATGGTGTGCTGACGCTTGGCGAGGTCATCGACATTGGGATTCAGGTTGCCGAAGCACTCGAATACAGCCATTCACGCGGCGTAATTCACCGTGATATTAAACCGGAGAACATCATGGCGATGCGTGAGGATGGCACTCGTGTCAGAGTTCGGATCATGGACTTTGGTCTCGCCCGAGGTGCGACTGAAAGTCGCATCACCAAGTCCGGAACTATTGCCGGGACCCTCTCCTACATGAGTCCAGAGCAAGTGGCGGCCAGCGCTGTGGACCATCGTTCGGACATCTACTCTCTTGGCACTGTGCTCTATGAGTGTCTGGCCGGCGAACCACCCTTCTCAGGTGAGCTGCAGTCAATTCTCTATCGCATAGTTCATGAGATTCCACAGCCTCCGCGCGCATTGGGTGCGGACATCAATCAGGACCTTGAAGCAGCCATACTTGCCTGTATAGCCAAGGATCCGGCTAAAAGACCGCAGCGCGCGAGTGAGGTAGCCGATTCTCTACGGCGGTGCCAGACCCGATTGCACCAGAGCGATCTTTGCAAATCAGTGATATTGACGAAGACACTGATGTTGCCGCGTGTGGCGCTCTCTCCGTTCATAGGCCGAGAGAAAGAACAGGCTGAGTTGCAGAAGCGACTCAATGCCGCCATTGGTGGTGAATGCCAATTTGTCGTGGTTTCGGGTGAGCCCGGCGTGGGCAAGACACGACTCCTTGACGAGATCGAGAACCTGGCGAAGGCCCGCAAACTACCGGTGCTTCATGGTCGATCGATTGAGCAGGATGGTGCCTTTCCCTACCAGGGATTTTGTGAAGCGATTCAGGAATACTTCCGACAAAAGGAGACGTCCAGCTCCCCAGATAACATGATAGAGCTGTCGGACGTTGCTCCTGATCTCGTTTCGCTGTTTCCCATGCTTACAGAGATTAGTGAGATTCGCGCCGCCGCGACTGGCGATTCAAAATTGGCGCAGATTGGCGGACCGCAAGGACCTGAGAACCGCACCCAGATCTTTGAGCTGCTGGCGCGAACACTCACACGCCTTGCAGCGGGAAAGCCGCTCATTCTTTTCCTCGAAGATCTTCATGCGGCAGAGATATCCATCGAGGCATTGCAATACATGGTTCGACGATTAGGACCGACACCTACACTGATCGTGGGCACCTACCGCTCAAGCGAAGTAGACCGCTCCCATCAGCTGCTTCGCATGCTTGATAGTTTTCGCGGAGATCGCCGTTTTTCGGCAATCGCGCTCGGACCGTTCTCACCAGCAGAACATCGCCTGTTTCTTGAAACACTCATTGGCGGCCCAAAACTAGCCGGCAGCCTCGTAGAGAAACTCTATGAAGGAACTGAGGGCAACCCATTCTTCACGAAAGAACTGGTTCGATCGCTTCTTGATTCCGGCGGCATCTCGAAGGATCAAACAGGAGCCTGGAGTCTGGGTGCAGCCACTGATCTCTCGACGGGTGATTTGCCGGCCACAATTCAACAGGCGGTTGAAAAACGTATAGAGCGCCTGCCTGAGGAACTGCGTGAGATTCTTTCGATTGCTTCAATTATTGGCAAAGCTTTTGACTTTCGCGACCTGGAATCGCTGACCGGTGGTAAGGATCTTGAGGACGCGATTGACCGTCTGGTAGATGACGGACTTCTGGAGGAAGAGCGGGAGTCGCGTAGTGATCGCTTGACTTTCTCAAGTGGTGTCGTTCGTGACGTGCTATACGGCGCGATTTCGCGGCGCAAGCGAAGGTCCTTGCATCGTAAATATGCTGAGGAGGTCGAGCAGCGTCATGGGGGACGACTTGAGCGAGTTTACCCACAGCTGGTCCACCATTTCTCTCAAGGAGACGTTGCAAACAAGACAGTTGAGTATGGCTTGCGCATGGCCAAGACCGCGCTCGATGCTTTCAGCAGCGAAGAGGCAGCCCGAGCCTCCCGCACAGTACTCGAGTTTCTCGATGACGAATGGGAAGGTGATCCTGCGCTGGAGGGCGAAGCGCGAATGCTGTTGGCCCAGGCACACCGAATGGCTGGAGACTTGGATGCTGCATTAAAAGAGGGGGAAGCGGCAGGCCGGATCCTGGAACGTGAGCGCCATAACTCCCGGGCCGTGACCGCTCTCTTGCTTGCCGCCGAGACGGCCTGGCAGGCTAGAAAGGTCGAGGAGACAACGCGATTGGTCCAACAGGTTATGGAACTTGCACGCACAGCGGAGGACACGGATAGCCTCAGGCACGTACTGTCTTTGGCTGCCACGCTCGCGAACCTTCGTGGAGAGTATGAGAAAGCCAACGATTACCTCGAAGAGGCTGCTTCCCTGGCTCCGGCAACAAAGGAAACCGAACGCCAGCAAGAGATACCAAAAGGAGGCAGACTGGTAGTGGCGCTGGCTACTCCGCTGGGCGATATCAATCCCGTTAATATGGAGCTGGTGGAAGAGCAGGAGATTTTGGCGAACGTCTTTGAAACCCTCTTAGCGACAGACCTGGAAGGCAATTTAATTCCGGCTCTCTGCGAAAAATGGGAAGTGTCCGACGCCGGCACTTCAGTCTTCTTCACACTCCGAGAAAACGTCCGGTTCCAGAATGGCCAGTCCCTGACTGCTCAGGCTGTGAAGCATTCCTTCGAGAGGAGCATTCGCGTCGCTCGTGAGCTGCCTCCGGGTCTCGCGGCCATCCGCGGCGCGGCGGAATTCTCTAAAGGCAATGACGAGGAGCTAGCTGGGATTCTGGCCCACTCAGATTACAAATTGGAAATACAATTGCCGGAACCGCTATCCATCTATCCCTCCCTGCTGACAGATTACAAGACGGGTATCACCCTGAACGTTGATGGGGAAAAGACCGATCCTATTCCCATAGGCACGGGTCCGTTTCGAATCGCCTCGTACAGCGCTGATCGAATTGTGCTTGAGCGCAATGAGGCATACTGGAAGGGTCCGGCAGCATTTCTTGATGTGGTCGAATTTCGCGCACGGCTAAGCGCCTCAGAGATAGCTTCAGGGTTGCGGTCGGGCTCGATCGACCTCGCACGTGATCTCTCGCCCCAGGATCTTGAAGAGTCTCTCCGCGACCCGCGCTTTCGAGGGGGCCTGGTGGAGTCTCCGCGCAAGAATACTTACTTCCTTATATTCAATTCTACGAGTGGATCAGTCGCCCAGAACATGGACTTTCGTCTGGCCCTGTCAGGAGTAGTGCGCACGCACGATCTGGTTTGGCAAACATTGGGGCGCTTTGCCCAGCCTGCCGTCTGCCTGATTCCACCGGGGATGCTGGGGTTTGATCCGGGCCGGAGACGCCAGACTCTCACTCGCGACGAAGCCTCATCCATGCTGCGTTCATCCGGCGTCAGCGATCCAATCACTCTCAGGGCAGCCGCGCATCCTCTGTTTCTGGATCGATATAAATCGCTACTTACAACTCTCCTCTCGATCTGGTCGGACCTCGGCGTGAAAGTGGAGGTCGCAACTCCCACGATGGCCTCTTACCTGGAATCGTTCCAGAATAGTACCGGAATAGATCTGTTCATTGGCAGGTGGAATGCTGACTATGATGATCCCGACGACTTTACCTATGGTCTCTTCCATTCGCGTGTGGGTCTTTACCGCTCTTACATCTCTTCGGCGGACGGGGATCAGATTCTCGAGGAGGCGCGCACCGAAAGCCGTCCCGGCGTTAGAGCATCACTTTATCGGAAGTACGAAAGCTTTTTGCAGGAATCAGGAATGGTGTTACCCGTGTTCCACGACGTCGATTATCGCCTTGCCAACTCAAAAGTTCTCGGCCTCAACCTCCGTGGTAGCGCTCCATATGTGAATTATGCCGAGATAGGTAAATTAGAATCGGTGGCCATAGCGACCGACACCCTGCGGGCGGGGGGTGGGAGCATTGAAGTCCCGATAACAGGAACACTTCACCGCCTGGATCCTTCACTGGCGACCACCATAGAAGATGCAGAGGTGTTGCCGAGCATCTTGGAAACACTAACTCGCGACGTCGGCGGCGCGAGGATCGTTCCCTGGCTGGCGACTGATTTCAGGGCTGAACAGGGGGGTAAGAGATATCGTTTTCGACTCCGAGATGATGTCCGCTTCCATGATGGACGCAAACTGACAGCGCGCGACGTTCGCTATTCGTTCGAGAGGCTACTACTGAACCCCGAAAGCACTGGCCGCTTCTTCTATTCGCCCATTCGCGGCGCGAAGGCGCTTCTCAACGGAGAAGAGTCCGACCTGACAGGCTTCCGAATTCACTCGGCCGAGGAGTTTACGATCGAGCTCGATGAACCCGTCTCATTCTTCCCGGCCCTTATTTCTTCTCACGCAGCAGCCATCGTTCCCGAAGGTAGTGACAGCTTTGGCGGAAGCTGGCAAGAGGGCAGCGTGGGAACTGGCCCTTTTCGCGTTATGAAGTTTGAACCGGGTCTTCGTCTCGAACTTGAACGAAATAAAACCTACTGGCGCAGTGGCTGTCCTAAGATTGAAAGACTCATCTTTAACTTTGGTGTTTCCCCGGCGGACATTCTCTCCCAGTTCCGCGCCGGTCGATTTTCGCTAGCTTCGGATCTGTTACCTGCGGACGCAGAGGCTCTGCGCCGCGAGCCTGAGTTTGCTTCCGGCTATCACGAGATCCCCAGGCTCATAACCTACTACGCAGCATTCAACAGTCACCGCGGGGCGTTGAAGGACAAACGCCTGCGGCAGATCTTGTCCCAGTCTATCGATGTTGCGAACGTGGTTCGTCAAACCGTGGGAAGGCTCGCCGTCCCAGCGCACGGACTCATTCCGCCTGGACTGCTTGGTCACGATTCCGCTTACACCCACAGAATGCCTCTGGCATCCGCGTCAGCTCCCGAGCAATCAGGTGGTGAAGTTGAATTGACCGCTGTCCTTAACCCCGTGTTCTTTGGAGAATACGCAGCCTTCGCGCGCGAGGTTTCGCGCGCTCTTCGCGAGCACCAGGTCACCATTCGTCCAGTGAATAAGACTATGGACGAATGGCTGGAGGCCGTGGCCCAGGGTTCCGTCGACCTGGTGCTGGGGCGCTGGGCCGCTGATTATCCGGACGCCGATACCTTCGCTAACATCCTGGCCACGAAAGAGGGGTTGTTGGGACAGCTATGCGGGTCAGCAGAAGTGGACCGTCTAATAGCACGGGGACGATCAGAAGCATCTCCGGCGGGGCGGCATGCCGTCTATCGACAGATCGAAGAAATCATTGCGCGCGATAGACTGCTTCTTCCTCTCTTTCACGAGCAGACTTACCGTTTTGCCCGACCAGAAGTCGAGGGACTCTCTCTATCTAATGGTGGCATGACCGTTGACTATGCCAGCCTGCGCATCCACGTCTAATAGCGATAGCTCAGGAGAGGCTGCTTATCGCGTGGAATACTCGAGGGAAAAACCCGGCTACGCTCTCATAACAGGTACAAGTCTCGAACCTTACCAGATCCTTTCCCCCTGGGAATCGGTGGGATGGGAGAGGTATATCGCGCGCGCGATACCAGGCTTAGAAAACTGGTCCGCCCAGTTCAAAGCGAAACAGATAAGACGGGATTCGAATGTGCGGTACCTGTGGTGTCTGGGAAGTTCTGGATTCAAACTGATCCGTCACTGCCAGGGCTGATTGCACTTGACGTCAGTAATCCGGCTAAGCCCGTGGAAGTATCACGTCTGGTTTTCGACAAGCGCTTCAGCAAGACGCATTGGCTGGCTGCGGACAGAAGCGCTAGTGGGCTGGTTTGTGACTGGCAATGATGAATCCAGGGTGTTGATTGTGAATATTGACAGGGAAAGCGGCGAGCTGACACTGGATGAAAACTTCAAAGTAAAAGGCGCATCATCCTGGGGTTGATTTCAACCGCCCACGATGGCCTCACGGGGCAACCGGCAAGGGCGTTGTTCACGGAGCGCTCTTTGGCCCGACTCTGAAATAGGAAAGGAAGAAACCAGTAAGTAAAGAACTGACAGCCAACACCACGCTTTCGCATTACCGGATCGTCTCCAAAATCGGCGCGGGCGGGATGGGTGAGGTGTATCTGGCGCAGGACACAAAGCTCGATCGGAAAGTTGCGCTGAAGGTTCTCTCTGCCGAGGTTGCTTCGAATCGCGATCGGATGGAGCGCTTGTTCGGGAAGCGAAGTCAGCGGCGGCGCTCAATCATCCGCACATAGCGCATGTCTATGAAATCGGCGAGAGCGCCGGCACCCACTTCATAGCAATGGAGTTCATCGATGGCGAAACACTGCGCGAGAAGATTCACAAAGAGAAAGCCCCACTCTCAAAGCTCCTGAAGTATCTGAATCAGGTGGCGGAAGGTTTATCGAAAGCTCATGCGGCCGGAATCGTTCATCGCGATCTTAAGCCCGACAATATCATGATCACGCGCGACGACTACGCGAAGGTACTGGATTTTGGTCTAGCGAAGCTCGTCGAACCGCAAAGAACTTTTGGGTCCAACGAAAGTGGTTCGAGTGAGATTGCCACCGCCGTCATGCAGCAACATTCGACGCCGGGAATGGTGATGGGCACCATCGGCTACATGTCGCCAGAGCAAGCGCAAGGAAAGGTGAAGGAGATTGATCATCGCTCGGACATCTTCTCTTTTGGCTGCATCCTCTACGAAGCGGCGACAGAACAAAAGGCATTTGACGGCAAGGATATCTTGGATTCGCTGCACAAGATTGTGCACGCACCTACGCCCACTATCAGGGATACAAATGCCGACGTGCCCGACGACTTGCAGCGTATCCTGCGCCGCTGCCTTGCGAAGGATCCGGAGGAGCGCTACCAGTCAATCAAGGAAGCCGCGATTGAGTTGAAGGAATTGCGCCGCGAAAATGAAGGACGGCGCCGATTTTGACACTACTGTGCCGCCTCCGGCCCGCAGCACTTCCGGTGGTCAGACTGCCACTTCCACGGGCTCCGCGGAAGTAGCGCCCCAGCCTTCCATCTCGAGCGCTGAATACATTGTCAGCGGAATCAGCCGGCATAAGACGGCGGCGGTTGTTGTTGCAGTGCTCGCTCTTGTCGCGTCTGCCAGTCTTGCTTACGCGCTCTATCGCTTTGCCTGGCCGGCGAAAAGAACCGTCGAGCGTTTTCAAAACATGAAGATCACGCGCGTGACCAGCGAAGGTAATATCGAGAGCGCCGCTGTCTCGCCGGATGGCAAATACATTGCATACTCGCTGGAAGAAAGCGGAAGGCGCAGCCTTTGGACCAAGCATTTGGGTACAGGTAGCCGTGTGCAGATCGTGCCAGCGATTGAGTCGTACGGCATGAACGCCAGCACGTTTTCACCGGATGGTGGCTATGTTTACTACACCAAGGTCGACGAGCAGAAACCGCAAGGCGCGCTCTACCAAGTGCCGGTGCTGGGTGGCCCGTCGAAAAAGATTCTCTCTAATGTCGCCTCGCCGATCTCGCTATCTCCCGACGGCAAACAGTTCGCCTTCGGGCGCTATCACCTCACCTCGACGTCAGACGAACTGCTGCTGGCAAACACGGACGGCACGAACGAGCGTCATCTAATCACCGTGACGGAACCAGAATGGCTTGGTGGCGCCAGCGCCGCGTGGTCTCCCGACGGGGAGACGCTTGCAGTTGGATACGGCAACGAAAACCGCACTCCATCGGCCGGGTTGAACCTGGGCATGACTGTGGCCCTCGTAACCGTCGCAGACGGAAAGCTGAAGCCCTTCACGTCGCGGCGTTGGTTGTATGTCGGGAATGTAACCTGGTTCAGCGATGGCAGCGGCGTGGTTCTGGTAGCGCGAGAGCAAGTGTTAGGTGCGCCGCAAATCTGGCAGGTATCCTACCCGCAGGGCGAAGCGCGCCGCATCACCAACGATCTAAATTCGTATGACTTTTACAGCCTGACTCAAACGGCGAACTCCAGTGCGCTGATCTCCGTGCAAAGTGATCCCGTTTGCAACATCTGGGTGGCGCCGGAAGGCGATGCTAGCCGCGCACGTGCCCTGACCTCAGGTAAGATTGTGCAGCAGGGGCACTATGGCCTGTCATGGACGCCTGATCGAAGAATTGTGTACGACTCTAATGTCAATGGTAACGCGAGTATTTGGATCATGAATGCGGACGGCAGCGAGCCGAAGCCGTTAACCGACAGCTCGGCGGACGACTTCGCGCCGGAACTTCCGGCAGATGGACGTTTCATCGGCTTTACTTCGAGCCGCACGACTCTCTATCAAGTATGGAGAATGGACAATGATGGCGGGAATTCCAGACAGTTAACCCGAGGTATCGGAGGCGCGCCGACCTTTTCAATCTCGCCGGACGGGCGCTGGGTCGTCTATCACCCGTTTGACGGCGGTATTTGGAAAGTGTCGAGTGAGGGCGGTGACGCAATTGAATTGATCGCCAAAGGCAGTTTGCGTTACCCGCAAGTGTCGCCAGATGGCAAACTGCTCGCTTACTTCTTTAACGATGAACAGACGAAGCGCCCCAAGATGGCCGTTGTCACCTTTGAAGGAGTTGCTCCGGTGCGAACGTTTGATCTGCCGGTCTCAAGTGGAACCAGCCTTTATGAAAGCGGCTTTACACTGCTATATCGAGGGTTTCACTGGTCGCCAGACGGACGCGCACTCGTTTACGTCAATACGCTTGCAGGCGTGTCGAATCTTTGGAGTCAACCACTCGATGGCGGCGCGGCGAAGCAGATCACGAACTTCAAATCGGATCTAATTCTCAACTTTGCTTATTCGCGTGATGGGCATCAACTCGCAGTCGCCCGCGGCAGCCAGAGCCGCGACGCGGTGCTGATCGCGACGTGAAATGATGGCTCTCGCCATCTGGTGATGCGTGTTGAGACAATCTAGGAGTTACACCAAGATTGTTCTAGATGGACTCGCGCGGGCCGTCAAAGCATACATTCACACAAGTCGCGTACAAACACGAGGAGGCAGTCTTGAAAAAATATCGAGTTTTACCTTTATCCGTTATAGTCGGGCTGCTGCCGCAGGCTACGCGACGCGTTCTCGGGTTAAGCGTTCTCATTGCCCTTGAAGACCGGCAATGACCCACTATCACCCGCTAAATTCCTTGACGCGCTTCCGGGTCTGAGATACCGTTCGCTTGCCGTAAAGCAAATTCCTATCGCGCGGTTTCCAGGCGCGCAAATTCCCATCCCAAGGAGATCAAATATGAAAGAGTCACATTTAAGGAAGGGTGTTTCCTTTGTCGCAGCGCTGCTGTTGAACGCTGCAATATCAGTTGCTCAACAGCCCGTGCAGCCACAGCAGCAAGCGCCCGCCCTTGAGCTTTACCACATCCACGTCTCGAAAGCTGCGCCGGGAAAACTGCCGCTGCTCATTGATGCTTACAGGAGCGGGCCAGCTCCTGAAGCAAGCCAACCACAGGTAACCCCGATCATTCTGCGGCACCGTGAAGGAGGCGAGTGGGATTTGATCACGATCACGCCGCTGGGCAAACAGATGACCCTGACGGCTAATGCTGCCCCACAGGCTGTCCAAGACTACTTCACACGTTTGGGGCCCCTCTCTGACTGGCACGGCGATACATTCGTCGTTGGCCCCAGCTGGGCCGTCGTTCAGAAAGCGCTGATCCCGGCCAAGGACGCGCAGCTTGTCTATGTGGTCAGTGATTACAGGTCTCTGCCCGGACATAGGACGCAACTTCGCCAGATACTAGATCGCAACGCTCAGGACACCCCTGGCCGTAGCGTGCTCTTTGCTCATGTCGAGGGTGCTCCCTGGAATTTCCTTACCGTCACGAGCTACGACTCATGGGCTGCCGTGGGCGCACCTCCGCCGCAACCAGCAGCAGGAGGACCGCAGCAGGAGCCAGGCTTGGCTATACGCGAACACATGGCCGTGCACCACGACACCATTGCGTCCTACGTCTCTGGGGGACAACCGATCCGTTAGACGCGTATGCCACCGGCTTTGCTGCGCCCATTTCAAAAGTGAAGCTTTCGCGGTAGGGTGGATTAACTCCCTATCGGTCCGCCGTCATCCTTTGTTATCCCTATGCAAGCGGAGCGAGGCCGGCCGCCGCCGGGTCCATCCACCTTTAACCCTTTGGGTTGGAGGATCATTGACGCCGGTGGGCGCTTAGCCAAGATGTTGAATTACCAACAAACATAGAGTGATTCAATCCTAGGATTTCGCAACGGTGAAATTTGTTCAAGCGCTTCTGTCGCCACACGTTCGATCTGGCGAGTGAGCAATTCACTGATTTCGTTAAACGAAACCGCGGTGGGGCTATGGGGATTGAATGGAGCAGTCAGCTAGCGTTGGTCGTGCTGAGGAAGAGTGTGTGGTTGCGGGCGAGAGGTGACGCAAGAGAGAGCGTGCATTTCGTCGTAGTTGGCAATGGATAGAGACGCCGGCAGGCGGCAGTGCAGTGAGGCGCGAGAGACTGTTTCAGGTAGGGGAGCGCAAGCCCTCCCTAGATGACCAGACGGGCAGGGCGTATGAGTGGCTTCTGGGCAAACGTCAGACCAAGGTGCAACAG
>JBPCIQ010000086.1:0-17726 GCA_051006135.1 Pyrinomonadaceae bacterium | reverse complement strand
GTGCGAGTACCGCGCCTTTCCTTCCAAAGGCCAGTGCCAGCGGCATTCCAATAAAGGCCATTACTACGACGCTAAAGGGAGCAGCGTATTTGCGCTGCAGCACCACTGCCAAAGCCGAAGTCTCCATTCCTCTTCGCCGAACTGCTGTTAAGTAGGCGCTTAAGCCCTTCGCACTTAATTGCGATGGCTTGTCAATCGTTGACTTAAACAGTTGTATTGGCTCCGCTTGAATCTCTTTTTGATCAACAACCTGGCGCTCCACACCCATCGCGTGAAAGCTCAGGGTTTCGGCATTTTTGATCACAATCCGATTACCTGTTGTCCAAACTCCAATGCTCCCGGTTGTTAGACTCGCGAGGTGAACGCCGTCGGGTTCAAAGTCATAAACGGCGAGCTCGTTGAGCGTATTGTGTTGTTCATCCAATTCGTACGAGTACAGGCGGTTGCTGTCGGTCGCTGCCAGCCACTGTCGCCCCGTTCCAGTTATGGCACGGGCCTCACCACCTCTAATCCGTGCTCGCAGAGCGTCCTGCCTAACGTTCGTGTAAGGCATTAACTGTTCCTGGACTACCCACGCACCCGCACCTGTCGCCAAACTAAACATCAGGCCCGGTAGCATTAACCGATAAACACTTTGCCCGGAAGCCCACCACGCAATTGCTTCGCTATGACGCGCTAGCATTGCGTAGGTGACCAGGACGGCAATTAGCATTGTTGCCGGGAAAAGCTCGACCGTGATTAATGGTAGAAGAAACAGTATGTAGTTAGCCACTAGTTTAGCAGCGACATTCCTACTACCGATGAATCGCCACATCTCGAAGAGGGTAAAAATGATGAATATTGAAACTAGAGCTGTAAATCCCAGAACAAAGCTCGTTGCGAGCGTCCTGAACAGACCGATGTCGAGAAGACTCAGAAATCCCCAACGTCCGCCTTCTACCTTACGAGCCGAGCGGTCGTGAGTGATAACCTGCGGCACCATGGAGGGCGTCTTACCGCTTCGTTGTGGGTGCCACAGATCCAGCGGAATCCGATTTGACATCAAAAGAACCAGTGTCAGCAACGCCATCAAGGCTGTCGCGGCCCATGCGCCGGTTACCGGTGAAAGGGTTCCAGCGCGCGCCAGCGATTCACCGAGGAGGGAAACCAGGTAGTACACAACCATCACGGCCATTGAAAGCAGGACTCCAATGCCGCGGCCGCCACGTCTAACCCGCAACCCTATCGCGCCGCCGAGCAACGCGAAGAGAAAGGGGGAAACAGACAGAGCGAGCTTTCTCTGAACGACTCTCTGCCCTTCGTTTCTTTCAGATGGCGATCCAGAAGCAGCCTGCTGTCTGAGATCGCTCCACTCCAGCTCCTCTGTTGCTCTCTCGCTTTGATTCAGACGGTTTAGGATTTCAGCACGGCCGGTTCTTATCGCTATTCGAAGTTGTTCCAGCCGTTCAACTACATAGGACCTTGGAGCGGCGCCATCGGACGTGGGTAGCTTCGTCGCCATCGCATCGTTAAGCACCAGCTCAGATTTGTCTCCGGAAGCATCAATGCGGCCCGCACGCGCACTCACCA
Organism: Pyrinomonadaceae bacterium; assembly: GCA_051006135.1. Lineage (GTDB taxonomy): Bacteria > Acidobacteriota > Blastocatellia > Pyrinomonadales > Pyrinomonadaceae > PSRF01. The sequence goes on along the minus strand of JBPCIQ010000086.1, from coordinate 16,157 downwards.
CTCGGACAGAACCATCAGGCTGTGAAGAGTAGATGAAAACGCGTCCCCATGAACCCAGGGTTTTATCTCCGTCACGGACATAGATGACGTACCCGGGGATTTCCGTGGTGAAGGTTCTGGGCTCAACGGGCGAGTCAAGCTTTCGCAACGCTCCCTCCAATGCTGCCTTCTTGAGATCGCGCGCTGCCCGCGGCGCCTCCTTTAACTGGATGAAGGTGGTTGCCCCGGTCACGACCAGCCCAATGAGAAGCACCGGCCACAAGACGCTCCACGTACCAAGGCCCGCAGCGCGCATTGCCACGATTTCACTATCGCTGCCCATGCGGGCAAAAGCGATAATTATGCCCGCCAGTACAGCAGCCGGCAGCGTCAGTATTAGAACGTTCGGGAGCAAGGCTGCCGCCACTTCAGCAAGCAAAGAAAGAGGGACGTTGGCGTAGAGGGCGAGTTCGGCTATTCGTCCTGCTTGCTGGGCGAACAAGACGGCCGTCAGTATTAGTAGGGAAAGGAAAATGTAGGGAAGAGTAGCTCCGATGATGTAGCGCGCACTTAACTTTCTTCCCATTAGCATTTCTGTGATGATCAATTGAGATCAGGGGACTTAAGGAAAGGTCGATCGAATGCGTACTTGTCTGTCTAATGCCCGTCCAATTAGTTGATGTGTTAGGTTAGCCATCTCCCCAACGGCCCTTGCAGAGAGCCCGCGCGATTCCTCAGCAAAGGCAGATGGACCCAGCCTTTGCGTTGCACGCAGCTGGACGTGGAGTTTTTTGGAGAACGTCATCCCTTTTCCCAGGCTACATGTCGAACACCGCAGTAAGATATCCGAGCCTATGAAGGTTGTCTCGCTTTCATTGAAGACATGTCGACATTCGCCGCAGCGTTTCATGTCAGGCAAAAATCCCTCCAACTTGAGCAACCAAATCTCGAAGTATCGCAAAATTGTCTGCAGGTCCGCGGGAGAATCCGCGATAGCTTCGAGGCATGCCTTCACCATCCTGAAAAGCTTGTCGTTTGGCTGGTAGGGCGGTGAAAACTCGATGACCAGTTCGGCCATGTACGACAATCCCGCGAGTGTTTCTGCCTGAGAGGAAAGGTTAAAGTGAGATTTTAATATTTCTGTGTTACGCAAAGAGACGAGTTCTTGGTTTTCTTTTTGATAGAAGCTGAGGTTGAGCAGGGTAAACGGCTCAAGAGCGGCGCCGAATCTATTCTTCAATCGCCTGGAGCCCTTCGCCACCCCACGCAGCAATCCGTTGACACGCGTCAAGCAGACGACAATTTTATCTGCGTCAGCGAGGTTATACGTGCGCAGAACCAAGGCCTCAGTCTCAGAAAGTCCCATTTCAATCTCATCCGCATATTTCGCAAATTTTAGAGAGTAAACCGTAAAGCAAAGAGCCATCTACTCTGGAACATGACTCAGGAACGCAAGAGTGGTTTGTCCAGGCGCCTGTTTGGTTTTTGGAGTCTGTGTAATCTGCGGATTGCTCTTAGAAAGGAAGAAAATAAAGAATCCATCCCAGCACTAACCCGATCACCATAAACTCCGCGAACACCTTAAGTCCGTAGACAAAACGGTCCATGGGCTTGTTCTTCGCAACTGTGCCGAAAACCACCCCGGCGAGAACCGCGAATAAAGTCATCACCAAAAAATGTCTCAAGACTTCCTCCCAGCGGAGATATCAAATGCGTCGAGCATCGAAAGATAATTCAGTAAACCGGCGATCAATAGGAAAGTGTTGCCATATTCGTAAGTGGCTCGTGCAGCCTGCTGAGGATCGTCAACAAATCCAATCCCCATGAGCCAGGTGGCCAAATACAATAGCCCGCTGCCCAGGTTGGCGATCATTGGCAGAATCTGGAGTAAGGCAGAAACGCCCTGCTCGTCTCCCCCGATACTGAACATATGTCCGCCCATTAAAAGCCCGCAAACAAAACAAGTCCACACTGCTCCACCAAGAAGCAAAGCTCGGCCCCATTTTCCCTGAAGCAAGTGTCCAGCCCCAGGCACAAACCACCCAGCTATTCCCATCAGCCAGGCACTCGCTGGCGCTCTCTCAGCCGACGCCCCCGTAGTTCGCTCCGTTTTCGCCAATAGAACCTCCTAATGCTTTACAACATTACTCATGCCTAAGGTTTTACATTAACGCATACTCTGCTAGTTCGCGCATCCACCTGTAGCTGTTTTTCCCTAGTCAGCAGGCGAGCAGAAGATCCGTGGAAGCTCAGCCTCCACATGAGCGGTCGGCATCCCGACTCCTAACCATTCACGTTAAGAGTAATATGTCGTATATCAGTAGAGCAGGTACTCGCCTCTCACCTGTCTGAACTCAGCCAGAGGTGCTTCCCAACTCTTTTGAATTTCTTCAACAGTACTTCCCTGCTCGATTGCTTCCCGGACTCTGGTTGTTCCCGCGATTACGTCAAACGGACTTCGGTCATAGACGTATTCATATGGCGTCTCCTTCCAACGGAAAAGGTCTGCATACATATCGTAAGCGACCTTTACCATTGTGATGCCCACTATCACGGGTTCAAAAGCATCTCGATCCGTAACGTGGACCTGAACACCGCCGCAGCTTACGCCCGCGTGCTTTTGGAATGTAGGACGAAAAACGCAGGACCTAAAGAACACCCCGGAAAATCCAATGTTGTTTAGCTCTCCTGCGTATTCCTCGGGCACAATGTACGGGGCTCCAACTAACTCAAAGGGCCGCGTGGTACCCCGCCCCTCAGAAAGCTGAGTTCCTTCAAAGTGCACTGTTCCGGGAAAGACCGTGGCTGAATCGACCGTGGGAATATTGGGAGAAGGCATCACCCATGGCGCATTAGTTTGCTCGTGCCAGTACGTCCGATCCCATCCATCCATCTCTATCACTTCCAAATCGCAGCCGATACCGAAGTGCCCATTGAACATCCGCGCCAGTTCACCCATTGTCATGCCGTGGCGCGTTGGGATGGGAAACTGCCCAACAAACGAGGACTGTTCTGGCTCCAGGACGTTTCCAGAAACACCTATTCCGTTGATTGGATTAGGGCGATCGCAAACAATTACTTTTTTGTTCAACCGCCTGGCGGCCCGCATGCAGTTTGCCATCGTATAAGCGAACGTATAGATGCGACAGCCGACATCCTGCATATCAAAAACCAGAATATCGACATCTCTCAGCATGGCGTCGGTGGGTTCACGAGTCTCGCTGTAAAGCGAGTGGATAGGCAGTCCTGTAGCACGATCGACGGCATGTTCGGTCTCAATCATATTGTCTTGGACATCCCCGCGTATTCCATGCTGCGGGCCAAAGAGCGCAGTGAGGTTTATGCCTTGGTGCCGATACAAAAGATCAGCTGCGTGCTCCAATTTATGATCTACGGACGCCTGGTTACAGACCAGGCCGACTCGGGCGTCGCGCAGAACGTCCAATCGTACTTCAAGTAATTTCTCAAGTCCCAGGACAGTTCGCCGGGGCAACGTTGACGAGCTTATAGCTGCGGGTATGCCGATATTTGTGTTAAGGGAGCGACGAAGCTCCTGCGGGAAGCTGCCATCCGTTTCACTCGCCGCGGTCTGATGATTCGCTATCTCTTTTCTTAACTCCTCAATACTGAAACCATGTTCAAGTAAAGCATTAGCTACCATCGAATTCCCCTCTCTCAGTATGCCTAGCAACAGGTGTTCAGTACCGATGTGCCGATGGCCCAGCTTATCGCTCTCTTCATGTGCATAAGTTAAAATGCGTTTACTAGCGGAAGCAAGCGGAAGTTCCACCGAAGTCCAGATCTTCTCTTTCAAGCTGGTGCGGTTCTCAATCTCGTCGCGGATGAATTTGATTGAAATCTGAGCTGACTTAAAGTAACCCTTGAAGAGAATTCGGTCCTCGCGCGCCAGTCCCAGCAAGATATGCTCGGGTTCGATAGTCTGAGAGCCAAAATGGGAAGCTTCATAGCGAGCGAAGAAAATAACGCGACGGGCCTTCTCGGTATAACGCTCAAACATGTATCTTGCTGACCTCGTCTCCCTGTAATCGAAGTTTTGCCGACTAAGTTTTCGCTTCAAATGACCAGGCAGCCCCGCGACGTTCATGTGCCTTATCAACCGCAGAGGACCGAGCCCCCATTCACATTCAGAATCTCACCAGTGATGTGACGAGCCCAGTCGCTGCAAAGGAAGACAATCGGACAGGCTATATCGTCTGCGGTCGCAATCTTCCTTAACGGAATCGTTTGCCTCACCGACTCGCGCCGCTGAGGGTCTGAAAAGTATTCATCATTCAATCCCGTATCAACCCAGCCGGGAGCCACCGCGTTTACGTTGATGCCATAGGGAGCCAATTCAGGTGCCAGTGACTTGGTAAAAGAGATTTGTCCGCCCTTTGCCGCAGCATAGTTGGAAACATTAGCCTCGCCCCGTTGGCCGGCAGTTGAGCTGACGATCACAATCCGGCCTGAGCGCTGGGCTTTCATGAAAGGGATAGCCGCTCGGCAAGCCGTCCATGTGCCTTTCAGGTTGGTATCGATAGCACTATCCCACAATTCCTCCGAAAGATTCTCTACCGCTGCGCCTTTCCAGATTCCAGCGTTACAGATGAGTATGTCCACACGCTTGAAGTGCTCAACCGTTACTTGAACTAGTCGTTCGGCTTCCGCCAGGTTAGAGACGTCCGCCTGTATTGAAAGTGCGTTGACACCCTTGCTGCGTGCCGAGATCACAGCAGCGTCCGCGGCCTCTTCATCGCGGTGGTAGTTTACGGCGACGTGTGAACCCAATTCCGCCAACCGGTCGACGACGGCTCTACCAATTCCGCGCGAGCCTCCCGTTATTAGCGCAACGCGGCCGCTCAGCTGAAAAGTTTCTGCATCCACCGAATTTCCTCTTTCTTCTTTGCAAGTTTAAAATAAGACCTTTGATCGCAACTTCATCCCACGGCGGCCGTTACCTGCTAGCTACTTTGCAGCAACCACACTCTGATCGGCCGACGCTGCATACTTGCTTGCTTCGCTAACGAAACGCTGGAACAACGCTCGCGAAAAGTCGTCTTGCTGCCAACCCAATTCCGGGTGCCATTGCACCGCTGTAACAAAGCGATCTGAACGTGGGTCCTCGAGACCTTCAACTAAACCGTCGGAGGTCCAGGCAGTGGCCACCAGATCGCGGCCAACAGTTTCAATCGCCTGATGGTGGTGGCTATTTACAAGGACTGCTTCGTGCCGAGCAAGTGAGGATAACAGGCTCCCTTCCATTAGTCTGACGCGATGGGATGGGCGATCGCGTGGGGAGCCTTGTGAATGCTTGATTGCCGCCGGAAGTTGCGATGGAATGTCTTGAATCAAAGTTCCTCCGCGGAACACATTTAGCACCTGCATGCCGAAACAGATTCCCAGTAATGGCAAGCGTCTCTTCTCTATTTCTTCAAGCACCAGCATGTCGGTTTCGTCTTTGATGGAATGCACGCTGCCGAGTGCCTGATGGGGTTCGTGGCCGTAACGCAAAGGATCAACGTCTGAATCACTGCCAGGCAGTAAGACGCCGGCCAGGCCATCCATCATTGCCGAAACGTATTCCGGACGGGGGATGAGACTGATGTGAAACGGTGCCCCGCCGGCGGCCTCCACCGCTTCGCTGTAGTACCGCGAAAGATAGAAGCGATCGGTCTCCAGTTCAATTCGCATCGTTATTCCGATGCGTGGTCTGTGGCTCACCAATGTGTTTTCCATCCTACTCAAAATAACCCCTTAGCAATTTATCAGTAACACATCAATGCGCAAAGTTCGCGTATGCATTTTGATCCAGGATCACGGCAAAAATCACAAAGACCGCGCCTTGACTTAGGATCAAGCGAATTCCTATAGTGCTCGTTGCCAATCATGCAAAAAGAAACTGCGAGAATGCACGGCACAACCGTCTTGTTGGTGCGCAAAGAAGACCGGGTGGCGCTTGGCGGAGACGGCCAGGTAACTCTGGGTGACACCATTATGAAGGCGAACGCAAAGAAGGTTCGCCGCCTGTACAATGACCGCATACTCGCCGGTTTTGCAGGAGCAACCGCAGACGCTTTCTCGTTGCTAACTCGCTTCGAGAGCAAGTTAGAACAGTATCACGGAAACCTCGAGCGAGCCGCAATTGAACTCAGCAAGGAATGGCGCACCGATAAACTTCTGCGCCACCTTGAAGCATTGCTCGTGGTTGCCGACAGCAAGAGTTCGTTTCTTTTGTCAGGCAATGGAGATGTGATCGCCCCCGACGACGGTTTGCTGGCCATTGGATCAGGCGGCTCTTACGCACTGGCAGCTGCTCGCGCTCTTATGAAACATACCGAACTATCAGCAAAGGACATTGTATTGGAAGCTCTTACTGTTTCAGGCGAGATCTGCATCTACTCAAATTTAAACATCCTGGTGGAAGAGCTTTGAAGCTGAAACGTCAGGCGGAGATTTGGTTACGAATAGAGGTCAGCCGGCGAACTGACAGCAAGAGAAATTCAAGCGATGGTTATTTATTTAGCGGGCGAGGTTGACGAAGAAGTTGGCTTGGACGAGATGACTCCTCGGCAGATCGTCGCCGAGCTTGATAAGCATGTAGTGGGCCAGCGCAATGCTAAGAGAGCGGTCGCCGTCGCCTTACGCAACCGTATTCGACGCCAAAAACTTCCGCCTGAAATGGCGGTCGATGTGATGCCGAAGAACATCATTATGATTGGGTCGACGGGCATCGGTAAAACTGAAATTGCCAGGCGGTTAGCGCGAATGTCCAACTCTCCTTTTCTGAAGGTTGAAGCGTCGAAGTTTACGGAAGTTGGTTATGTCGGACGCGACGTGGAAAGTATGATCCGCGACCTCACCGAGATCGCCGTGGACATGACAAGGCAGGAAAAAAGTGACGAAATTGCCGACAAAGCTGAATTGAACGTCGAGGAGCGAATCCTGGATATCCTGCTTCCTCCACCCCGGTCTTCCTCTGGGTTCTATGATTTCGATTCCGCAACGGCTGACGAAGTGAGTGATCCCACAGAAGTTGATACTGCTACTCGAGATGATCAGTTCCAGAGGACGCGCGAGAAGCTTCGCACGCAGCTGCGAGGTGGAAAGCTCGACAATCGTTTGATTGAGATCGAGGTACGTGAGAAGAATTTTCCGGTGATCGAGCTCGCGGGACCACAGGGCATCGAAGAGATGGGCATTAACATGAAAGACATGCGCGGCAATCTCTTTCAGGGCCGTGTCAAACGGCGGAAGATGCGTGTGGACGAAGCTACGGAATACCTGATGCAGGAAGAAGAAGAGCGCCTGATCGATATGGACCAGGTCGCGCGAGCTGCGATTGAGCGCGTGGAGTCTTCCGGCATGATCTTTCTCGATGAGATTGACAAGATTGCCGGAAGAGAGTCGGGGCATGGACCAGACGTATCGCGCGAGGGAGTACAGCGCGACATTTTGCCGATCGTCGAAGGGACTACCGTTAACACTCGGTATGGGATGGTCAGAACGGATCATATCCTTTTTGTTGCGGCCGGTGCGTTCCACGTTGCGAAACCTTCCGATCTTATTCCTGAGCTTCAGGGCCGGTTTCCGATCCGTGTTGAGTTGGATTCGTTGACGGTCGAGGACTTCAAACGTATTTTGACGGAACCCAAGAACGCTCTGATCAAGCAATATCAGGCGATGATGGAAACCGAGGGCGTGACGATGGAGTTTACTACTGACGCCGTGGACGCGATCGCCAATTTTGCGGCTCGAGTTAACGAACAAACTGAAAACATTGGCGCCCGCAGACTTCAGACTATCATGGAGAAGTTGCTTGAAGAGATAAGCTTCGAAGGGCCGGACCTCGAACCGAAGCATCAGCACATCGATGCGGTCTATGTCGAAGGCAAGCTCGCGGCCACCGTGAAAGATCAGGATCTCAGCCGGTACATTCTGTGAAACAGCACTCTCGGTTTGATCCGCCACCCCAAGCGGGCAGCCCGCCTGGGGACCCCGGCCCTCGTTCGCTTTCCTATTACCTTTCGCTTTTTCCAGTTCTGTCGCTCAGCTCCCGTGATAAACGAAGGGCTGGCAAACAGGCACTGTTGCTGACTATCCTGGTAACCACAGGTCTTGCTTCCGGCTGCGGCAAGCGGCGACCTCCATTGCCCCCAACTGAACGGGTGCAACAGCGCACTGAACTGTTGTCAGGCGCGCAGAGAGGAAACCAGGTGATTTTGAGTTGGCCCGCGCCGCAACGTAACGCGGCCGATGATAGTGTGCAAAGCATCAGGCGAATCGACATTTACCGGTTGGCCGAGAAGCCGAACGCTTCACTGCCCCTTACCGAAGAGGAGTTTGCAACCCGATCGACTTTGATCGGATCCGTAACTTACGAGCAAATTAAGAATGCCCCCAACACGCTCACTTATACCGATACACTGGAGCTGGCGGGAGAACCCGCGCGTTTGCGCTACGCAGTTCGTTACGTCAATGCTTCGAACCAACGCGCCGCATTCTCAAACTTTCTGCTGATTGAACCCGCCGGGCGAATTGCTAAACCTCCAACCGTGATTGCGACGGGTAACGAGATTCGAGAAGACTCTATCGTCATTTCGTGGCAACCTCCGCCAGCCAACATCGATGGCTCTACGCCGGTTAATCTTTTGGGTTATAACGTCTATCGCACCGAAGAATCGCAAAGCGAAGGAAGCCAAACGCCCATAAACACTTCGCTGATCTCCGGCGAGCAGTTCATCGATAAGAATGTCCGATACGGCGAGAACTATCGATACATTGTGCGTTCGGTTTCCCTGGGCACGGGAGGCGCGCAGGTTGAAAGCTTAAACTCAAATCCGATTTCAGTTTCGCCACGCGATGTCTTTCCACCCTCTGCGCCCGCCTCGCTAACAATTGCGGCGGCCCCGGGGCGGCTGTCAATCTTCTTTCCGGCAAATCCAGAACCGGATGTAGCTGGCTACAATATCTATCGTTCCACGGATCCGGATTTTCCTAAGGAGCGGTGGACGAAGTTGACCCCTGCAACTATCACGCGCACGACTTTCCAGGATGAGAACGTTGAATCGGGAAAACGGTATTACTATTATCTGACCGCGATTGATCAGGCCGGAAATGCAAGCCCACCCTCGGAGGTAGTGGCGGAGACCGTTCCCTAAGGCAAAATGAAACTGTGTCGAGTCACACATGCCAAGTTAGAGGAGCCGCTATATGCTTTTATCGAAGGTAGCGATGCGTGTCTTTTGAAGGAAGGAGAATGGTTCGACGGATCCGCGTTGCCACGCAGTCAGTACTCGATTCCGCTGGCGGAGGTCAGGCTACTCGCTCCTGTTACGCCGTCAAAAATCGTTTGCGTTGGGCGCAACTATCGGGAGCATGCCGCCGAACTCGGGAATAAGATGCCGGAGGAGCCGTTGCTGTTCTTGAAGGCGCCTTCCTCCGTCATCGGTGATGGAGAAGCGATTGAGCTTCCGCCGGAGTCTGAACGGGTGGAACACGAAGGCGAGTTGGGTGTAGTTATCGGCCGTCGCGCGCGGCACATCTCCGCCGACGAAGAAGCATTGAGCTATGTACTCGGCTTCACCTGCGTGAACGACGTGACAGCTCGCGATCTGCAACGCAAGGATGTGCAATTTACCAGGTCGAAATCGTTCGATACTTTCTGTCCTGTGGGTCCTGTTATTGTCACAGATATCAACCCGCTGGATCTTCAGGTCGCAACACGTCTCAACGGCGAGTTGAAACAGCAAGGTCGTACTTCGAATATGGCATTTCCAGTTCCCTTCCTGGTCAGGTATATCTCCAACATAATGACACTGCTTCCCGGCGATCTTATTGCAACCGGGACTCCCGCAGGCGTTTCGCCGATGAGGCATGGCGATACAGTTGAGGTGGAAGTTGAGGGTATCGGCGTGCTGCGCAATCAAGTTGGAGGACTTTAAGAGGGACCCGGATGAAACCCAACGGGCAACGAGGGTAATATGAAGTTTTTTCTCGATACCGCAAATCTGAATGAGATTCGCGAGGCAGCATCCCTGGGCATCGCCGATGGCGTCACAACTAACCCATCCTTGATTGCCAAAGAGGGTGAGGTGGATTTTAAGCAGCACATTGCCGCGATCTGTGAAATTGTGACAGGGCCGGTTTCAGCCGAAGTCACCAGTGAAGACACCGAAGGGATGGTGCGCGAGGGTCGAGACTACTCGAAAATAGCACCAAATGTCGTAGTCAAATGTCCTTTGACTCGCAACGGATTGAAGGCGACTCATCACTTGTCCGATGAAGGAATCAAAGTCAACGTTACCCTTTGTTTTTCCGCCGGTCAGGCCATTCTGGCTGCGAAAGCCGGCGCTTCCTTCATCAGCCCTTTCCTCGGTCGCCTTGATGACATTGGAGAGAACGGCTTGCACTTGCTGGGCGACATCGTTGAGATTTACCGCAACTACGAGTGGGAAACTGAGGTCCTGGCGGCCAGTCTGCGAAACCCTATCCATGTTATCGAGGCAGCACGGATAGGCGCGGACATTGCCACGATGCCGCTAAAAGTGATTGATCAGTTGTTCAATCACCCACTAACGGATAAAGGGCAAGCACAGTTCCTGGCTGACTGGCGAAAGAGCGGGCGAAAGTAGAGAAATGATCACAGTCCGAGCCTGCAAATACGATGGCTCTGAACATCGCAGGTGGCCGGCGAAGGTGTTACGACAAGAAGGAACGCTACTTGTTCTTGATGCCAAGTTCGATCAAGAGATCCAGCACGATCTGCTGGGAACAATCGCTCTGGGCACAACAAGCATTGAATATTATTGGCTGGACCGCTGGTATAACATTTTTCGGTTTGCGCAGCCCAGCGGTGAGTTGAGAAGCTACTACTGCAATGTTAATGTTCCGCCCACTTTCGATGGCCAGGTGCTGAGTTATGTCGATCTGGATATCGACATTCTCGTGGAGCCCGATTTTTCGTACCGTATCGTGGATCTCGAAGACTTTGAGCTAAACGCCAACCTGTATAGGTATCCTTCTGGAATTCAAACAGGCGCTAAACGCGCACTAAAGGAGTTAGTCACGCTGATCGAGACTCGGTCTTTTCCTTTTGCGGAAGAATGCACCGCTACATTCTAAATGGTAGTGTGCAGTTTCCTTTCGTGCTCCCATTAACACCGTGGCTTTAGCCCGGTGGGACTGAGTGCCATACGAAACCGGAAACCGTTTAAACGTTTTCCGCGCTTCTTTTATGAATAGTCACCGGGCTAAAGCCACGGTGTTAATGATAGGTGTTAGTAAATCAAAATGTACCGGTACCTTCCAAATCGTCCCGGTTGACCTATGACCTCTAAACAGCAGCCAAAGCAGTCGAAATCCAAACTCGAAACGCTCAAGGAGCGCACTCAGCAGGCGGAACTTGGGGGTGGTGCAGAGCGAATCGAGAAGCAGCATGCTGTGGGAAAGATGACTGCGCGTGAGCGAATTGAATTCCTTCTTGACGAAGAAACATTTGAGGAGTTTGACAAGCTGGTGATGCATCGCTCGCGCGACTTCGGTTTGGATCAGCAACTGTATCCAGGTGATGGTGTTGTTACTGGTCACGGCCTGGTTGATGGCCGTCGCGTCTGTGTGTTTGCGCAGGACTTCACCGTCTTCGGCGGTTCCCTTTCGGAAACACACGCCGAAAAGATTTGTAAAGTAATGGATCTGGCGATGAAGGTAGGCGCTCCGATCATCGGCCTTAATGATTCTGGCGGCGCGCGAATTCAGGAGGGGGTCTTGAGTCTCGGCGGCTATGCGGACATCTTTTTGCGCAACACTCTCGCCAGCGGGGTTGTCCCCCAGATCAGTTGCACGATGGGACCGTGTGCCGGGGGCGCGGTCTATAGTCCAGCAATCACCGATTTCAACATAATGGTCAAGGACACGTCTTACATGTTTATCACTGGTCCTGAGGTAATCAAGACCGTTACACATGAAGACGTCACCAAGGAAGAGCTCGGGGGCGCCGGCACTCACAATCGTATTTCGGGCGTAGCGCATTTTGCTGCAGACTCGGACGAGCATGCACTGAGAATGGTGCGTGAGCTGCTATCTTTTATTCCCTCCAACAACCTGGAGGATCCGCCCAGGGTTAACAGCGCTGATTCTATTGAGCGAGCTGACCCGAAGCTCAACTCAATTATTCCAGCGGCTTCGAACCAACCCTACGACATCCGCGACGTAATCAATCTGGTCGTGGATGATGGTTATTTTTTTGAAGTGCAGCAGCACTACGCCCAGAATATCTGCGTGGGTTTTACTCGCCTGGGTGGACGACCGGTGGGAATCGTGGCAAATCAACCCGCTTATCTCGCCGGGGTTCTTGATATCGATGCTTCCATGAAGGCCGCGCGCTTTGTGCGATTCTGTGACTGCTTCAATATTCCGCTGGTCACGTTTGAAGATGTGCCAGGGTTCCTGCCAGGAGTTGCACAGGAACACGGCGGCATCATCAGGCACGGAGCGAAGTTGCTCTATGCATATGCGGAAGCGACGGTGCCCAAAATAACGGTCATCACGCGCAAAGCGTACGGCGGTGCTTACTGCGTAATGGCATCAAAACACATCCGTACTGATGTCAACTTTGCCTGGCCCACCGCCGAGATAGCAGTGATGGGACCAGAGGGTGCCGTAGGTGTGCTCTACCGGCGCGAGATTAACGAAGCAAAGGACAAAGAAGCAGTGCGCCGCGAGCGCATTCTTGAACTGGAAGAAAAGTTTGCCAATCCTTACGTGGCCGCCGAACGGGGTTTCGTAGATGAAGTGATCCAGCCCGCGCAAACTCGGCCAAAGCTGATCCGCGCCTTATCCCTCCTGGAAAACAAGCGCGACACGAATCCTCCGAAGAAACACGGCAACATCCCGCTGTAACGAATCTAGGGTTCGGGCTCAGTGATAGAGCCCACGAAGATTAACCTATCTGCCCGACTGCGGCGGAAAGCCGACGCGCCTTTGCAGTTCCTGAAAGCGCGGCTCGGCGCGTAGGCTGTCTAGCAGTGGTTCATTTCTGATGGTGAGTATCCACGAGCTTCGACTTTCATACGCGGTTTCCAGCCGTACTTCGCAGATAGGGTTTTCAACTCTCCTATTCTTTCAGGCGTGGCTCCCCGTGCTGATTGCTGCTTGAGGTATTCATCAATGGCCTGGTCATAGAGTCCGTTCGCCCAGTAAGCTCTCGCCAGCCAGGAATGCGCTGTCGAATAGTTTGGTTCCAGTGCGAGCGTCTTCTGCCACTGCGCTATCGCCTCATCAATTCGCCGGGCGTAAAAGAGAGTCTCTCCGACCTCTTTGTTAATGCCCACAGAGAAAGGATCGAGTTCCAGGGTGCGTCGCATTCCGGGGATCGACTCGTCGAAGCGCCCCCAATCTCCTAAACACTTTGCGTAGAGTTCATGCGCGATGGAGGAGTTTGGGTTCAGCTCGATGGCGCGCTTGAATTCAAACTCTGCCCCGGCCCAGTCCCAGTCGTACATGTGCCGGATCAGTCCTAGCGAAGCGTGGGCCTCCGAGAGCGTGTCATCAATTTCTAACGCCCGCGCCACAGCCTCTTTCGCCTTCGGCATGACTTCTTTCGGCCGGGCATTGCCAAGCCCGTTGAGCGAAAAATAGGCATCAGCCAACCCGGTATAAGCCAGTGCGAAGTTGGGATCGAGTTTGATCGCCTGCTGAAAATACTCGACGCTCTATGCCGAACGGCCGATTTTGGAGTGGCTAAATACCGTCGTATTTCCGCAGCACCATGACAACGACGACAATGACGAGAACTAGCGCTGACCAAGGCATTCACCGGAGCAGTAAGAAGTTTTGATACCGAACTGAAAGGAGACCGAAATGAAAAAGATGCCAAAACAGACAAGCGAAACGAAAACGAAGAAGCGCACCCAAATCAAAGAGCTGCCGGAGTCGGAGAAAACGCTGACCGCAAAGGAGCTCAAAAAGGTCAAAGGCGGGGTCGGCGGACCCTGCGACAGACCTCGCCTCACCGCCGTAGGCCCGCGTAATAAACCATTCATTGCGGGCGTCAATCCTTGTTCTAAGCCGCGCAACTGATGCTTCAACATCAAGCTCTAGCCTCCTCGAAGGAAAGCCCCCGCCTTTTCTCATAGGAGTTTCTAAGCCCCGAACAAGGCATAGCCCGGTAGCATGGTGGCCGACCGGTCTCGTGAGAGGGATGGCCGCCTGCTGCGTCCTTATTTTTTTGAGGCAGAGGATTAATGCTGTTGCCGGTCAGCAACGAACGTCATGGAAAAGCAAGTGGGTTCGGAGTTTTGCAACTTTAGCAGCTTTTTGGAGGCAGGATTATGCGCATTTCAGTCATAGCCTAATCCATCAGCTTACTGCTAGCCGCGGCTCGACCGCACCCCTTGCGGAAAGCCTCTGGCTTTCCGACACTCCCATTTTCATTGCGGCTACGGCTCTCCGTTTGACAACATACCTTTATAGAGCAGAAAGCCTTCAGACCAACATAGTTTCTTCGTCTTTGTTTCTTAATTGGCCTAAGCCACTTGCGAATAAATACCGTTCCCTGATCCAAAGTAAGAATCGAACACGTGCTGATAAATCAAATCACATTTTTGGTTGTAGACCTCTTTTGAAAACACTCGAGGCAGGCGATCCAACCTCTCTTCAATCGTCAACCGCACGCCAGCTCGTGCTTGCTGTCTTGCCCGCCAATCGATAACCAACTTCTCCTGCTTAAGTGTGTGCAAAAGCTCCCGCGCCACTTTCTTGACTTCATTCCGCTCTTTCTCAGTCAAAGAGACTTCAGGTTTCGTTAGCAGATCAAAGACTGCCAGCTCCTCAACGCTCAGTTGCTCTGCTATGTGCCGGTGTTCTTCGGCATTAAGTTCTTTTGTAAACTTCACCAGACGCTCAAACATTACCTCGACGTTCACCGCTCCTGAGTTGTATTCATTAATCATCTCCTGAAAATGTTCGAGGTAGTCCATTCGGGTACGATTTAGGCTAACCATATCAGCCAACTTCGCCGCAAGCAGATTTCTTAATCGTTCAACCTCCGTGTGCTTCCTTCCTCTCGCAAACTGCTTCTGAAGCGCGTCGAAATCGATCTTGCTCAGATCAACAATCCGATCCGTCTCGTGGATCACATATCCCTCGGAAGCAATCGAAGCATCCAACAGAGTTTCAACCCTGGACAGCACATCAGAAATATCTGGCACGGGCGCTAGCGCCTGAATCTTGTCTTGAATCGTAGACAGCAAAAGGTTGACTTGACCGAATTCATTAGCAAGAGGATCGGGCAGTATGGCTTTGTACAATCTGGTCACATTGTTAGTTAGCGAGCGATACTGGTCTTTCGACTCGTCACTTTCAACGATGGCTTCCACCGCGTCCTCAAGCAGCTTCACTCTTGTAAAGCCTCCAGCACCCCGGATGGCCGGCAAGTCAACCCAACGCTCCGCGCAAAATTCTTCAGCTCCGCGGATAGCGACGCGAAGCAACTCAACCAATTCCTGTTTGTCTTTAACCGGCGTCTCACCCGGGTTGATTCCCCCGCCGGCACCGTAGATGGCCAGTGCCTTTTGCAGATTTCTGAAAACGCCGACGTAGTCGACAATCAATCCGTTAACCTTATTTCGAAATACGCGATTCGCCCGGGCAATCGTTTGCATCAGTGTGTGATTACGCATCGGCTTGTCGAGATAGATCGTCGAGCAACTGGGAACATCGAACCCGGTGATCCACATCGCGCACACAAACACGAGCCGCAGGGGATCGTTCGAATCTTTGAATTTAGTATCAAGGTCCTCCTTCAGCATGCGTTTTCGATGCGGTACAATGTTCGCGCCTTTCGCAGCCAAATCCTCAACTTCGTTTTGCGATTGCGAAACTACAACCGCCATGTCGGTCTTGCGCATGAGTGCGATTTTGTCTTTCAGTTCTGCGCGTTCGTCTTCCGTGCAGACCGAAAGCTTCGATTCAAGCTCTCGCAGATGTTTGTGCCAGTACTTGTGAACCTTGTCGAACATCCGCACGGCGGTGGCCTTGTCTAGTGAAATCACCATCGCCTTGCCTTGAAAGCCGCGACCGGCGAAATGCCGAACAATATCTTCTGCGACCTTTTCGAGCCGATCGTCGCGCGTGATCAACTGATACTCGCGCGCGAACTCGCGCTCAAGTTTCTCTTCCTG
>JBPCIQ010000085.1:0-6057 GCA_051006135.1 Pyrinomonadaceae bacterium | reverse complement strand
ACACTGCACTTCGGGGTATAACCAGGCAATGAAGCTCACAGACATCAGACCCACCACCGTAACCGTCCCTCTGGAGGCGCCGCTCAGGCATGCGAACGGCTGCCACTGGGGACGGTTCGTTCGCACGATTATTGAAGTCGAGACTGATGAGGGTCTGATCGGGCTCGGCGAAATGGGCGGCGGTGGAGAGTCAGCTGAAGTTCCGCTAGAGTGAACTCAAGCCGGAGCAATTCTGGCGTATGAATACGGTCGAACAGGCGGACCTTATATGGAAGACTCTATTCGTGGAGAACACTCCTTTATCCGAAGCAACGCGCGGTATCGTTACGGTGCTTAACGCTCTCGGTCTCGACGCCGGGGCTGCCGACCTTTCAGAGGCGCGGGCCTATTTTCGATCGAGAAATCTCTCGCAGCAGGTCGACCAGGTCCTGGATCTTGCGCGCGTAAGTGATGTGGTGATGACCAACGATCCGTTTGATGCGCTGGAGACTCGGGTCTGGGAAACCTGTGCTGATATCGACAAGCGATTTCACGCCACGCTTCGTATGGATCAACTGGTTAACGACTGGGAGCATGCCGTGACCAGGTTGTCGCAGCTGGGCTACCAGGTTGAAACTCGCGGGTCTGCTAAAACAGCCGCCGAAGTGCGCCGTTTTCTTGGCAAATGGATCGCGGTCATGAAGCCTGTTTGCATGGCGGTGTCGCTTCCGGCTGAATTCAAGTTTCCGGACAACGACGCCCGGGACTGGGTCCTCCGTGAAGTAGCGTTGCCAACGGCACGCGAGCACGGGATTGCGTTTGCCCTCATGGTGGGAGTGCGCCGCGGTGTTAATGCCGCATTGCGCGCCGCTGGCGACGGCGTCGGCCGCGCAGATGTAGGAGCACTCGAGCGGATCTGCGCCGAGTACCCAGATGTCCGCTTTCTGGCAACGTTTCTGTCGCGCGAAAATCAGCACGAGCTGTGCGTCGCAGCGCGGAAATTCAGCAACCTGATGCCCTTCGGGTGCTGGTGGTTCCTCAACAATCCTTCAATCATCTCTGAGATCAGTCGCGAGCGTTTGGAACTCCTGGGGACGAGCTTCATTCCGCAACATTCTGATGCTCGCATACTGGAACAGCTAATCTACAAATGGCAGCACTCGCGCGAAGTTATTGCGGAATTACTATGCGAGAGCTACGAACGACTGCTTCATAGCGGACGTGCGGTAACCCGGCACGAAATTGAGCGCGATGTTACGCGTATGCTTCGCGGCAACTTCCTTGAGTGGGTTGGCGGCCTACCTTCGCGACCAGTGATGGAAGCATCAGAACTGACAGTATAGAGTGCGGCACCTGAAGAAACCGATGTCGGTCACGACCCACTGATGGATGGTATGGAGTGTCATGAAGTCAGTACCGTAACGCGGTAGCGTCGGGTCATCCGCATCTCACTCCCAGTGCTCTAAAGTCGCTATCGGTAGCTACCTAATGACACGTAGATTTGTGGTTCGATATCTTGATGACCATGTTCGCATTTCTTCCGCTGCTTTCGCCAAAGCGCCGGCGACTGATTAAACCACTTTGCGCGGCAGTCATAGTGTCATTAACCATCATGCCGGTACGTGACACTCAGTCACAGGCGACAGTGCCAGACTACAAGAACCAAAAGTTGCCGGTTGATCACCGCGTGAATGATTTAGTGAGTCGCATGACTCTGCAGGAGAAAGTGGCGGAACTGACTTGCCTTTGGCAAGCGAGGCCGCAGGTAAAGCCGCAGACCGATTTTTCAACAAGCCGCGGAGAGTTCTCGCCTGAAAAGGCCCGCGAAGTTCTGAAGCATGGGATCGGCCAGATCGGCAGACAGCGTGAACGCCTGGACCCGCGCGAAGGCGCCATCTTTGCCAACGCATTGCAGAAGTGGCTGATCGAAAACACGAGGCTGGGAATACCGGCGATTCTTCACGACGAAATCCCCTTGCAGGAAAAGGGACAGCCTACATCGAACAAGCTTTTCGATGGGCGCGGGCTGCGGATCCAAAAGCGCTGCTCTTCTACAATGACTACGATACCGAAGCTTTGAATGCAAAGTCAGATGCTGTTTATGCGATGGTGAAAGACTTTAAAAAACGCGGCGTACCAATCGACGGCGGAGGGATACAAGCCCACATTTTTAACACCGACATGAAAGAGATTTCGTCTTTGACAGCCAATCTGAAGCGGCTGATCAATGAGTCATGATTCTTTGTCCAGAAGCTTATCGGGAAGCATGTTTAAGTTCCGCTAATTCGCAAGTAAGGAAGGGTGGCTTGCCCCCGCTCGAGCGCAACAGGCGCGAATGGCTGGAACTCTCGCAACGGCCTACCTGCGCTCGAGCGGGGGCAAGCCACCCTTCCTTACTTGCGAATTGGCGGGGCTTGAGCTGTTTTCTTCCGCCAGACTCTAACTCGGTGCGTGAAGGAAGCTTATGAAAAACTATCGTTGCGTCGCGGCGTGCGGTGTGTTCATTTTCATCGGCCTGTTGGTTAGTCGCCCTCTCAATATTGCGAATGGGCAGAGTGGGACGCCGCCTTACAAAGATCCCGCTCTTCCCATCGAGAAACGCGTGGACGATTTAACGAGGAGCTCACGGAAATGAACTATCGAGAGCTGGGTCGCACAGGCTGGCGCGTTTCGAGCGTAAGTTTCGGCGCCTGGGCGATTGGCGGCACCTGGGGCAGTGTGGATGACCGTGAGTCACTGGCGGCGCTGCATCGCGCTGTCGATGGTGGCGTCAACTTCTTTGACACCGCTGATGTTTACGGCGACGGACGTAGCGAACGTTTGTTGGCCCAATTGAAGCGCGAACGTTCAGAGGAGATCATCATCGCCACCAAAGCCGGGCGGCGTCTTGATCCGCACGTTGCCGAGGGCTACACAATCGAGAATCTGACTGCTTTCATCGAACGCAGCTTGGGGAATCTACAGGTCGACGCCTTGGATCTGCTGCAACTGCATTGTCCGCCGACGGAGGTTTACTACTGGCCTGAATTGTTTGCGGGGCTCGACGACCTGGTCCGGCAGGGAAAGGTTCGCCACTTCGGTGTCAGCGTTGAGCAGGTTGAGCAGGCGCTGAAGGCGATTGAATACCCGGGTGTCGAGACAGTACAGATTATCTTCAATATCTTTCGCCAGCGTCCGGCAGACCTACTCTTCAGCGAAGCGCTCAAACGCCAGGTCGGGATTCTGGCACGGTTACCGCTGTCGTCCGGTATGCTGGCCGGCAAGCTTACGTTGCAGAGCGAGTTTGGACAGGACGATCATCGCGCCTTCAACCGTCGCGGCGAAGCATTCGATCGTGGTGAGACCTTCTCTGGTGTGGACTACGAGACGGGATTACAGGCGGTTGAAGAATTGCGCGCGCTTGTCCCGGCTGGAATGACGATGGCTCAATTCGCTTTGCGCTGGATTCTGATGTTCGACGCCGTGACCTGTGCGATTCCCGGCGCGAAACGGCCGGAGCAAGTGGAAGGCAACGTGGCAGCCGCCGATCTGCCGCCGCTCTCAGACGGAACGATGCGGGCAGTGGATCGGCTTTACAAAGAGCGCATCCGCCCGCTGGTGCATCATTACTGGTGATCCGAAGAGTTCGTGGGGGACAATCCCTCTAGTCCTCGTTCAGAAATCTTGAACTGCGGCTCGGATTTCAAACACTTGGACGTGGGTCCTTAAGCGCCAAGGGCGCGCGATGTGGAAGCCTGGACCAGCGGCCCAAGTCTTTAGACAGGAAGATCCCGAGCGCTGAAAGCGCGACATCGTATCCATTCGCACTGAGCTCCAAAGCAGCGTTAAACGTTTTCAGGTTGCCAAATTCGCGCCTTCAGCGCTCATGAACTCTGACATACCGAATCCTGGGCCGCTGGCCCAGGCTTTTGCATTACTCATGCTTTAAGAAGAGAAGAATAGTTGTTAGCAACCCTAGACACCACACTAGTGGAACTACGTCCCAATAGGAAAAGTTACAATGACACTTCTGTTTGCTTTCCTCATTGGAATCTTTGCGGGGCTGCGTTCGCTTACCGCCCCCGCGACCACCGCCTGGGCCGTTTGGCTCGGCTGGTTAGGACTCGATCGTCCGCTCTCTCTCATACGTTTAGAAGGCAGAAGCGTTGAGACTTGACGGTCCGCTGGAAACTCCTGGATAGGCCAAATGACCCTTATGTTAAACTGAGCCGTCGAGAAGCAAGAATGGTATGATCGATTCCCAACGGCAAAAATTCAACAGGATCGATGCTTCTTTTTCGAAAAGGTAAAGAGCTTCACGCCGATGCGGACCGACACAGACGACTTGGAATCTGAACTGGAACGATATCTGGAAAACCTGGAATCTCTGGGAGGCATTGATATCTTGTTTCTTGGTCTGGGACCGGAGGCTGGTGCTGCATCTCACCTCGCGTATATTAAACCCGGATCCGGCGCGAGCGCTGATGACCTGGCCGGAGTTATTCCAATTTCTTCAATCATTCTCGAACACCATATCAATAAGTTCAAAGTTGGCGGGAGTACGGTCAGCGCCGCGGACGAAGAAGAATGTCGGTCTGCAACACACATTCTAACACTTGGGCCAGCCGCTATTCTCAAGTCAAAAAGAATTGTGCAATCGATCGTGGATGCGAGCACCGCGCCTACCAAGCGGGAAAGCTATCGACGCGTTCTTGAAGAGGATATTTCGAGTCATCCCGTGCAACGAGCGGCGCAGCTCGACGAGAATCCCGGACTGTGGTTGCGTCTTCACCGCAACATCCGATCCTTAATCCTGCCGGATGTGCTGGAAACCTAGAGAGCGAATAAAGGAAGGTGTGACTACTTGCATCGCGGCACCAGCGCCGATAACCGAATACGCGATCGTCGTTGATCCAAGAGACAATCTGGGCGTCATGCATGGTTCGATCACCATTCCAGAAAAACGGCGCCAATGCCGCACCCTGGCGCTGGGCCGAGGGACGCGACCTACAAATGCAGCCGTGCTGTTTGTCTTGCTCGTCGCGACCCTACCAGTACAAGCTCAGATCGGGAATATTAGGGAGATCAATCTCAGCCGTTTAGCGGAAGCGGTTGAGGCAATAGGTCAGGGTGATTTACCAAAGGCGGAGCATCTCCTCAATTCTGTGCTGGCCGCGACGCCACGCGACGCCGACGCCCTTAATCTGCTTGGCGTGGTTCGTGCGCACCAGCGGCGTCCGGCTGAGGCCGAACGACTATTCCGCCGCGCCCTCACCGCGTCGCCCTCGCACCTCGGGGCACACATCAACCTTGGCGAGCTTTTTCTCACGACGAAGCGGCCGGAGCAGGCCATGCAGATGTTACTCACCGCGCACAGGCTCGCGCCAGAAGGCGCCGACATCAACCTGAACCTGGCAACGCTCTATGCAGACAGTGGCGATTACCAGCGGTCGCTCGGTTATCTGCGACTTGTTCCACGCGCTGCTGTCACCGACGACTACTTCCCCGTACTGCTGAGATCGTTGCTAGGTCTGAACCGGCCCGAGGAAGCGCGCCGGCTCGCACTCGAGTTTAGAGAGTTAGGGCCCGGCAAGCCGGAGGCCCAGGCAGACTTCGCGATGCTGATGGCAAAAGGCGGCCTGAGCGATGAAGCGCTTGATCTGTTGGAGGTCGCTCGCCGGCAAACGCCCGCAGCGTTTCCCGTGCTGTATGGGCTCGGAGTAATTAATGCCGCGTTGAAGCGATATGGCAAGGCCGAGGAGCATCTGTCGGGAGCATTGAGAACTAAGCCTGATGACGTGACGACCCTACGTGCGCTGGCAAATGTCGCAAGGGCAACAGGCAATCTTGAAAAATCGCTCGCCCATCTTGTATAGACTTCAGAGTAGAGCGATCACAACAAAGGGGATGGCACCTTTAAACACATAAAACCTCGAGGGCTGGCTACGACGACAATGGAAACCGCAAGAAGGCTTATGTCTCCGCGACTCTACCCGCGGTAGCAGAATCCCCGCTCGGTTGGTTTGTCTCCTACTTGGACGTCTGGGCAGAATGCACATTAAAGAAAAGCATTCCAGAGATGCACGAAGAGGGATGACA
>JBPCIQ010000084.1:0-7712 GCA_051006135.1 Pyrinomonadaceae bacterium | reverse complement strand
GTATCGGACTCGGTAGCGGCGCGCCGCCAACAATCATCCGGAGCGAGAACCCCCTGCTGCGGTCGGGCCTTCCACTGGCCGGTGCCAATCGAGCAAGGGGCGCGGGCGGTGAGGACGGCGTGCTGACCGCACTTGAGATGGCAGGTCTGGATTTGTGGGGCACAAAACTCGTTGTGCTCTCGGCGTGTGAGACGGCCATCGGAGAAGTGAAGAGTGGCGATGGCGTATACGGTCTGAGACGTGCTCTCGTCTTAGCGGGATCAGAGAGCTAGGTGATGAGCTTGTGGCAGGTTTCGGACAAGGGCACGCGTGACCTGATGATCGCCTATTACAAGCGCCTGCAGGCCGGAGAAGGCAGGACCGAAGCACTCAGGCAAGTGCAACTTGAAATGATCAGGGGTCGCGTGCCACCTGGGACGATTAGGAGTAAGGGGAGAAGGGGGATCGGCCTGACCGGTCAGATGTCGGAAAAAGAGTTAGGGGGAACGGTGGACCGCAGCCACCCGTTCTTCTGGGCCAGCTTCATCCAATCCGGCGAATGGAGGGGCATGAACCTGCCGCCGAAAATCCAATAGGGAGGCTCGTTAGTAGCCTCACGGCCATGTCAAGCTTAGCGCGGCGACGCGAAAACTGTGTCCAGAATTGTTATCGTTCTTTAGGCTTCGCTTGATGCCCAGAGAAACCTCACGGAATCAGGTGAGTGAATTTAGTTTATTTCGTGTGGGTTCGTGGATCGGGTGCTTGTTCCCTTTTCCAGCACCCTGCCTAGCGGGGCGCTTCAAACCAGAGGGTTGCCAGAGGAGGCAGGGTAACACTTGCGGAATACTGCTGACCGTGTTGGGGAACTTCCTCAGCGGTAAGGGTACTGGAGGTTGGCACGCCGCTCCCGCCATAGATCTCAAGGTCAGTATTGATGACTAGCCGATACTCTCCGGGTCTCGGCAGACCGAGCCGATGACCTTCTCGCACAACTGGAGAAAAGTTGCCCACACTCACCAGTTCTTTTCCTGTTGCGGGAGATCGGCGGATGAAAGAAACGATGTTCTCATTTGCGTTGTCGGCGTCGATCCATTGAAAGCCTGCCGGTTCACTGTCGGCTTCCCAGAGTGAATTCTCCGTGTAATAAACGCGATTAAGATCGCGAATGAGCCGCTGAACCCCGAGGTGAAATGGTAGTTTAAGCAAATGCCAGTCAAGGCTTTCGCTGTCGTTCCATTCACCCCACTGGCCAAACTCGCCACCCATGAAAAGCATTTTCTTTCCCGAATGCGACCACATGTAACCGTAAAGCGCTCGGAGATTTGCAAACTTCTGCCAGTTATCCCCCGGCATTTTATTCAGTAGAGCGCCTTTCATGTGCACAACCTCGTCGTGCGAAAATGGCAGAATAAAATTCTCACTCCACGCATAAAGAAACCCAAAAGTAAGCGCGCTGTGATTCCCCGCGCGAAACAAAGGATCTGTTTGAAAATACTTTAACGTGTCGTGCATCCAACCCATGTTCCACTTAAAATCGAAACCCAGCCCGCCTGCATATGTTGGATGACTCACCTGCCCAAACGACGTCGATTCCTCGGCAATCATCATGATGCCCGGGCAGAGACGATGCGTCACTTCGTTCAGCTCTTTCAACAGGGAGATCGCTTCCAGGCACTCTCGCCCGCCAAATTGATTGGGCACCCACTCCCCGTCCTTGCGGCTGTAGTCGAGATAGAGCATTGAGGCGACCGCATCGACTCGTAATCCATCGAAGTGAAACTCCTTGAACCAGTAGAGAGCGTTGGCCAACAGAAAGTTGCGCACTTCGTTCCGGCCGTAGTTGAAGATGTAGGTGCCCCAATCAGGATGCTCGCCCCTGCGCGGATCGAGGTGTTCGTAGAGCGCCGAGCCATCGAAGCGGCCCAGTGCAAACGCGTCGCGGGGAAAATGCGCAGGCACCCAGTCCATGATCACGCCAATGCCTTCCTGGTGCAGATAATCGATCAGGTAACGAAGATCGTCAGGCGTTCCGTAACGAGCCGAAGCGGCAAAGTAACTGCCCACCTGATAGCCCCACGATGGGCCGTATGGGTGTTCCTTCAAGGGCAAAAACTCGACATGAGTAAAGCCCATGTCTTTCACATATTGGGCCAGGACCGCAGCAAGCTCGCGATAACGAAACGGCCTATTGTCTTCTTCAAGCACCCGACGCCATGAACCGAAGTGAACTTCGTAAATCGAAAGCGGTTGACGAAAATGCACCCGGTCGGCCCGTTTCTCCAGCCATTCCTGATCGCGGAATTCATATTTTGATTCATACACGATGGAGGAAGTGTTGGGAGGAATCTCCATGTGGAACGCATACGGATCAGCTTTAAGGAAGGGTGGCCATCCTCTCGCCCGAATCTCATACTTGTAAAGCGTGCCCGGCGTCTGATCAGGTATGAAAAGTTCCCAAACACCTGAACCACCGAGCATGCGCATCTGGTGCAAAGCTCCGTTCCAGCTATTGAAGTCGCCGACTACACTGACGCCCTCCGCCTGTGGCGCCCAAACCGCGAACGAGACTCCGTTTACATTGCCAATCTTCCGGACGTGAGCGCCCAGCTTCTGGTAGATCGTTTCGTGCCTACCCTCCGCAAACAAGTGCAGATCAAGATCGCCCACTGTGGGAATAAAGGAATAAGGATCATGCTGCATAAAAGCCTTATTATCAGAGTAGTGCACCTTGAACCGGTACGAGGGAACTTCCGTGAGGTTAGTGATCTGTAACTCAAACAGACCAGAGGAGTGCGTCTTCGCCAAAGCTTGCGCACGCTTCCTGCCAATTATTACTTCAACTTTCTCAGCTCCTGGCTTAAACGCGCGAATAATAACCCCACCGTCAAGAAAATGAGCACCCAGGATGCTATGCGGGTCCCGATGTTTGAGATTTAAGAATTGCTTAAGGTCAGCGAGGTTAAGTGTAGTAGCTTCCGGCAGAATAGCAGCAAGGGTTTTCGTGACTTTGCGCTTGGTGCTGCTGGTTGATGGTCCCACCTCTACCGGGCCGGCCACCGGGGAACCCCGGGTTCGGGCTTCCGAGTCTGGAGCACCAGGCGACATCGAAGGCTTGCTCTTCCGGGCTCTCCCTGACGGTCTGGCTTCCACCTCCGAAGCAACAGCGGCAGGTGGTTTACGGGCTGCGCTTCCGGTCTTTGGAGGCTTCTCGCTCATGAAATTGTCGCAACGGCGTCGTTGACTATTCGATCTGAAAGATATGGTGGCTCGGCATAACACAGATAAATACTCGCCCCGGTCTCCATATCGCGTAGGTTGCTTTTCGCTTTCCCCATCAGTTCAAGAAACTCTTGGCGCGGACTGGGCAGCCCAGGTTCATCCATAAGCTCAATCACGCGCGCCGCGTACTTCATCACCTGGATGGTCTCGATTCCCGAAAGGTCCGAGAAGAACCAACCGCAACTGGTGTACATAAGCAGCGCGTTCCGCTGCAGTTCGAGCAGAGTCAGGGCGCGTCGCTCTTCTTGCGCAGTCAACTCTCTCCCGGCGTGCCGGCAGAGAAACTCTTCGCGCGAACGGTTCGGATCGAGGATCAGCTCGATGGAAGCATTGCGTGCGACCCACGGATCAATAAATAGTTCGCCGCCAAGTCTCTCAAAGTGTTTTGCCGCTTCGTCGCGCAAAAAATCTAGTGCGGCTCGCAGTGGACCGCGCCACGCCTGGTTCCAACCGGGTTGCCCGCCAGTGTGACAGCCGCAATCCCGAATCCAGCGCCCGACACCATGTGCACAACTCCACGACGTGCCTTCGCCTTCAAAGCCCTGCTTGATTTGAACCTCTGCCTCAGCAGGATAGAGATCCAGAAACTGGCCATAGTTCGTAAGCCAGAAACCCTCCTGCCGTGCTTCGATTTCCATCGCGTGCGCGAGCGAGAGATCGCCAAACTTGAAATGATGACCGTATGACTCGCCGTCCGTGGCCACGTTCACGAGCGGACCTTGCGGTGCTGCCTGCTTGAACAACCAAACAAGAGTCTGGCTGGAGATCAATGCCTGCTCGAAAGCTATTGCACGTGCCACGGCGCCATTGTAGAAGAAGACCGCCAAAGAACGCCCTGAACCGTCTTGATGAAGGTAGCGGTAGGCACGGGTGGTATTAAGATTCCAAGCGTCCACGGCATGCCACTCGTTGCTCTCCGCGGCTCTGTGTCGCTCCGCCTGGTCAGGCGCCAGAATCACGAAGCGAAGTCCGTGTTCGATTAGCAGGTCGAGCGTCTTATTGTTGCACGCCGTTTCCGGCAACCACAGGGACTCGGGCTCTCGGCGAAAACGATAGCGGAAATCCTCCAGGCCCCAAACTACCTGCGTCAGACGATCCTGCTCGTTGCAAAGCGGAAGAATTGCATGACCATAGGCGTGGGCAATTGCATTGCCATGACCGCTGCACTTTTGGGCGCTCTCCCGGTCAGCTTCGAGGATTCGCTCATAGGTTTTGGGGTGATGGCGTTCCAGCCACGACAATAGTGTAGGGCCAAAGTCGAAGCTGATATGCGTATAGTTGTTTACTGTGCGTTCGATCGTCTGTTGCGGACCCATGATGCGTGCGAAAGCATTCGGTCCATAGCACTCAGCGTGAATTCGTTCGTTCCAATCATGATAGGGATCTGCACCAAACTCGCGTTCAACTTCGCCGGTCCATGGGTTCTCGCGTGGTGGTTGATAAAAGTGTCCGTGCACTATTAGCGCAGTCATTCTAGCAAGTCTTCCTCATTCTAGGTTAAAAGCACAGAATTAGCCGCGGATTTTGCGGATGAACGCGGATCTAAAATTGAAAGAATGCTAAATGAACCAACGCAAGTTCGAAAGCGGTCTTTTTCTCAGATTCGCGTTATCCGCGTAATCAGCGGCTAAATTCGTTCCCTGCAAGTCTCCCGACTGGTTAACTTCGTTTGCGACCAGCCATATCCAAACCAACTGCTGCGACAAGAATCGCCCCCTTGATGATGTTCTGCATATAGGGCTCGACGTTCTTCAAAGACATGCCATTGTCCAGACTCGCCATGATTAAAGCGCCAAGAATCGCTCCAAAAACAGTGCCGCGCCCGCCCATGAGACTCGTGCCGCCGATCACACACGCTGCAATCGCATCAAGTTCCAGGAGTTGTCCCGCATCAGGCGACGCGCTGCCGACGCGCGCCGTATAAATAATAGAAGCCACACCTGTGAGGGCGCCCATTATGCAGAATACGGCCAGAATGTGTTTACGTATACTTATGCCAGACAACCGGGCAGCATCCGGATTTCCCCCAATGGCATAAAGATAGCGACCGAAAGTGGTGTTTTGCGTAAGAAATGCCCCACCCAAAGCAATTGCGATAAAGATGATTACCGGATTGGGCATTCCGGCACCTGCTCCCGGAGCCAGCTCGTACGAATTCATCATGTATATGAACCACAGCACGATTGCCGAAGGAATAATTACTCTGGGCAGCGTTGCAGCCATGCTCTGAACGCCTAGACCATGACGACGTCTTCCCCGATTGCGTGCGACCGCCATCCAGACAATCGCTGCCACAGCGACACCCGCAATGATCCAACCAACGGTTGGCCCCACATAATTCTGCCCGATAGATTTGAATGACTGCAGTCGCAGAGGAATCGTTTCTCCTCTGCTCAAACCGAGTATCACGCCGCGCCAGGCCAGCAATCCTCCGAGTGTGACAATAAAGGCCGGAATGTTGACGTACGCAGTCAAAGCACCCTGGACCGCCCCAATTGCAATCCCGACGCCGATGCCTGCCGCCAACGAAGGGACTAGTTCCCAGCCGAGCCATCCCTGGGCTATTGCCGCAATTCCTCCCGCGAGACCAACCACAGACCCAACAGATAGGTCGATCTGTCCGGTAATGATTACCATCAACATTCCCACCGCCAGCACACCGGTTACTGCGGTCTGTCGCATTAGATTAGAAAAGTTGCGTGGGTCGAGAAATATCTGGTCAGTTGAGTAGTGGAAAAAGATCCAGATGGCAACCAGGGCAAAGACCATCGTGTATGCACGGAGGGTGTCGGTCGGGATCCTGAATTTTCCAATGGTTGTCTGCGGAGTGATCTCGGCAGGCTCCGGCAGAGGCAAAAAATCTGAGCTGGCTATTGGCCGCTCGACACCAGGTTCATTGGCCGGTTTGCTCATTGATGGACCCTCAGAAAAAGTCGTGAACGATCAGCAATTCTTAAGACGGTCCCGACTCGGCGGCGGCTGCCCTCATGCAGCGCGGCCGACGTGGCCCGTAGCACATGCCATCACTAGCTCAGGTGTCGCGGCTGAGCGTGTGAACTCGCCTGTTACCTGACCCTCGTGCAACACAAGCACACGATCGGAGAGACCTAAGACTTCCGGAAGCTCTGAGGAAACCAGCACGATGGCGAGGCCGCGTCTGGCAAGTTCGTTGATCTGCGCGTAAATCTCCTGCTTCGCCCCAACATCGATGCCGCGCGTTGGTTCATCCAGGAACAACACACGCGGATTCGTTAGCAGCCACTTAGCGAGAACTACTTTCTGCTGATTCCCGCCAGAGAGGGTCCCTGCAATGGTAAAAATGGAGTTAGCTTTCACGCGCAACTCTTTCATTGCGCGCCCGCCTGCCGCCGCTTCTGCATCGACGCTGGTGACGAAGCGTCCCGAGATCTGAAGCAAACCTGCGAGGGTCATGTTATTCAGAATTGTCTGCTCGAGGAGAAGTCCGAAGCGCTTTCGATCTTCCGTGACAAAGCCAATGCCGTGCTTGATTGCTTCGGCCGGGTTGGAAATACGGACCTTCTTGCCATCAATCTTAACGTCGCCTCTAACGCGTCCGCCGTGCGCCCCAAAAATTGCCATTAACAGATCGCTACGACCGGCTCCCATCAGACCCGCAATACCTAAGACCTCTCCGCGCCTCACCGAGAAGCTCACATCGTCAACCAGCATTTTGCGAGGCACGTTTGGATCTTCAACGGAAATGTTGTTTACCTCAAAGACAACTTCGCCTTGCGCATGGTCCATAACTGGAAAGATATCTCCGACCTCCCGGCCCACCATTCGTTTTATGACCTCGGCTTCGTTAAGGTCGACAGTGGCGCTGGTACCCACGGTCCGGCCATCTCGCAGGACGGTGATTCTGTCGCTGATACGCAACACTTCGTTGAGTTTGTGTGAAATATAGATCAAACCGACGCCCCTCTCGCGCAGGCTATTTAGAATCCCAAACAGGGTTTCCACCTCAGTGTCAGTGAGCGCGGCCGTAGGCTCATCAAGCACAAGGATGCGAGCGTTTTGAGACAGCGCTTTGGCAATCTCAACCAACTGCTGTTGTCCAATGCCCAGGTTACGAATCGGCGTGCGCGGATCGATCTGCAGGTGAAGTTCACTCAGCAATTCACCTGCCCGACGATAAAGCTCTTCCCAACGAATTACGCAAAAGCTTCTCGGCTCGCGCCCAAGAAAAATGTTTTCGCCCAGGCTCAACTCTTTTACCAGCGACAACTCCTGGTAAATTACAGCTATTCCTGCCTTGGCCGCGTCACGGACGCCACTAAAATGCTGCACGTGGCCTTCCAGCAGAATCTCGCCGCCATAATCCGGGTGCGGATAAACACCACCCAGAATTTTCATCAACGTCGATTTGCCCGCGCCATTTTCCCCCACGAGCGCGTGAATTTCGTGCTGCTGAAGATCGAACGTAACCCCGTCCA
>JBPCIQ010000083.1:0-12952 GCA_051006135.1 Pyrinomonadaceae bacterium | reverse complement strand
TCGGAGCCATGAAGCTCGGACAGCTTTCGTAAAAGTTCTGAGAGTGAGATTTGCGGAGTGCCCTCGTTCAGTCCCATTGAACCGTTCTCCTCGGTGTTTGATCGATTACCTTAAACTCCATTGGCTTCATCCCTGGCTCTCGTCTACCGGTTCGTCGACTGGGAGGTTGTTGTTACGTGAGAGGTTGGTGTTACGTTCGCATGAAGGGAGGCGATAAACCCTTCGGCCTCTACGGCCATCCGGTCAGAGAATTGCCGCGGTGTGTTAGTGGTAAGGCTGTAGATGCGACCATTCACTTCGGTAAAATAAAAGTTCCAGGTCTTTTCGGGCGCACGAGCGTCGCCGGGGGTTTGCGCTGTCACCACGAAAACGCGCGAACCAGCTACTAAGCGTTGAAAGTCATTTGTGACCCAGCCACCGGCAGTCATCATCCTGTCGATGACAATGCGTCGGAGGTCGGTCATGGCAATCCCTGCCAGCTGGCGGCGTTCCTCGCGTGCGGTTAGGTAGACTGCTGGAGCCGGCCGGCTTTTCGCCACAACCGAAAGAGCTGCCTGACCGGGTACGCTTGTTTTATCGGTATCCGTGCGGAATCTCATCTCAGCGCTGTTTTGGCCGGTCAGACGATTCCAGCCGGACGGCAGAATGGGGAGCACGGCCGCGGTTGCGGTCTGCGCCGTGCGCGTAGGACGGGAAACTAGAGGGGCCAGGACCAGCACGCTCCTACGATGGGCGAGGGCCGCTGCACGCCTTCTCTTTTGGCGGGCGCGATAACGTCTCCACCAGGCGCGCGAATGACGCCGGTATTGAGGTTGATTTCTGGATACTGAACTCTGCCGAATTCCATGGGCCGTCGAATCAGCCAAAGGAATCATCACTCCGACTGATACGAGCAATAGTAAGAATACTGTGACTGTGCGCAACAAGGTGTTCATCCTCTAGTTAAGCCACCGTCTCGCGAACAACTTCCTCGAGCGTGGTTAATCCATTACGAATCTTTTGCATTCCGGATTCGCGCAATGTGATCATGCCGTCTTCGATTGCCTTCTTCCGCAACTCAAGAGCCGAGGCTCCGATCAAGATGAGCTCCCGGATTTCATCGGTCACTTCCATAACCTCGTAAAGCCCGATTCTTCCCTTGTAGCCTGTGTTGTTGCAGGTGGAGCAGCCCGCACCTTTGAAAGTCTTAAGCGTCGACGCCTCTTCACGAGAGACACCGACTTCAATCAGAGCCTCTGGCGGCATCGGATGCTCGGCCCTGCAGTCTTTGCAGATACGACGAATCAGTCGCTGTGCCTGAATTAAATTGACGCTTGTGGCCACCAGAAATGGCTCGATACCCATGTTCATCAGGCGCGAGATCGTCGAGGGTGCGTCGTTAGTGTGGAGAGTCGAGAGCACAAGGTGGCCGGTCAGTGCCGCCTTGATGGCAATCTCGGCTGTTTCGAAATCGCGAATTTCACCGACCAGAACGATATTTGGATCCTGACGAAGGAAAGCACGCAGCGCTGCGGCAAAGTTCAGGCCTATCTGCTCTTTCATCTGTACCTGGTTGATGCCCATCAGATTGAACTCGACAGGGTCTTCCGCGGTCATGATATTTGTCTGAACGGTATTCAGAGATTGGAGGGCGGAATAGAGGGTGTTGGTTTTTCCACTTCCCGTCGGTCCGGTAACAAGAACCATCCCATAAGGCTTCGAAATGTTTCTTTGGAATTTGACAAGGGACTCAGGCTCGAAACCGAGCTTGGTCATATCGAGCATTAGATTTTCTTTGTCCAGCAAGCGAAGCACTACTTTTTCACCGAACAAAGTTGGCAGTGTGGAAACACGGAAGTCTAACTCGCGCGATCGCGAGTCGAACTTCACTTTGATCTTAATGCGTCCATCCTGCGGTAGTCTCTTTTCCGAAATGTCGAGCTTCGACATGATTTTTACGCGTGAGATGATCGCATCACGCAGTTTTAGAGGCGGGTGCATGACGTCATAAAGCACGCCATCGATGCGGAAGCGAATGCGCAGTTCTTTCTCGTAAGGTTCGATGTGAATATCTGAGGCGCCACGGCGCAGCGCATCTACCAGCAACACGTTCACGAGTCGCACTACAGGTGCGTCCTCGCTCATCAGGGCAAGCGTTGAGAGGTCTATCGCTTCGTTGTCTTCAACGACTTCTACGTCCTCCGTGCGTCCATGCTCAA
Source organism: Pyrinomonadaceae bacterium (assembly GCA_051006135.1). Lineage (GTDB taxonomy): Bacteria > Acidobacteriota > Blastocatellia > Pyrinomonadales > Pyrinomonadaceae > PSRF01. Next base: position 10,754 of record JBPCIQ010000083.1, on the reverse strand, counting down.
AGTCAATGCTGTCGAGTGAAACCAGATCGGCGTGTGTAATCCTGCCGTTTGAGCCGTTTCCGCCGTTTCCCGCGGCGCTTTCATGAACTGCTTCGTCGACGGAGACCGAAGCCACCTCGATCTCCCTTGATGTGCCGTAGCACTTGGCAATCGCGTGTTGAACGCTTATTTCGGCAACCACCACCGGTTCAACGTTAAGGCCCGTCATGAACTTTATGTCGTCCATGGCGAAGACGTTCGTGGGGTCAACCATGGCGAGCGTGAGAGTGGCACCTACACGAGAAAGCGGAATCACCGAATACTTCTGAGCCACTTCTTGAGGAATGAGGCGTAGCACTGACTCGTCTATTTGGAAGAGGTCGAGATTAACGGAGGGAATACCATACTGCCGGGAGAGCACGGCGGTAATAATTTCATCGGTTACCAGGCCCAGCTTAACCAGGTTGTAACCGAGACGTCCCCCGTGTTCACGTTGGTAGTCGATTGCTTCACGCAAGTGCTGAACGCTAAGGAGGTTCTCGCGGACGAGGATTTCGCCTAATTTGGCTGACATTTGTTCCTGATCTTCAGACGGCTAAGGGGAAAGTCCACAAGGTGGGGTCAGAGAGTTCGAGTTGGCCTTCTTGCTAGCTTAGGAAGTGCAAACAGTAGTAAACACTGTTGCGAAAACATATTACAGGTTGATCGCCAACAGTGTCAAGAAGGATTTCCAGGAAGTTGACCGATAACAAAAGAGAACAATCTACTGACGTTTCCAGACTTGCCGAGGCGGTTTCTGCGAGGCTGGCGCCCGGAATTTACCTGGGTTTTAGTGGTGTTTTCAGGTAACAGGCGAGGAATGGGGGCGACCATTAAAGGGGAAGGCCGCACCAAGCGGGAAGCTCTGGTGCGGCCTTTTTGAGATGGATGGCTCTGCTTAGGTTCGCCGGCGCCGGGCCGGTGTTGGAGATTTTTCAGCCTTTACGTTTTGCTGATTCTTGAGCTCATCCAGGATCGCCTTGGCATCGGCCTTTAGCCTATCGGTATCGGGCGCCTTCTCCACAAACTGCTGAAGGTAGTTGGCGGCTTCCTGATACTTCACTTTGTCGTTATTGTTCATGGCTCCGATGTTGAACAGTATCATCCCGGACTTGACCAGGGCGTCAGTGTCATCGGGATTCGTTGCCAATAGCTTTTTGTACTCAGCGAGGGCCTTGTCGAATGAGTTCGCATCGAAGAGCATTTGAGCAAGGTTTCGCTGGGTCGCTAATTTTTTGGCCGGATCGGCCTCCACCGCCACGTACTCGTCAAAGGCTACTTGACCTGCCTCCACTTGCGACGGATCGACCTTGGTGACGAATAGGCGCATGGCTTCAGCCCGAGTGTTGAGCGCGGCCAACTTGTTTGTGTTGTACTGTGCCTGTTCGCCAGGATCCGTCGGCACCGGTTGCGCCTTGATCAAATCCAGAGCTTTTTTCGTGGCATCCGCAGCAGCCGTGAAGTCGCTTTTCGCCCCTGTAAGTGCGACAGTCTTGGCTGCGTCATCTTGTGCGGTAATGGACGAATTGTAGCGATCAACGCCGCGTGCTTTAAGGGCGAGGGCTTTGTTGGTGAGAATCGCCGCTTGCTCGGGATCCGCGGCCAGCCCTTCCTCGTACTGCTTGATCGCCTCATCGTAATTTTTTGCCAGCAAAGCGTCATTACCGGCCTTGAAAGTTCGCGACACTACGGAATTTGATTCTTCGATCTTCTTATTCTTGTCCAGGATCTCCCTATTCTTTTTTTCCAGCTCCTCGCGCTTCGCCTTGTCTGCAGCGCTTTCACCCTTTGCAGGGCCTGACGGAGCACCGCCACCGCCACTCGTTAGCACGGCTTTGATCTCTTCGAGCGTCAAACGTTTGCCGTTGCCAGGCGAGAGTTTGATTTCGAAGTCCTCCCCTCTGCCGACTTTGACGTTGGGCAACCAGGATGGTTGCGCGTCGGCACGACTTGCGCCAATAACGTAAGTGCCCACGTAGGGCAAACCGACAAAAACAAACTCGCCTTTCTTATTAGTCTTAGTCTTGTATGTGCCTGTTAGATCGGTTCGGAATACGTCGATGGCGGCATCACTCGCGGGAACCGTTGTACCGTCTGCCTGAGTGATAAGTACGTGGCCCCGGAGTTCTCCTGACTGCGCAGAGGCCATCGGGGCAGACGTAAGTAAGATCAGACTGGCAAGGGTGGCAAAAATAGATTTACGAAGCATTTTAGGATTCCTCCAAGGTATGTCAGTCGAGCTTATGAGAGAGAAAGCATAAGATGCGCTGACGCGACAATCAGTTGTAATTTAGAGGCTGAGAAACGCCCTAACGTTAATAAGCAAAACGCTTACTGTCAAGCATATATCCTATCGGATCACCGATTCCAGCTTCGCGAAATGCGCGCAACCGGAGAGCGCAAGAATCGCACTTTCCGCAGGCTAACTCAGTTTCGCGATAGCACGACCAGGTTAGCTGGAGTGGAGCCCCGAGATTCTTTCCGCGGGAGACTATCTGAGACTTCTTTAATGAGATTACCGGTGTCTTAATTTCCACTCTAGTCTCAGGTTTGGTACCCAGGTCAATAGCTCGCTGGAATGCGGCATAAAACTCTGGGCGGCAATCCGGATATCCTGAAGAGTCTTCAGCGACTGCGCCAATATAGATCTTGCTCGCCTGGATTACTTCTGCCCAGCTTGTGGCGATGGACAAGAAGTGTGCGTTGCGAAAAGGAACGTAGCTGGTCGGGATTTCCGCAGAGTCTGGCTTTGCTACAGTGACCGGAATGTTTTGGTCAGTCAGGGAGGAACCGCCGATTTCGCCGAGATGATCCAGGGAAACAACCAGGCGACGCTTCACCCCGTAGTGGCCCGCAATTTCGTCGAATGCCCGGCGCTCACGTAGCTCGGTAAGTTGTCGATAGGAGACATGCAGAAAAGCTACTTCGTTATTCTCCGCGTGCGCAATTGCGGCCGTAACACACGAGTCCATGCCACCCGATACCAGACAAATGGCTAATCCGAACTCAGACTCACCCGGTGCTGGTTCAGGTGGTTCGGTGGGGCCGTAAGGTATGTCGTCCTGACCACCCATCAAACGCCACGGGCCTTCGGACCCCAGATGTATTTGTGCATCTGCAATTGCATACGTACGTGGAGGCCACTTTTCGAGATCCAATTCGCCACGTCTTTCAACTCGACCGCTCCCCACGCTGGTGAGATAAGCACGGCGTGCGCCCGCTTCTCCAATTGGTAGCGCTCGGTCACCTCTCGCACAAAATCCCAATCGCCGCGATTTGCTACGACAAACTTGACTTCGTCTTTATCAGCTCGCAATCGATCAAGGTTCGGCCAGTGGTTCCGAGTTGCTTCTCCCGACGCGGGACACTTCACATCCAGAATGAGTTTGGCCCGCGGATCCACGTCCGCAGTTGATACGTAGCCTCCAGTCTCTACCAGCACTTCATACCCCTCCTCGCAAAGCCGGGTGATCAGCGCAAATGCTTCCTTTTGCGCAAGTGGCTCTCCGCCCGTAACTTCAACCAGATTGCACCCGAGTGCGCTCACTTGAGTCATTACATCACCCGTAGAGACGTGGTCGCCGCCAGTAAACGTATACTCACTGTCACACCAAACACACCGCATCGGGCAGCCGGTCAGGCGCACAAAGGTGCAGGGGCGCCCCGTATGCGTTGACTCACCCTGGATCGAATGAAATATTTCTGTTACCCGAAGCATTTGGCAGAGAGAATCGCAAACCTGCTTCACGCGATTATTCGAGATTTTATGTCCTGGAACGCATGAGCCGCTATACAATCGATCTACGAATTTAGCGAATCTAGCGAATGGCCTGTGGTTGTGTCAAAGTCCCAGATTGGGTCAGCCAGATTGGGTCAGTCAGAGTGGGTTAGTCTGGGAGGGCGCGCTTTTGCGGCAACGCCGGTGCTGACCGGTCATCAAAGGAATTGGAACAACTGCGGAGTGAATGCATGTTGTTAAGGTGATAGCATTAAGTCGCCCTCGAAAACCAGTTGAGTAATTCCCCCTTGAGCAATAGAAGTGACCAAATCCAGAACCTGTTGACCGAAGGCGCTGGACGACTGCTTTCCCGTGCTGCCGACTCTCGCTCCCTGGAAAGGGACTCTTTAGTGCCGCGCATCAAGGCAGCCGTTGACAAATATCTTTTGAGGGATGATGCGAACGCTTCCTACCAGTCCATAACTGAATTCATTGATGGGCTTCAGGCGGACGATCTCTGCCTGATAGTTGCCTGCGAACGCGGCCAGGAGACGGCATGGAATGATCTGGTGGAGCGTTTTTCGTCGACTGTTCGCTCGGCGGCGCGGTCCGCCAGCTCAAATGAGGACGCGGCGGAAGATCTGGCGCAGTCGATCTGGGCGGAGCTTTATGGCCTGCGTGCGCGTACTGACGGAAAGCCGGCGAGCAAGCTGGCATATTACTCCGGCCGCGGATCGCTTGCAGGATGGCTGCGGGCTGTTGTGGCGCAGCTTGCGGTCGACCAGCATCGCAAACAATCACGACTGGTACAAACAGAAGAGGACGCGGACTTTGACCGGCTTGGTCAAGCGGACGAAGGAAAGGAGCACTTTCTTTCCACCGGAACGGTGAATCCGGAGCAAGCGATCTCCGATAAGTTGGCTGGGACCGAGATGCGGAAGGCCCTTGCGCGTGCTATCAGAGAATTGTCAGACGGAGATCGGTTATTAGTAAAGCTATATTACTTTGACGGTCTTAAATTGCGCGAAGCAGGGTTGGTTCTCGGAGTCCATGAAGCTACGGCGAGTCGGCGATTAACAAAGATTCATAGCGAAATGCGCAAGACCGTGGAAAAGATCTTGATAAACGAGCGTGGCTGGACAAGGGCAGAAACCGAGCGTTCTTTCGCTGAAGTGGCTCTTAATCTTGATGTCAATCTTGAGCCATTACTGGCAACGGGAGGCACTCTAACAGACGGTGAAAAAGGGCTGCGTAAGTGAAAGCGCGGAGAGTTCCTGGAATAGGGAGAATTTGCCGCAAGCAACCCGAAGCGCTTACGTTCTCTAGTAGGCCACTAATGAAGGCGTCAAATGAAGCAGACTGATAACGACAAGATGGACCTTTTGCTGCGCGGCCTGGCGAAGCGCGAGAGGGCGGGCGCTGCCTTGCCGGGCGCGTTTGAAGCGGGGTCCCCAAGCGGGCAGCCCGCTTGGGATGGTGAAGATCAATCGCACACTGCCCATTTAGATGCTGACGAGTTGAGTTCCTACGCTGAGCGTGCCTTGCCGGACGTAACGCATGCACGCTACACGGCACATTTGGCCGACTGTACGAGATGCCGCACAATCGTTACCGAGCTCACGTTGGCGTCGGGAGCAAGTCTTGCAGGCAGTCGACTCGAAAAACCAGAGTCGGCAACTTTATGGGAAAAGTTTAGCGCTCTCTTTGCTCTGCCGGTTTTGCGCTATGCAGTTCCCGCACTGGCGCTCTTTGCCGTAATAGCTGTCGCTTTCATTGCCTTGAGGCCTGGGCAAAAGGCTTCCTTCATTGCGCAGAACCAAGAGTTGCCTGCGCCGGCGTCTGTGGCGCAGACCAGAGAGACTAGTGCGCAAGTGGGGCAGGCAGAAACACCTGCGCCCGCCATGCTAAAAAAGCAACCGAATGAATCCGTGAGCATGTCCGGCACCCTGGATGACAAAAAGAACAAGCAATCCGCGAAGGAGGAAGTGGCGCAGGGAGTCGCAGCCGGGAATTCCGTGTCTCTTGCTGCGGCAAAAGACACGCCTACCGCAAAACTGACGGATGCGGCTGCACAACCAGCGTTTGCCCCCGAACCGCCGCCACCGCCAGTCTCTAAAGAACAGGCCAAATCGGCCGATACGATACGGATGGACGAAGCGAAGCGACAGGATTATGTGGCCGAGAGAGATGCTGCTGCGGGACATAGAGAGGATCAAGTTCGTGCCAGCGATAAGGCGGAGCAGAACGCGGCCGCCCCACAATCACAGGCTGGCACGCTCGCCAGAAGACGCGTCAGACCACTCAGCACCGGTGAAGTCGGCGCGGGTGCAGCACGACGACAAGAAGGCGCAGGCGCGACCACTGCGTCTGGTAATGAAGACGCGCGCACGGTAGCCGGGCGACGCTTTCGAAGGCAGGGCCAAACCTGGGTCGATACTGCTTACGACCCCTCTCGGTCGGCGATCGCCGTTGTTCGCGGCTCAGAACAGTATCGCGCGCTCATCGCAGATGAGCCGGGTATACGCACCTTCGCTGAACAGCTTCAGGGCGAAGTCGTCCTTGTTTGGAAGGGCAGAACATACCGCATTCGATAACCGTGAGTCGCAAGAGTTGTAGTAGACCTGCACCTAAAGCCCGTTATTATTCCTGTCCTCACTCTGTCAGTGTTACATTAGCGTCACGCTGGGGTCCCTACCGAATCGATCTATAAATGGGAGGCATTATGTATTGTCCTGGTTGTGGCAACGAGAGCACTGTTGAAGTGAAGTATTGCAATAGGTGTGGGGCCAACCTGTCGTTGACAACTGGTATCCCGCCGGCTCCAATGGCGCCGGTTAAGCTTACTCTTCCCACAATCGTGATCGGTTTGACCATTACCGGCGGCTTGGGGATTATCTTTGGTGGGGCCACAGGGCTGGCGCAGCTAGACGTCCATCCAGCATGGATCACCTGGATGTTTCTCTTCAGCATGGCCACCTTGTTTGGCTGTTCAGCGATGCTGATCCGCTTCTGGTCAAAGATGCTGGGTCTGCAGCGGCAACCCACGCAGTTCACGCAGGCCACCGACAACGTGAGACCGGCGGTTGAAAGAGGCATGCCACAACAACAACTGCCACAACAACAACTACCGCCGCGTTTTCAGCAAGTCCCGAGTGTGACAGAACATACAACGCGTACCTTCACTCCCATCTATCGAGAGCCTTCTCAATGCGGTCAGTGATAAATCCCGATTCGAGGTTAACCGGAATCTGATGAGGAAACAGAGACGTTCTCTACGCGAGTTACGAGCGACTCTGGTTTTGTCTGGTCTGGTCTTGAGTCTCGTTTGCTCAGTTTCGTCGTCCGCGGCACAAATGTCGGTGAGGAGTGATCCCGGAGCTTCAGCCAGATCGCGTGTCCGAGTCAGGCCTAATCCGCAGATCGCTCGGATTGTTCGGGAGATCGACGCTGGAAACATAGAGCGTACTATTCGCAAGCTGGTCACCTTTGGCACTCGTAACACGCTCTCGGTACAGGACGATCCGAACCGAGGTATCGGCGCCGCTCGCGACTGGCTCTACAGTGAGTTCTTGAAAGTCGCAGAACAAACGTTTGGACGCATGACGGTTGAAAAGCAGGCCTACGAGCAGCAGAAGGCGGCGCGCGTTCCCAATACCACTCTGATTACGAATGTCGTCGCAACTTTAAAAGGTAGCCAACCGGAATCCGAGAGTCGGGTCTACGTAGTCAGTGGACACTACGATTCGATGTGCGGCAGTCCCACCGATGCGAAGTGCGACGCACCCGGCGCCAATGATGACGCATCGGGTACCGCGGCCGTGCTCGAGATGGCCCGCGTTATGGCTAAATACAAGTTCGACGCAACTATAGTTTTCATGGCTGTGGCTGGAGAAGAACAGGGCTTGCTTGGCTCAACCTACTTCGCGGATCAAGCAAAGCAGAAAACAACCGACATTGAAGCGATGTTCACGAATGACATCATTGGCAACACGCTTGGCGGAAATGGCGTTCGCGACCGGCGCACGGTGCGCGTGTTTTCCGAGGGCGTGCCCTCGAGCGAAAAACCGGAAGAAGCGAATGTCCGTCGAGGGGTCGGAGGAGAGAACGATTCAGCTTCACGGCAGTTGGCGCGTTTTGTCATGGAGACAGGTGAACTTTACGTTCCTCACATGAAAGTGATGATGGTCTACCGGCGAGATCGGTATCTGCGCGGTGGAGATCATATTCCTTTCCTCGAGCGCGGCTTTCCCGCCGTACGCTTCACTGAGCCCAACGAAGACTACAATCATCAGCATCAGAATGTGCGCACGGAAAACGGAATAAGGTACGGCGACTTGCTAGAGTTCGTTGATTTCTCCTACGTAGCAAACGTCGCGCGCGTGAATGCTGCAAACCTGGCAATGCTGGCGCTAGCTCCGGCGATGCCAAAGAAAGTAAATATCCTCACTGCACGTTTGACCAACGATACAGACTTGAAATGGGATGAAAACAAAGAACCCGATCTTGCCAGCTACGAGGTTGTCTGGCGCGATACGACTTCTCCCGTGTGGACAAGATCGCGCGGTGTGGGCAAGGCGACCAGTCATACGATGAAAGGCATGTCAAAAGACAATTACTTCTTTGGTGTGCGCGCCGTTGATAGGCAAGGCAACCGCAGCCCCGTCAGTTTTCCGCGTCCTCTGGGCAGGACCGCGCCCGCCGACCGCCCTGGTGCGCAACCACCAACCCGCCCGTAAACATGCTTTTGACCCCGTTTGACGGTTTTTCCAACCGTTCCTCAGAGGTGAGCGTCTAAGCATTGTGAGCTAATGAAAGCAACGCTTCGGAATGTTAGCTAAATTGATTCTGCCAGACGGAATGGGCTAAGAGGTCGATATGAGAATTGCTCGACAAAAGTTAAGTTTCTTAATTTCTATTGTCCGAAAGGGGCCGGCGCTGCTGTCAATTGTGGCACTGCTTGCCACCACGTTAACCGTTGGGATCACTGCCCAGCAAAAGCAGAAGCCACACGCGAACCGGCTCACTGAAGAGCAGCGCATTATGCACGTGCTGAATCGACTTGGCTTCGGGGCGCGTCCGGGGGACGTTGAGCGCGTGAAAGAAATCGGACTCGAACGCTACATCAATCAGCAACTCAGCCCGCAGAATATTTTGGACTCGCTGGCAGAGGGGAAAATCCAGCATTTGTCGACGCTCGAGATGACAGCCGCACAGTTGTATGAGAAGTATCCGCAGCCCGGCCAGTTGCTACGTCAGCTTCAACGGCGCGGCGATCTACCGGAAGAACTGGCTGCTGCCCGACAAAATAAAGGAAAGGTTAACGAGCCGCGGAATCCAGCGCCGCAGAATTCGGGCGAAGCAATGATGCCTGATGCAATGGAGAAAAAAGATGCTGCGCAGACCGCCAATCTCGAAAGCGTCCCGGGAAAGAACAACGAAGACTATCGTCGCGCCATTCGCGACTACTACATGCAGAACGGATTGCAGCTGCCGCAACGGATTACGGCCGAGTTGCAAGCTTCACGAATTCTGCGGGCAGTTTACAGCGAGCGGCAATTGCAGGAAGTGTTAGTCGACTTCTGGACAAATCATTTCAACGTTTTTGCCGGTAAGGGCGCCGATCGCTGGTTGCTGACTTCCTATGATCGCGACACGATTCGTCCACATACGCTTGGCAAGTTTCACGACCTGCTGCTCGCCACGGCCCAGAGCCCTGCGATGCTTTTCTATCTCGATAACTATCAGAGTGTAAGTCCGAATGCTCAGTTAGGCCGTCGCCAGCCTGGGCAAAGGGCTTTGGTTGATTCGGCTCTGGGTGGCGCACTGCGCGTGCGCGAGAGAGATCTGAGGATGGGTCGCAACCCTGGTATGGAACAGGAAGGCAGGCCCAGATTCCCGCAACTCCCTGCTAATACGCCGAGGCCGAAGCGTGGCATCAATGAAAACTATGCGCGTGAGTTGATGGAACTGCACACTCTCGGCGTTGATGGCGGCTATACCCAAAAGGACGTGCAAGAAGTTGCGCGTTGCTTCACAGGTTGGACCATCTTTGCGCCGCGCGGTGGCGGAGCGGCGATGGGAGCGCTAATGGGAGCAGCCGCGCGCGAGAATGCCGGCAAGTTCTTTTTCAATGCCCGCATGCACGACGACGGGGAGAAGACAGTTTTGGGCCGGAAGATTCCCGCGGGAGGCGGATTCAAAGATGGCCTGGCGGTGCTCGACATTCTTGCCCGCCATCCAGCGACTGCGAAGTTCATTGCCACGAAACTGTCGCGCTACTTCGTCACAGACAACCCGTCGACGGCTCTTGTTGATCGCGTCGCCGCTGCTTTCACAAAGAGCGACGGGGATATTGGTGAAACACTGAAGGCGATTTTCGTCTCGCCTGAATTCAATTCACCCGAAGCTTACCGCTCAAAGATCAAGCGACCGTTTGAGCTTGCGATAAGCGCGCTCCGCACTCTGGGAGCGGAAACAAATGGGGGCCCACAACTACACCAGTGGGTCGCCAGAATGGGCGAGCCGCTTTATCTCTATCAAACACCAAACGGGTATTCAGACACCGCCGAAAGCTGGGTAAACACCGGCGGCCTGCTCGAGCGTTTAAATTTCGGCCTGGCGCTCGCGAGCAATCGCATTCCTGGGACGCGTATTGACCTCAAGCGCTTCGCAGGCGACGTGGCAAACGACAAAGTGAAAATCATGGATCGTTTCCTGAACGTGATCGTAGGCGGCGAAATCTCACCTCGAACCCGCGACACTCTGTTGAAGCAACTCGATCAGGAGATTGACGTTACTTCGCGACCAGCCGAGCTTGAAACGGCTAAGGTGGCGAACGATATGGAGGGCAGTGGTGGGCCGCGCCAACGCCGTCGGGAACTGGCCAGGGCAGACGCTAGCATTACAGATCCAGTAACACGGATCGTGGGGTTGATTCTGGGTTCGCCGGAATTTCAAAGACAGTAAGCAGACTACTGGTATCGCCGAGATGGAGATGTCCGCAGGATGAGAGTCCCAC